>CANJCO010000019.1 GCA_947473045.1 Myxococcales bacterium | reverse complement strand
GGTTCAAAGCGCGCAGCCTGGCAAGCTATCGCGCCCGCTTCGCAGCAAGGCGCAGGGCGGCGCGGGCGATCGTGGTAGCGTCCCGCGACCTGCGAATGCGACGAACCTCCTCGAACGAAGCCTCTCCCCAGCTCTCCGCCGCCATCGCGAAGGCCGTCCGCGGCGAGCGCCAGCCCCTCATCGACGTGCTGTGCCGCGGCTCCGGGTTGCCTGGCACGCGCACCAACTTCAACCTCGCGCAAGTGTTTGCCGCCGAATGCGTGACGCTCGGCGCAGCGGCGGACGGGCTCATCGACTTTCTCGCGGGCCTGAGCGCCGACGACGCTCCCGGCGGCGGCAGCGGCACGTACGGCGCCGGCAGCGAGCTGGAGTTTCTGCCCGTGTGCGGCGTGATCGCTGCGGGCGCGCGGGCCTCGCGCGACGAGACTTGCAGGCGGCACATGCTGCCTGTTCTGCACGACGCTGCCGGCGATCTGCGGTTTCGCGTACGCGACGCCGTGCCGCTCGCGCTCGCGCAGCTCGGCGGCCGCATGGGCGACGCGCTCGTCATCGAAGTCGAAGGCTGGATGGACGGCTTCTTTCACGCCGCTGCCGTGCTTCGCGCGCTGGTGAGCCACGACTGGCTCGTGCGCGTAAGCGACGCGCCGGGCGCTTGCGGCCTGTTCGTCAGCGCGTTCAACCTCGCGTCGGGCGCCCAGCGCGCTGCCGCCCGCTACCCGGGCTACAAGGCGCTGCTCGAGGCCATGCAGAAGGCGGTCGAGCCGATGGCCTCGCGCTTCGGCGTGCCGATGTTCGACGCGCTCGCCGGCCTCGCCCGCGAGAAAGACCCGGTCCTGCGCGATCTCATCACGGGCGCCGTCGACACCGACAAGCTCCACGCGCGCCACGCCGATGACGTCCGGCGCGTGCTCGCCGCCTTCGTCGCTACCAAGAAGCCAGTGCGCGATCCCCGCTCGCTGCCGCGTCCCACGCGCAAGCGCGGCGGCGGTCAACGCCGCTCGGGGTGACGACTCCGTGTTCAGGCGTGTGAACATACGTGTTCAGGCGTATGAACATACGTGTTCAGGCGTGTGAACATACGTGTTCAGGCGTGTGAACACGCGCGAAGGCTGCGAGGCGACCGTTTTTCGAATTTGGAGCGCCGCTGGCTGGCGCTGATAGTGTTCGAGCCACCATGCCGAGAAACAAACAAGAGCTCGAAGCAGACGCGCGCATAGAGCGCGACATCGCGCTGGGCTGGGAAGCGGGCATCATCGCGCACAGCGAAGCAGCGGCGTTCGAGCTCCGCCTCAACCACCTCAACGCCGCTCACGCTCGGCGCGAGCTGACGAAGATGCGGGAGCTCCACCATGCGCACGGCGGATTCGCTGCGGCGTTCCAGTCAGCCGCCAGTCGCGCGCAGCTCGACGTCGTCCGCGCTTCGTACTTGAGGCTTCTTGTGAACACCAATGTCAGGCCGATCAGCCTCGACCACGACATGACCGAAGTCCGCAAGGTCGACATTCGAAAGCCCGAGTGGGACTACAGCGTGGCGACCGAGTGGAAAGACCTCGTGCTCGCGTCCGGGACTTTCAAGACCGGCACGTTCGCAGGTAAGACGCCCGCCCAGCTCGCCAAAATGCTGCAGCAGCGTTTCATGCTCGAGCCGCTTCGCGCGCAGCAGGGCGCCGTGGAGGCGGGCGCGCTCAACGAAGTGTCGAGCTTCACGTGGAACGGGAGGAAGTGGTTTTTCAAGGAAGACGACGACCTCGGCGTGGGCGCTGTGGCGTTGTCGTCCGGTGTTCCGAAGCCCGAAGACAGTCCGAATCTCAACGGTCGGGCGGTGGCCACTTACGAGCTCGCCCGCGCCCTCGGACTCGAGCACCTCGTCGTCGACACGCAAGTCGGCTTCGCGATGCGACAGGCGCAGCTTCGCCGCGGAATCATCATGAGCGGCGCCAGTGGCTTGCAGCCGATGAAGAAGTACATCACAGCAGAGGCCGTCGCAGCCAGAGCTCACTACGCCGATTGGGAGACCGAGGACCTCGGCCTCGACCAGGTAGGCAACGTGGCCGGCGGCCTGGCCATGCCCCACCGTCGCGCCTCATTTTCGCTGGCGTTCTTCGCGGCCCCCGAATGCGCGAGGGATCTCGTGACGGCGACTTGGTTCGATTTCGTCTGCGCTCAAGTCGACCGCCACCTCGAAAATGTCTTCATCGACAACACGGGGGCCGGCAACACCTACAGGGGTATCAAGCTGATCGACAACGATCTCGCATTCGGAACGATGGCCTTCGAAGCCGACTTGCGTGCACTGAACCCCAACGTGCGCGGTCTACCGAACCTCGTGCCCCAGGGACTGCGCCAGCGGCTCGAAGCCGTCATCGACTTCGTCGGCGGGCGCGCAAGCGCTTTCTGGCAGGACAGCGCGATGCCGGCGCTCCCTAAGCGCGACCAGTATGCGCGCGCCAGTCCCGTCATCTCCGAGTCGATGGTCGCGGTCGCGCGAAACCTGCGCCTCCTTGAGTTCGAAGCCCTGACGGTACGTCTGCGCGCGGCCATCACCGCCACGCAATCCGTCGGCAGCGTGCCGCTAACGGACGCCGCTGTCGCAACCGAGTTCACGCTGATCTCTACGCGTCAGCCGGGCTTCGATTCACCTGCGCGCAAGTCGCTCTGGCAGGATCTCATCTCGTTTTACGCCCCTGGCGCCGACCAGCTCCCGCTCGAACCGGCCGCGGCCGCGGCGATGCCCGCATGGGCCGTCGCTGCAGTGGCCCAAAACAAGGCCCAAGAGCGCGCAGCTTTTAACAGAAACAAGGCGGCTCAGCGGCGCAGGTAAAGTTCTTTCGCGAGCCCAACGGATGGGCTAGCGATGCTCTCATGGCATTGTCAAAGTTTCTGACCGTTCCGGCGACCCTCCTTGTTTCGGTGACCATGGTCGCGTGCTCGTCGACGACGACCAGCCCGAACGCAGCGGGAGCGCCGCTCGGGCAGCCCGTCGAGGCCGGCGTTTGCACCTTTCCGCTCGTCAAGCTTCAGACGGGCCCTTCGAGCAGCTGCGGCGGCGACAGCGCGCACTTGTGGCCGGTCGGCATGGCGGCGACCGATTGTCACGGGTGGCAGGCGGTCGACACCAACGGCAAGCTGCACAACAACTCGGCCAACAAGATCGCCTGCAACGCCGACGGCAGTTTCGGCTTCGTGCAGTATGCAGGGGTACTCGACTGCAGCGGCACGGGCACCACCAAGAGCTACAAGCTCAACGCGTGCACGCAGGACACCCCGCCGTCGCTCTATACCGCCGCAGTCGACTTGACCTGCTGCTCTGATCCGAACGCCGCGGCGTGCACCAAGGGTGTGCCGAGCGTGAGCACCGCCGGGGCGACCGTGTACTTCAACAACCAGCTCTGCGCGAAGTAAGCCGCGTCACGGCCCGGCAGGGGGATCGACCGGCGTAACGGCCGCTGCGGCAGCCCGGCGCGCGCGCACTGCATCGCCGCGATCTTCGTGCAGCGAGAGGGCATCGCTGCCGGCTCGACCCGCGGCCAGCTGGTCTGCCACCCGCTGGTCGTACCGCTCGAGAAGCGCAGCTCCAGTCACCTTCTCTTTGACCGTATCGGTGATCGCCGTGGTGATTTCCTCGCTGGTCACCGCGTGAAGTCCCATCGCAGCCGTCGCCCGCGCGCCAAGGTGAGCGGTGCTCTCCGCCGTCAACCGAGCGCTCTCCGCCGCCAACCTCTCGGCGTTGGTGTCGGACACAACCGCGCCGACGATCGAGGCGGCCGCGTCGTCTGACAGCTCGAGCGCGCCGATCTGCTCGCGTAGGGCGTCTTCGACTTTTTGACGCGTCGTCTTCGTCTCGCTCGTGGTTTCGTGCGGAATCGCGACGCCCGGTAGCCGCTCCTGACGAATCGCGTGCGCCAGCCCCACGTTGGCGTAGCGCGGGCTCGTGGCCTCGAGATAAGCCGACAGCGCCCTGCCGACCGCTGCGCGCTTTTCGGCGGGCAGGAGCATCATGTCCGCCGCCGCGCTCGCGAGCGCCGCGCTGCTTGCGCGCGCCGCCGCCTGCGCCGTGCCCTGCACGTCGGCCATCGCCGAAAGGAGCTTCAGGCGGGCAGTGGCGAGCGGCGCTTCGAGCGTCGACTCCATGATCGCAGCGTCGCCGTCGTAGAAGTAGCGCAGCGGCCGGGCGACTGGCGGAGCGCCGCCGAGCGCTTGGAAGTCGTCGTAGGCCGCCCGCGCGCGCACCAGCTCGCTCCTCGCGCGCACCATCAGACGCAGCGCTTCGAACTTGATGAACTCGCGCAGCACCGGGAGCTCCAGGCGCTCGACGACCGTCGGCATTCGGTCGCTCTTTTTAGGGTCTTTGTCTTTCCCCCACGCCGCGACTGCTGTGCGCAAGTCGCGAAGACGGTGAACGCGCCCGTAGAGTATCCCGTCGATCTCGTCCAAGCGCGCGTCGAGGTCCCCGGCCGTGAGCGAAGGGTCGGCAACCGCCGTGAGCACGTCGAGACGCGCCTTCGTTTGGCCCGTCCACGTGTTGAGCTCGTTGCCCGCTCTTTCGACTGCAGCGTCGAGCGTCTTCGTCTCGGTGCTGTCGCCGCCGAAGGTGGCTAATAAGAAGCCGCGCTTGTCGTTGCGATTCGCCAGCCAGACCGCGAGGGTGGGCACCTCGCTCTTCCCGGACATCACGGCCCCAGCCAGGGCCGAGGCCGAGCTCATAACCGCTTTGATCGTCGGCCGCAAATCGGGCGTCAACTCCGCTTTTTGCGCAAGTTTGGCAGTATTTTCTGCGAGCACGCCGCCGAAATAAAATTTTTCAAGCTTCACGTTCCATTCGGCGAACGACTCGACGCGTTGCCAAAGCGCCTCCCCGTGATCCGCTGCCGGCATCGCCGCTGGCTTCGCCATCAGCGCTCGGAGCGCCGCCAAGTCCGGCGCCTTGAACTTCAGGGCGTCATCGCGGTTGGAAACCGCGAGGCGCTTCTTGCCGACGAGGAACTCAAAGCACCACTCGGCTCGCGTAAGCGCGTCGCCCAGCTCGCGGAGCGAAGGCTCGCTCGGGCCCGACAGAGCGCTGACGAGGGTCTTTGACTGCCATCGAGTATCGGCGATCAAGGCTTTGAGCGCCTCACTGCGGACACGTGCGAGCGTCGGCGGGTCGCCTTCGGCACCGTCGAGCCTGCTGACCGAATTGCGCCACGTGACGGCGGCTTCTCGCACAGCATCGAGCGCTGCAAGCCTCGCCCCGCCCTCCTTGAGCAGGCGTGTCGCCTCGGCCGGCGTAGGGACAGGAGCGGCGCTCGCGGCGGGGCCTCCCGGAGCCGGAGCAGGGACGGCTCCGAGCTTGACGGCGACGTCATCCCATGACGGAGGCGCCTCCACAGGCGCAAGCGACGGCGCTTTCATGCGCGCTGCGTTCAAGTCGGCGCGGAGCGTGGTGGCCGTGGGGAGCACTGCCGCGGCCGTGAGCAAAGCGCGCAGGGCGTTGTATGCGCTGGTCAGCGACGGTTCAGCAGCTCCCGCGAGCGCCGGACTGGCCGGGGCGGTCCACGCAGACGGGGCGCGCTGCGCGACCTCGCGATTGCGAGCGGCGAGCGCGTCTGCGAATCGCTGCGCAAAGTCGGTCGATTGCTCCTCCGCCGCTGACGCGACCGGAGGATTCAGGAGGGTCGCCGCGAGATTCGACGAGGCCATCGCCGCGAACGGCTGGGTGCCGGGCGCTTCAAAGAGCTCCCAGCACGCGGCTCCAAAGACGCGCGCGGCTGCGATCGGGGCTTGATCCGCCGACGGTCCGCGCACGACGTCCCAGGCGACTTCGATGAACGGCCCCGAGCCAACCTTCGCGACGCGCGCGCAAATCTCGAGGATCTCGCCTTCGTGAAGCTCGAAGAACGCGCCCCAGCGGCCGCCTCTTTGCAGCGGCGCGTAAACGGTCTTCAAGTAACTGAACGTGTCGAGCCCGAGCACTTCGTTGTTGAGCGCCTGGCCTGTGATGCGCAGCCCGGCGCCGAACGTGACGGAGAGAAACGGCATGACGGGCGCCGAGCCCGAAACCGAAACTTGATATTCCGCAAACTCCAGCCCGCGGTGCAGCTCCGGGGTGAAGAGCCAATGCCAACTAACGATTCCCGCTGCGGCCGTCACTGCGGGCCACGGCTGCGCCACATAGCGCACCGACACGTTGGTGTTGCCGCTGGTGAGCGGCGCGACGAGCTCGGCAAATTCGCCGGCCATGCGCGAGTTCGACGCCGCGGACACGCCTTCGACGCCCGGATCGATCTCCTCGACGGCAGTTCGAAGCGCCGCTGAATCGCCTTCTCGGAGCACCGCGATGCGGGCGCCGATGCCTCCCAACAAATCGGTCAGCTTGGCCTCCGCCGTCCGGCCAAGGGTCGGGTCGGGCGGCAGGCCGCGCACGTCGTAACGCTCATTGCCGAGCAACGTCTCAACCGCCTCGGGTACTTTGACCTTCTCGGCGTAAGCGCCCGTATTTTTCAAGCGGTCGAACACTTGCGCGAGGCGATACCGGCGCTCCTGCTCGACCTTGCGCTCCGCCGCCTGCTCGACCGGCTGCTTCGGGCTGACGTAGCCCGTGAGCAGCGAAGTGGCCGCGCCCTTCGCCAGCGCCGTTACGTCCGACGCCTTGTAGGTTTGCACTTCGAGGAACTGCAGGAGCTGCTCGTCCGGGGCGCTGTCGACGCGGCTGAACGAGTGAAATACGGCCGTGGCGTAGTCGTCTTTCGGCGCGACCGCGGCCTCGGGCTCGGCCTCCGCCTCGACTGGCTCACTCCAGTATTCGAGCGGCTCTTCGTCGTTCGACAGATCGGTGCCGTCGTTCTTGAAATAAAGGAGATGCTCCTGAAGCAGCGCAAGGGTGGGGATCGGCTTGGTCGCGCCTCCAGGGGAGAGCTTGAACCGCGCGGACTGCGTCGGCCCCGACCCTCGCTCGAGCGCGTTCACTCCGAGCGCATCCACGCTGAGATTGGCGCGAACGCCCCAGTCAGTGCGCTTGACCACGAGGGCCCGCGGCGGATCGCTGGCCGTCGGCGCGCCGCGCAAGATGAGCGCCCTCATATCAGGGGCGATCGGCAGGTCGGGGTCCTGAAAGACGTCGACCATGAGCGCGTCGACCCAGTCGGCGCCGGGCGCGGCTCCGCTGCGGCGAAGATGGGCCGGGTTTTTGAAGTCGAGCTTGCGCAGCAGGGTCAGGCGGCGGGCGATGCCGTACGACATCGACGCGAGGAAGTGCTCGTCGTCGCGATAGAGCAGGCAATCATAGCGGTCGTAGAGCGTGCATTGCGCGCTCGCCGCGGCCTCGAGCAGCACGTCGGGTATCGGCACGAGGCCACGCGTAAGCACTTTGGCAGCGTCGGCCTGCTCATCCGAGACCCCAACTTTCGCGATCGCCGCGGCGGTAAGGAGCACCGAAAAGCGATGACCGAACTCGACTTCGCGGGTGTCGAGCACGGCCAGCGTGCCGGAGAGCGACAGGGTGATCTCGACCTTTCCCGAGACTTCGAGGAGGCCCAGCTCGAAGCCTGCGCGCACGCCCACTTTGAGGCAAAAAGTGCAGTTGAGCCTGCCGATGGCCTCGACGCCGAAGCGGCTTCGCCGAAGCACGGCGAGCACCAGCTTGAGCTGATCGCGCACTTCGGCCAGCGTCTCGATGTAGAGCACCAGGGTCTTGAGCCGCTTGTACGACTCGAAGACCTTGGCGACCTGGGCGTGGGCGCTTTCGACTGCGGCCGAGCGTTTGCCCGCCAGGATTTGAAGCTCGAGCAGCTCGAGCAGCTCGTTTTGGAGCTTCGTTAGCTGCAGGTCGAGCAGAGCGAGCTGCGCGTCGACCAGAGCCACCGCCGCCGCCTGCGCCTCGTTGTCTGCGGCGAGCGTGACGAGCTCCGCTTCGATCGCTTCTGCGCGCTCGCCGCCCGCAGTGTCCGACTCGTCGGTCGACGCGGCAAGCGCTTGCACGAGCGATTCGCGCTCCTCGTGCAGCGCCGCGATGCGCGCGACGTTGCTATCGATCTTCTTATAATTCGGCGTGCGCTCCGCGCTCTTGGCCTCGATCGCGCGCTCGAGGTTGAAGATCTCCTTTCGCTTCGCGTCAATCTCTTTGCCGATGAGATCGTAGAACGCTCTGGCGCGGACGGACTCGGCAGCGATCGATGCTCTCGCGGCGATCGCGAGCAGATCGTACTCGACGATTCGTTGTTTGAGAAAGTGCCGGCGCGCAACGCGGCTCGACAGCTCATTGAGCGTGGCCGTGAGGGCGTCGATGCCTTCGAGGTCGCCGCGCAGCAGCTGGAGCGATTTGTGAAGCTCGGTGATCGGCGCGTGGTCGGGACGAAGGCTGTACCACTGCGATCGCGGCTGCGCGTCGCCAAAGCGGCCCTTCTGAGCGGCATAAAACGCGATGACTTTCGCCTTCACGACGGCTGCGCTCGCCAGCGGCGCCCCCCGCGCGAGCAGCCCGTCGATCTGCGCGACTTGCGTGATTTGCCCTTTCGCGAGGGCCGCCGCGCGCGCGGCCTCGAGCGACTTGATGAGCTCGCTGCTGGCCTGATGGTTTGCGCGGACGAGCCCGCGCAGCAAGCCACGTTCGTTCGGCTGCGGCGCGTCGCTTTGAATCGCCGCCATGATGCTGTGTTTCGCCGCGGCCTTTGCTTCGCCGGAGACCACGAGCGCCTTTGCTCTCACGGCGCGCGCCCGAAGCGCGACCACTTTGTCGACCCATCGCGTCGGCGACGCGCCCGCGCTGAGCGCGTTGAGTCGCGCGATCGCGGCGACGAACGCGGCCTCGAGCTCCGCCCCCGGAGTGTGCGCTTCGCGAAACCACTTGGCAGGGAGCAAATCGCGCACCAGCGGACGCCCCGCGAGCAGCGCACGGCCCGCAACCTTCGGGGCGGCGGTTCCCACGGCGGAGATCTCGTCGACTTCGAGCGCGAGCGCCTGGAGCGCCGCCTGCTGCGTTTTGGCGACCGCGACGAATTCCGCGAGGCTCTTGATCTCCTCGCTCGCGAGCTGCTCTTCGTGGTCGAGCGCGGCGAGCTGCGCTTCGAGACTGGCCACCCGCGCCAGGGCCGGCTTTCGCGCGAGCGCCAGCGCATCGAAGGCGGCCGCGCGCTCGGCATCGCTCTCTGGATCGGTCGCCAGGTCGTCGAGCGCCTCCTCGGCGGCGTCGAGACGGTTGACCGCTGCGTCGAGGCCTGCGTCGCTGTCGGCCGCAGTGCGAGCCACTTCGAGCTCGTCAGTCAGCGTGACGACCCTCGCGGCGCGCGTGACGCGGGCAGTCTCGAACGTCGCGATGGATTCGAGCCGCGACGTCACGAACACGTCGAGCGTCACCTTGCGCCCCTCGACGAGCCCCTGGAGCTCTTTCGCTTCGCGCTCCGCAGCCTCAACTTTGCCGGCGAGCTCCGAGCGCGCATCGAGTTGGTTGCGATAGGTGGTCAGTCGCGACAGCAGCGTCGGCTCGGGCGGATCAGCCGCCGGAGCCGTGCCCGCCAGCTGCTCGAGTTGCTCCGCGATCTGCGTGAACGCCGCGGCGAGCGCCCTCGACGAGGCCCGGTTGCGCCGCGCGTACGCGCTGCTTCGCGGGCGCACGTGAGCCCACGCGGGATTGGCGTCGAACCACGCCACGAGCCCATTTTTCACGGCCCTGCGATTCACGCGCGCGTTTAGCTTCGACCGCTCGGTGAGAAGGTGCGCGCGCACATCGGCAGCCATGACCGTCCCGCCCGGCGCCAAGTGCCGGTCGATGCGAAGGAGGAGCGCCGCAGACGTCTCCGTGCGCATGCCCTCGTTCCACCAGCTCGATTCAAGCCCCTTGTTACTCATGTAGGCGCCCAGCGCCTGTTTCCATTGGCGCCACTCGCCGGTCGCTTTTGTGTCGATCGTCTCTGCCAGCGCGATCGCCTCCACGAGCCGAAGCTTCACCTCGGGGAGCGCCGCCGCCGCGAGCGCAGCCTGGGCGTTGACGAGGGCGATGGCATCGTTGAACGCTTTGACCAGCGCCTGCGCCGACGTGTGATCGTTGCGAAACAGGCGGGAAGGAGCGAGCGTCGAGAGCAGCGGATTGCCCTTGAGGAAAGCGATCGCCTCGCTCTTGATTCCGGCGGCAAACGCCTCGCTCACATCCACGCCCGTGGCGCTCACCGTCGACGCTCTCGTGGCCCCGGCGAGCGTCGCCGTTGACGCCTGCGATCGCCGCGCGGCGGCCAGCTCGTCTTCGGCGGCGGTCACCGCGTCGATGGCCTCGGTCGACGCGTGCAGGTCGGCCGCGGTCGCTTTTTCCTTAATCAGCCGAGCCCGCAGGGAAGCGATCTCGCGATCCAGATCGGTGAGCGCGCTCTCCACTTCCCGCATGCGGGCAAGGGTGCGAGGGTCGATATTGATCGTTTGGCCCCAGCCATGGCCGAAGAGAGCGAGCCTCTCGCGTTCCTTGCGATAAGACCAATGGTACTGTTGTTGGACGTGGAGCTTCGCCTCCTTGGCGGCGAGGCTGCGCTCGGTTTCGTCAACTTGCGCGTCCTGACGCCGCGTTGTCTCTTCGAACGCCGTAAGCTCGTCGAACCGCGTCTGCAGGGCGGCTTCGAGGCGCGTGACCTCGGCGGCGATGCGGTCGAACTCAGCCTGCAAACCTGGCGTGACGAGCCCGGACGCGGCCAACCCGGCGCGCAACGCCGCGACCTTACCGAGCGCGCCAACCACGTTGCTCTTGGCCGTGCGCCGCCGGACGAGGCGCTCCTGCGCTCGGGTGAGCTCTGCGATCTCGGCGGCGAGCGCGGCAGGCTCGGCGATGCGGAGCAGCTCCGTTTCGACGACGAAGAGCGCCTCGATCAGCGCGTCCATCGAAGCGTGTTCGCGCCCAAAGCTTGCAGTCGCCCGTGGGTGCAGATGCGGCAGGCCCGCGTCGACAAAAAACGCGTTCAGGCGGGTTTTCAGGGCCTTCGGAACAAGCGCGTTCGCCTCGTCATAGACGCTGTCGAGCTTCGCGAGTCGGTCGGCATCGCCCGACTCCTCGGCCGCTTTGTAGGCGGCGTCGAGGGCCGTGAGGATCTCGGTCGAGGGCGTGTGATCCGGTCGCAGCGCGCGCCGAAGAAAGCCCTGATCGAAGTAAGTTCGGTTCTCCAGAAACTTGACGATATCGGCCTTTACGGCCGCTTTTCCGCCTAGCGCTTCGTGCACTTCGACCACGGCCCCAGTCTCGGCGAGGAGCGAGTCGATCGCAGCGATCAGCGACGCCGAGCCTGCCTTGAGCCCCGCGAGCCGATCGAGGGCCTTGAGCACGCCGCGAAGCAGCGTGTCGGTGGGCGTGTGCGCCTGCCGCAGAATCCGCTTGTCGAGGCAGTCGCGAAATACAGGATGCGCTTCGAAGAACGCGTAGAGGTCTGACTTCACCTTCGCGATCGACGGATCGGTCATCTCGATGCGCGCGTTCGCCGCCCCCGAGAGCGCCTCGCGAACGTCGTCGACCTTCTTTTGGAGGTCGGCCGGAAGGTCGGCGTCTCTCAACGCGGGAGGGGGATCAGTCGGCATTCGAGCAAGCAGACGGTATCACTCATGCTCCAGGGCGCTCCGGAATTCGCTGGCGCGCTTGGCTGCGGCCGAGCCCACCCCGCCTGCCCGGGCCGGCGCGAACACCCACGTCGCAGCGCGGGCCGCGCAAGTCGACGAAACGCGCGGTTTCGTCCAAGCTGGCGTGCGATGTCCCGCGGAAGACGCAAGGCGAAAGAACGACCCGCGGCGATTCGCCCGCCCGCGCCCGAGCGCGTCGCAGCGCCCGCGCCCGAGCGCGTTCGACTGATGGGCCGACTGCGGTTTGCTGGCGAGGCGCGCACCCTCGCGAAGGGACCGGGCTCGTTCGGGCTCGAGCGCGACGGGGAGCGCGCGCTCGTCGTCGAGCACGACGCCGCGCTGATCGTCGTCGCGGGCGACCTCGACCTCGAAGACGGCGAGTTTGTAGCGCTGACGGGCGAAGTCATCGCGCGGGCTCCGCGCGCGGAGGTCGCGAGCTTGCGCGAGGCCACCCAGTTCGAAATCACCCACGTCAAGGCCACTGCGATCGCCTGGGGCGAAAACGCATCCGCGCGCCTCAGCGCGGCCGTCGCGCCGCCGCACGTTGTAGCAAAAACGCCCGACGGCAACCCCACAGCCGCAGTCCCGCGCCTGTCGAAACGCCCGCTCGGGCCGCTCGGAAGAGGCTTCGTCGTTTGCAGCGTGGCGGCTGGAGTCGCGGCCGCGCTGCCGCTGCACACTCCGATAAGGGTCGACCTCGCCGCGCTCAGCGTAGCTTGCCTCGCCAGCGCGCTGACCGCCGCGCACGATGCACGCAAGCTGTCGTTTCGCTCCGCGGCGCTGGGCGACGGAATGCTCGACGACCGGCGCCCGAGCTGGCGACTCGACGTCGCGATTGGCGGAGCCGCTCTGGCCATGTGGATGGGCGCACCCTTCGACTTGACGAACACCGTGTTCGCGTGGGGGCTCGGCGCCGCGCCCTGGTGCGTCGCCTGCGCCGCCGTCTGGACGGCTCTGCTCGCGTGGCGCGTCGTGCGGAGGGACGCGCGCAGCAACGCCATGGCGCTCGCCATGCTCCAGACGCCGCGGCTGTCCGATGACACGCGAAACGGTGCGACCATCGCGGCGACGGGGCGCGTAGCCGTCGCGAGGCCGGCGATCGTGTGCGGCGAGCCTTCGGCGCTCGCTTCGCTGCTCGAGCTCGAATTCGACGGCGATTCGTCGCCCTACATCGAACACTGGACGCACGCGTCACGCGCGCTCCGCCTCGATGGCGAACACGGCCAGCTTGAAGTCGACCCCGGCGCCGCTATTTGGGCCAGCACGCAGCGGGCGCTACCCGACAAAAGGAACAGGCCCTCCCGCGACAGGAAGCCGGCGGCAGCGTACGCCGACGTGGTGTCAGACGGGGCGCAAGCGATCGTGGTCGGCATGCTGCGGCGCGGCGAGACCCAGTCGCTGGCTCCGCGCGCCGCAGCGGGCAGCGAGACGCTCGTGTTCGCCACCGACGGCGACGTCGACCCGCGCGAGGCGCTTCGAAAGGCCATCGCGCGGCGCTCGTCGCTGGTGCTCGGCCTGGTGCTCGTCACTTGCGCGCTTGGTTTTGCGGCGATCACCCACCCCTGGCCGAAGCAGGCGCCCTCGCCGCACGAAGCACGTGACGACGAAGGCGACGACTGACGGCCCGCGGGCGGCAGGCTTCTTTTCGCAACTATGGCGCGCTGCGCGGCGCGCGAAGCGACTCGGGCACGTCGCCCGAAGGCGAGGCTCTCGGCGCCTCGCGCGGCGTGAGCGTCGCGCCCAGTCGGCTCGCGTCGTCGACGATGCGGGTCGCCGCAGCTGCGCGCGCGTTTTTTTGCGTAAGCGTGGCGTGGTCGACCACGGCGTGACCTTCGAGCAAGTCGAGGTACTCGAGATCGAGCTTGCCTCCGCTCGGAAGAATAAACACGCCAAAAAGGTGCGCCTGCGCGCGCACTTCGGTCACGAGCGCTCTCGGGACGTGCAGCGCCGCGTGGGTGATCAAGTGCACGACGGGATCGCGCTCGTCGCGCGCGCGGAGCAAGGCGAGCTCCGTGGCGAGCTGCGCGAACACGCGCGCCGGATTGCGTCCCCGCTCGCCCTTGAAGGAGAGCACATGCGCAGCGGGGAGCTGCCCGGGGCGCGGTCGCTGCACGTCGTAAAGGCGCGAATCGAAGAAGCGCAGCCACACTTCTTCGCCGGCAAGCTGGAGCTTTTTGGCCAGCGCCAGCGCCAGCCCGCGCGCGAACACCTGACGCTCGCCGCGCATGCTGGCCGACGCGTCGATGAGCAGGTAGTGCAGCCGCCGCGCCTCGTCAGGGGCCTGCTCACGTGTATAATACAATACTTCGTTTTCGAGCATGCGCCGCGCGAACTCGGCGTCGTCCCACGCCAGCTCGGTGAGCACCATCGCGTCGAGCGAGCCCTTGGTGCCAATGCCCGCGTACCCGTGCGCCGCGTGCGTACCGGTGGCGTGGCTGCGGCGCGTTTCGAGCACCGAAGGGAGCAGCTCGAGCGAGAAGTTGACGATGTCGTTGGCCGCCGGGCTGTTCATCGCCGCGAGCAGGTCGACGTGGGCCAGCGCGCCGGCGGCGCCCGATTCGGCGCCGAGCATGCCGAGCAGGCGAAGCGTGTCGATATCGAGGGCGTCCACGAGGGTGAGCACGTGCAGTCGCGCGCGCTTCAGCGCCTCGAGCGCGCTGAGCTCGAACGTCCGCGGCGCCGCCTTGAAGAGCGCCTCGAGCTGCGCGTCGATCGCGCGCGGAAGCTCAGGGTCGAGCGGGAGCGTGGCCGCGTAGGGCGGGAGCGTCAGGGCCGGCGCGATGGCGCCGAGCACCCGCGCGAGCACGACTACGATGAGGTCGTCCGACAGACGCAGCGACCGGGCCCGCGCGCTGGCTTCGCTCTGCGCGATCTCGTCGATCACGCTGCGATAGGCCCGAAACGGCGCGGCCGCGAGCGGGAGCGCGGCGAGCACGGCCGCCGTCACGGCGCGTTCGCCGAGGTCGAGCTGCTCGCGCGGGGCGGCAAAGAGCAACCCGACGTCGTGCACCACGAACAGCGGCAGGTGAAGCCCGAGCCGCGCGAGATCGCGGTACCAACGCGCCGCGCGCACGACCATCATCGGCGACGTCGCCCGCACCGCCGAAAGCACGAGGCCTCCGAGCGGCCCGACGACGGCCGCGTCACTCATCAGCGCGGGCGAAACAGGCATGCTCGCGACCGAGGTTACTCCGCCGAGATGGCTTCGAGCAGCGAGATCACCATGCGGTGGGTGAGCCCCCAAAGGCGATGCTCGCCGAGCTGCAAAAAAGGCAGCTCGAGCGGCTTGCCATCGTGCACGTACATGAAAGTCGAGGCACCTTCGCCGCGCGCGAGGGGACCGAGGGGCACCCACAGCGTGTCTGCGACTTCATGGTTGGGAAAGAGCCGGGGCGCGGCTTCGCGCAGCGCAAAAACGTAAGGCGCGATGGTGAGCCCGACCGGCACGCCGCGAACGATCGCGGGGACCTCTTCGAGGCTGCCCACGTGATCGGCGCACGCGGCGAGGTCGAGGCCGACTTCTTCGTACGTCTCGCGGATGGCCGTTTGCAGCGTCGACGCGTCGGCCGCCGCGCTGCGACCGCCCGGAAACGCGACGTGCCCCGACCACGGATCGCCGGGCCGATCGGACCGCTTGATGAACAGCAGGCGCGCGTCTGCGGCTGCCTCCCCGGGCGCGAGCACGAGCGCCACCGAGGCTCTCGGCCCGTGGTCGCCCGAGCGGGGTGCGGCCGCGAGCGCGCGCAGGCGCCCAGCTACAGAGGCAAGATCGAGACGCGGCGTCACGACGCAGGGCTTACGTTCACGTCGAGCCTTTCGCAAGCGACTTTCGCGCGAGCGCCGCAGCTCCTAGGATTGAAGCGTGTCGCTTCGGGGCCTGCTGCAGCTACTTGCATTCTACACATTTATACTGGTCATCGGGGGCGCGGCGATTCGCCAGACCGTCTCGCTTCGGCCCATCCGCGGCGCGCTGATCGCGTCGGTCTACAAGGGCGGAGAGCGCGTCGGCCGGCGCGTCGTGGCGAGCGAAGATCCGGCGCTCGTCAGCGATCTCTACGAGGGCGGGATGCTCGCCTACGAGCAAATCGTCGCCGAGTCGCCTGTCGCTTCGGCGTGGGGGCCCGCCTTCGCGCTCTCGTTCGTGAGCGGTAAAGACGGCGTGAAGGTTACCCTCGGCGGCAAGACCGCATACGTCACGCCCGACGAGCTGCTGCTGCGACAGGGCTACGATCACGGGCTGTCGATCGACTCGATGAGTCTGTCGGTGGGCGTCGACGCAGGGCTCGTGCTCGCGCTCGCCTCGCTCGAGCTTGGCGTGCTGCCGTCGGAGGTCGCGGGTCGCGCGACCTTCACGCGCATCCGCACGGAGCGACACGTGCCAGGCTCGCTCCCGCCCTCGCTCGCGACCGCCGAGTCACTGACTGCGAACGACGTGCAGCGCAGCGCGCGGCAGGCCGCCCTGCACCTCGCGCGGGGGGTCTCCCCTGAAGGACGCTTTCGGTACCTGATCGACGCGGGCAGCAACAAAACACTGCTCGGCTACGACTGGCCACGCCACGCCGGCGCCACCTATTTTCTCGTGCAGGCCGCCCACACGACCGATTCGGCCGAAGTGAAGAGCGCCGCGAGGCGCGCGCTGTCGCAGCTGCGCGATCACGCCCTTCAGCGCTGCGGCGACCACGTGTGCATCGGCGACGCCGACGCCGGCGATTTCGAGCTCGGCTCCGTTGCGCTCGCGACCGTGGCGTTCGCCGAGGCCGCGCGAACGGGGCTCGCCTCCGACGCGGGGACGCAAGTGCGCGCGCTGGCCGAGACGCTGCTTTCGCAGCAGCGACCCGACGGCGAGTTCATGCACCAGCTCACCCTCGAAGGCGCTGGCGTAAACGTGCAGTTTCTCTATTTCTCGGGAGAGGCCACGCTCGCTTTGTCGCGGGCGCACCTCGTGACCGGCGACACGCGCTACCTCGCGGCCGCCTCGAGAGGCCTCGCCCACCTGGTAGGGCCCGCGTGGCACTTCTTCGGCGACCGCTACTACTTTGGCGAGGAGCACTGGACGTGTCAGGCGATGGGAGATTTGTGGGATCGCGCCCCCGATCGCGGCGCCCTCGATTTCTGTGAGCGCTGGCAGGCGTTCGGCAGGGTGCTGCAAATGCGCGAGGGTGACAGCTCGTATGATTCCGACGGCGCCATCGGTGTGGGCCCCGTCGTCACGCCGAGGCTCACTCCGGTGGCGAGTCGGTGCGAGGCCGGCGTGGCCACCCTCGAAGCCCTGCGCAAAGACCACGCGCCCGCTGCGCGGACAGCGCCGCTCGCTGCCCAGCTGCGCCGCGCGATGGCGCTGCTCGTGCGCCAGCAACTGCATGGACAATACACGCACCTCATGGCGGATCCGGACGCTGTGAGCGGCGCGTTTCCCGGCAGCGAGGTCGATTGGCAGCTGCGCATCGACTACGCCCAACACGCCGGCAGCGCGATGGTGCGATGGCTCGAAGTCGAGGGCCCACGCTGACACGGGGCGCACGCGCATTTGTCGCGCGCAGCGAGCCTGTTTGAGAGACACTGCCGCGCATGAAGCGCAGCCTTTTCGCAGCTCTGTTCGCGTTCGCCGTCGCAGCAGCCGCCTGCGACGACAAGTCCGCAGCCGACGCAAAGCCGCAGCCCGACGCCCCGCCGAAGGTCACCGCGAGCGCGCGCGCTGCAGCGCCGCCGGCGGCAGACACGCTCCCCTCGCTGAACGTCGACGAGGCCGCGGCCACGCTCGCCGGCATGCGCATCGACTTTTCGGGAGACGCCAGAGGCAAGCTCACCGCGGCGCTCGAAGGCAGCCCGAAAGTGCGCGGATCGATGATGCCGGTAGAGGCGATGCGCAACGCGACGATGCCGCGCGTGTCGACCGCGCTCGCCGCGCTCAAAGCGGCCGGAGCCAGGGGCGCAGTGCTGCGAACCGCCACGCGGGAGCGCAGCGTGATCGGAGAGCTCGTGGTCGAGTTCGACGCGGCCGCGCCCGCCCCGTGCAGCGTCGTGGCCATGGTCGGCAAAGACTCCGCGATCACGGTCTGGGCCGCAGGCGGCGGCAGCGCCCAGCGGTTTGCACACGGCATGGCCGGTCCCGACTTGACCCTGGGCTCGGAGGGCATGCGCAAGGCCTCCGCCTCGTGCGACTCCCAAGTGTACTTCCTCGGCGCAGACGACGCCGTGAAATGGGGACTGGTGTTCGATCTGGCCCTCGCGGCCCGGGCCTTCGAAGCAGGGGCGATGCGCGCCACGCAGGCGCGCGTGCTGCTGTCGGCACCGTCACCCGCCCGTAAACTCCGCGAGTAACGCGCGACGACGCTCAGTGAACGAGGCTGTCTTCGGGCGGTGACGTAAAGCGAAGGCGCAGCATCGCCGCGAGCGACGACGCGAACGCCGTGAAAGGACGCGGGGCGCGGTCGACCGTGCCCGGCACCACGCGGTGGGGCGAGCGCACCAGCAGCGGCACTGATCGCGTGTAGAGGTAGGGCGCGCCGTGACTCGAGCCTTTGCCGACAACGTATCCGGCGTCGAAAAAATATCCGGGCTTGGTGACGATATACAGCGCACCCGCTGTTTTCGCGGAGGTACTCCGGCACACGAGCGCGTCGATCGACTCGCTGCGCGCAGGCGGGCACTCCGCGGGCGCGTAGGCCGTGACCCCTGCCACGCCGGCGGTGGCGAGCAGCGCGGCGCGCACGGCCGCTTCGACGGTCGCGCGCTCGGCCTCGGGGAGCGCGAGCACTTCATGTGTAAAATACAAATATGGATCGATGATCCCGCGGACGATTCGCCCCGGCGGCGCCGCCTTGCCGAGCGACTTGCGAACCTCGGCCTCGACGGAGTCGGCGAGCACGTCACCGACGACTCGGCCGAGCGGGCCGCACGGTCGCTCCCAGAAGTCGGGCGTCGATGACGCACACCAGGGCCTCGCCACATCGGCCGCCTCGGGCAGCGTGGAGGCGCCGTGGTCGCCCGTGAGCGCGACCGACCACCGCTCCTCGCCGACCTTCGCGTCGAGCGCCGCGAACAGGGCCGCGAGCGCCACGTCGAGGCGGCGCAAGTTGTCCCACGCCTCCCACGAATCGGGGCCAAACAAGTGGCCGATCGTGTCGTTGGCCGACAGTGAGAGCGCGAGCAGCATCGGCTTCTTCGGATCGTGCGCCGCGATGGCGTCGATGGCGAGCCGAACGACGGCGACGTCGGCGTACGGGCTGGTACGAAACGCGGCGCCCGGCTTTTTCGAGGCCGAAACGAGGTGCGGGAACGTGGTCCCGTAGCCGTTGTCGTCGCCTTCGCCCAGCTGCGCGTCGGCGGTGCGCGCATGCGACGAGACCCACCCGGGGTCGAGCAGCGTCCACGCAGGCGCTCTGAGGGCTTCGAGCGAAGCGTGCGAAGCGTGCTCGCGCGCCCACGTCGGCAGGGCCTGGGCGAACGCGGTCGAGGTCACGAACGCGTCGGATTTCGAGTCGAACCACAGCGACGCGTTCGGCGCGCGCCCTCCCCCGAACAGCGCGCCGCGGTCCTTGACCGAGATCGCCACGATGTCGGCGTCCGGACGCACCGATCGCAGGGTGTCGGCCAGCGTCGGCACGTCGAGCCGCGCGAGCGAGGCCCCCGGGGCAGACGCAGGCCCACCTTCGCCGACGAGGTTCTTCGTGGCGTCGAACACGATCGCGCGCACGGGGCCCGCGTCACCCTCGAACACCTCGTTGGCGTAGATGCCCGACTCGCGCGGGACTTTGCCCGTGTAGAGCGCCGCGTGTCCCGGCGCGGTGTCGGTCACCGCATGCGCGTAGCGCACGTCGCGCGCGTAGGCGCCCTCCCGCCGAAGCCGCGCGAAACCGCCGCTGTCAGGCAGCTCGCCGAGCCGCTCGTCGGCGATCCACGCAGCGAGTTGATCGACGACGATGCCCACGGTGATCGTCGCGGGCGCGGGCGCGGCAACCACGGCGGGTTGCTTTTGAAGAGGGCGACCACAGGCGGCAACCACGATTGGTGCGGCGAATGCCAGAGCGAGGCGAAAGCGCATGCGTTCGCGATTACCACGACCCGCAGCGCGCGCTTGATGACGATTCCGTGGCGCCGCAAGCCTCCGTCCGCGCCGAGGCGCTTGACTTCATTCGCCGCGTGCGTATTGTGCGCGCCTCGACTCCGGCGAAAGCCGACGAGCTCGGGGCAGTAGCTCAGCTGGGAGAGCGCCGCGTTCGCAATGCGGAGGTCAGGGGTTCGATCCCCCTCTGCTCCACTCCTCAAGTCCGGCACGCAGCGTCTGGTCACTCCAGGCGCTGCGCGCTGTACATCGGGCGGCGGCGTGCGCATCATGGTCGGCCATGGCCCCCGACGATCCCGCAGCGACCGAGCCCCGCATCCCCGAAGAAGACGTCTACGCGGCCGAGCCGCAGCCCGCGCCGCCGCCGGCGAGTCCGGTCGACGACCTCAAAAAGGGCCTTGGCCTGCTGTTTCGAGCCGCCAAGGGCGCCGTTGCCAGCGTGCAGCCCGAGAGAATCGAAGGCGCAGTTCGCGGCGTGTCGAAAGAGTTCGAGCGCGCGGTCGACAGCATCCCGACGAGCGCCCTCGAGACGGCCATCAAGCTCGGCGTCAAGGGCGTCGAATCGGCGGCGCGACGCATCCCCGTCGACGAGCTCAGCGCGAGCGTCAAGAGCGGCGCGAAAGAAGTGGGGCGCGCCTTCGGCAGCGTGGCCGAGGCGGTGGAGCGCACCGTCACCGGGGCAGCAACACCATCCGCAAAAAGCAGCGACCAGGTGCAGCGCGACCACGACGACGACGACGACGCGCCGCCCGCCCGCTGATCGCCGCGGCCCGCGCCGCCAGAAGACTACTTTACACGCACAAAACGCCTAATATCGGCGTGGTTTCTGCGATCGCCCCGCGTGAACCCCCGCGGTGTCTGGGCGACCACCGCCCGGGCTGCTAGCGCAAGGGCATGCAAGTTCGCTCCTTCGGTCGCATCGCCGCATTCATGGCGTTCGTCGTCACGCTCGTAGCGAGCGCGTGCGGCGGGAAGGTCGCGGAGTGCGCCTCCGACGCCGACTGTCCCGAGGGCGCTACGTGCGGCTCCGACAGCCTGTGCAGCGCGCCACCGCCCGTGCAGTGTCCCGACGGCCAAATCGCCTGCGGATCCACTTGCGTCGATGCATCGGGCGACGCGCACAACTGCGGCGCGTGCGGGCACACGTGCGACGCCAGGCTCGTGTGCTCAAACGGCGCGTGTCAGGCGGCCTGCGCCGTCGGGCTGAGCAACTGCAACGGCGCGTGCAAGAACGTGGCGAACGACGAAGCCAACTGCGGCGCATGCGGAAACGCGTGCCCTGCCGGTCAGGCCTGCGCTGCGGGCAAGTGCGGCTGCGCGCTCGGCGCGACCGAGTGCGGCGGGGCGTGCGTGGCGCTCGGCAGCGATCCGGCCAACTGCGGCGCATGCGGAAACGCGTGCAGCGGTCAGACGCCGTTCTGCCAGACCGGCGCGTGCGTCGCGGCTTGCTCTGAACCGCCGTTTTCGGCTTGCGGAAACGCGTGCGTCGATGTCGCCGCCGACCCGCTCAACTGCGGCGGCTGCGGCAAGTCGTGCGCGCCTTCCCAGGCGTGCGCGGCCGGCGCGTGCGTGTGCCCGGGCGGCACACAGCTGTGCGGAAACGACTGCGTGCAGATTGCAACCGATCCGTTGAACTGCGGCGCGTGCGGCAGCGCGTGCGGCGCCGGCGAGCCCTGCACCGGCGGCAAGTGCTCGTGCGCTTCAGGCCTGTCGGCGTGCCAGAACGGCTGCGCCAACGTGCAGAGCGACGCCAGGAACTGCGGAGCGTGCGGCCGCCCCTGCGGCGCCGGTCAAGCCTGCATGTCGGGCGCCTGCAAGTGTCCCGCAGCCGAGACGTTCTGCAACGGCGGCTGCCACGAGCTGGCCAGCGATCACGACAACTGCGGCGCCTGCGGCAACGCGTGCGGGGCGGGCGAATTGTGCAGCCGCGGCGCGTGCGTCGGCAGCTGCAGCAACCGGCAGACTGCGTGCAACGGAGGCTGCGTCAACACGCGCGGCGACCCGCAAAACTGCGGCGGTTGCGGGCTCGCCTGCCCCCTCGCCGAGACGTGCCGCAAGGGCGTGTGCACGTGCCAGACCGGCCTGCTGTCGTGTAGCGGTGGCTGCGTCGATCCGCTCAACGATCCTGGCAACTGCGGCAGCTGCGGAAAGGCGTGCACCGGCAATCAGGCTTGCGCGGGCGGGGCCTGTTCGTGCCTCGCCGGGCAAACCCTGTGCGGCGGCGTGTGTTCTGATGTTCAGAGCGACCCCGGCAACTGCGGCGGCTGCGGAAAGGCCTGCGCGGCCGGCAAGGTATGCGCGGCGGGCGCCTGCGTGTGCGGAAGCGGGACCAACGCGTGCAACGGAGCGTGCGTCGACGTGCTCACGGATCCGGCGAATTGCGGCGGCTGCAACAAGGCGTGCGCGAAGTTCTACTTCTGCGTCAACGGCTCGTGCCAGCCTTGACGGCGGGCGGCTGAATTTGCCCGCGGGGTTGCCGGCCGGCTAGCATGGAGAGATGAGGCGTGCCCTGACGACTGGACTCGGTGCGCTCGTCTGGCTGGCGGCCGCGAGCGCGAGCGCCGCGCCTGCTGATGCCGGGATCGCGCCGTCGCCTCACCCGGCTGCGAGCGCGCGACCGGCGATCGCGATGTCCGCGGGCAGCGGCGTGCCCGCACCGCCTCTGCCAACCGCCGCGCCCCGTCCGCCTCCGCAGCCAGCGCCTCCGGCAGCCAAGCCGCCCGCCAAGCCCGCGCCTTCCCCGCCTGCGCCCGCCAAAAAGCCGCCGACTCCAGCGAAACCGGCCGCGCGGCCCGGCGTCAAGGCGCAGCCTCACGCGGGGCAGCAGGACGACGCCACGCGAAGGTCGGTCGCCGGCGGTCCCACTGCGCCCGAGGTCACGATGGGCGCCGAGAGCCCCGAGCTGCGCGCGCTGCGCGAGGCCGAGCGGGAGGCGTTTCCCTATGCCACGCCGCAGGTCGGCACGGCCTGGCCAAGCGAGCTGCCGTCGCCCCTGTTTCACGGGAGCGACGCGCCCATTGTTCACGCGACCGGTGCGCCGTTTTCCCCCGCCGCGCCTGCCCTTCCACCGGCCGAGGGTGGCCGCGATGTTTCGTGGCTGACGGGCCTGGAGATGCCCGATCTGCCCGTGCGCTTCGAGCCGCGCGTCGTGCGGTATCTCGAGCTGTACAAGAGCGACCCGCGCGCACGCGGAGCGATCGCGATTTGGCTCAAGCGATCGGGGCGGTACCGGGCGCTCGTCGAGTCGATTTTGCAAAAGAAGTCACTGCCGCGCGATCTGGTCTGGCTGGCCATGATCGAGAGCGGCTTCGACCCTGCCATCCGGTCTCCCGCCGGCGCCGTCGGAATGTGGCAGTTTATGCCCGAAACCGGGAAGTCCTATGGACTCCCACAGGACCGGTGGGTCGACGAGCGCATGAACGTCGAGCTCGCGACGGTGGCCGCCGCGGACTTCTTGAGCGACCTCTACCGCCGCTTTTCGAGCTGGGAGCTCGCGATTGCTTCGTACAACATGGGCTACGGCGGCATGCTGTCGGCGCTGCGCAAGTACAACACGAACGACTTTTGGGCGCTCACGCAGACCGAAGGTTCGCTGCCGTGGGAGACGACGCTCTACGTGCCCAAGATCATCGCGGCTGCGATCGTCGCACACAACTTGAAGGTGTTCGGGCTCGAGGCGGTGGTGGCCGATGCGCCCGTGACGTTCGAGCACGCGGGGGTTCCATTCGGAGTTCCCCTCGCGCAGCTCGCGCAGGCCGCCGGCACCACCACCCGCGAGTTGGAGCAACTCAATCCGGAGCTCCGCGCTTCGCGAACCCCGCCCAAAGACAGCGACGTGGGAGGCGCGACCGAGACCGAGACTTCGTACGCCCTGCGCGTTCCGGTCGGCAAGGCGGCCGCGGTGGCGATCGGCGCCGCGAAGCTCAAGACCGACGACGCGCCGCTCGAACGCTACGTCGTGCGCTTCGGCGAGAGCCTCGAGCAGATCGCCCATGCGCGCGGAACGACCGTCGACAAGCTCGTTTCGATCAACGCAATCGCCACCGGCGAGGCTGTGCGCGGCGGTGCGGTGCTGCTGCTTCCGCGGGGCAACGCGCCAGCGACGCCAGCGACGATCGCCGACAAGCCCGTCGTCGTCGTCCCCAGCGACCTGTTCGTGTACCCGGACCGAAAGCGTGTATTTTACAAGATCCTCGTCGGCGACTCGCTCAGCGCCATCGCGCAGGCGCTCCACGTGCCGGCCGAAGATCTCCTGAAATGGAACGACATCGATCCGGGCGCGCGGCTCGTCGAGGGCATGACCGTGCAGGCCTTCGTGCCGAAAGAGGTCGACCTGTCGAAGGTAGTCGTGCTCGCCGAGGCCGACGTTCGGGCCCTCACGATCGGCACCGAGGAGTTCTTCACGTTCTTCGAGAGCGCCAAAGGCCGGCGGCGCTACGTGGTTCGGGCCAGGCGCGGCGACACGCTCGAGGCGGTGGGCAAACGCTACGGTGTCTCGGCCGGCCTCATGGAACGCATCAACCGAAGGTCTCGCAGCGACGCGCTCGGCGACGACGAGGCGGTCGTGATCTACGTGCCCGCAGACAAAGCTGTGACCGCTTCGCCGGCGGCCAAGCAGGCGCCTGCCGAGCTGCCTCCGAGCGATGAGCCCGCGCCGCTCGGCCCCCTCCCCGAAGCGCCGAATCCGGCGCTGCTGCCGCCGCTCCCGGCGCCGTAGCCCGTCAGCGCCGCGCGCTCACTGCGGCGCGCAAGTCGAGACGCCGGCGCCCACGATCGTGCCGCCGAACGAAGTAGCGGTCGACTCCTTGAGCGTGACCGGGTCAAACCGGGTGACCGTGGTCGGACCGCCCGTCGACGAGAAGACCCAGAAGTCGCCACCCCAGAACGCGAACGCAAATGCGTCGTTCGGGCCGCCGGCGATCAGCGGATCGACGCCGTTGACGTTGGCGGTCTTCGGATCGATCTGAGCGATGTTCGAGCCGGATCCCTGCGTGTTCGGCCAGTAGGCGAACAGACGGCCGTCGCCGGTGCCGGTGAGCTCGCAGCGCGGGGTGGGCGGAGTGAACGCGGAGATAAAGTTCAGCTTGAACGTCTTGGTGTCGATGGTCGCGAGCCCCTTGCTGAACTGGCCATTGGCGATGCTCTGCGAGACGTACAGCTGATCGCCGTTCTGGTCGGCCGAAAAGCCCATGCCGAACGTGGTGAACCCCTGTTGTCCGGGCACGAACGACGTTTTTTTGCACGACGCGTTGGCCGTCGACACTTGATAGAGCGAGCCGTCGGTGAAGACCACGTAGGCTACGCCGGTGTGATCGACGGCCATCGAGAACGGACCGTTGTTGCCAGCGCCGGGGCAGGCGATCGTGCCGATGGTCTTGAAGGTCAGGCTCGGCGGGTAGAAGCTGAGCAGCTGGTCGTCGGAGGTGATGAGATAAATCAGGGTGCCCGAAGCGTCGGGGCAGTCGCTGATGATCTGGACGTCGGGCTTGCTCGCATCGAACGGCTTCGGGGCATCGATGCTGGCGTCGACCGACGCCTCGGGCCGGGCGTCGCGAGCCGCATCCGTCGTCCGCGCGTCAACGCCCGCGTCGCTGCCGCTGTCGGCTGCAAACTCGTCGACGAGCAGCCCCGTGCGCGTTCCGCACGCCACCGCAGCCGACGCAAATGCGACCCAGATCAACCATCGCGCGCGAGCTCTCATGCGCCTGTGCTTAGCACCGTTGCCGCTTCCAGCCGAGCGCAGGGCGGAGGGCTCGCATTTTGTGACTGGCGCCGCGCGAAATATCGCTGATAGTCTTATCGCTCCAATCCGGTCGCGCGCACCCTGGCCGCGACAAGGGCTCGAGTACGTATGAGGAGGTCACTTTGGCGATCGGTGAGAAGGACGCGACTTCGGGCGCGCGCAGCGAAACGGGCGCATCGAAGACAGACAAGCGCAAGCAGAGCCTCTACTTCCCCGAGTCGATGCTTCAGGAGATCAAGGAAGAGGCCGCGCGACTCGACCGGTCTCTGTCATGGGTCGTTCAACGGGCCTGGAAGCTCTCGCGCCTCGACATCAAGAAACTGCCGAGCGTCAACGACGTCGACGGCAGCGACGACGACGCCGACGACTGATTCGGATCGCGCGGTCGATGTCTCCTCGTGAAGAGAGCTCTCCCCTGTCGCTGCCGCCGGGCGAGACGCAGACGGTCGTCGAGGGGCCCGATGGCACGCGCTTGTTCACCCGCAGCCGGCAGGGCCCGGCGTCGGCGGGCGACGTGCGCGCGTACCTCTGCGACGGAATTCTGTGCGACGGGTTCATCTGGAAGTACCTGTGGCCGGCGCTTGCACAGACGCTGGCGGTCACGCACTGGCACTACCGCGGTCACGGCCGCAGCGCGCCTCCCCGCGATCCGGAGCGCATCGACATCGCGGCGCACGCCGATGACCTCATGGCAGTGCGCACCCAAATGGGAGGTGGGCCGGCCGTGCTCTTCGGTCACTCCATGGGATGTCAGGTCGCGCTCGAGGCGTACCGCAGGCACCCTGCGAACATTCGCGGCCTCGTGCTCATGTGCGGCACCTTCGGGCAGCCCACCAGGACTTTTCACGGCCACGATCTGCTCGATCAGTTCCTTCCGAAAATCGCGGCGGCCGTAAAGAGCAACCAGACGCTCGCCCGCGCTCTGTGGAGTCGCATCCCCGAGGGCGTCGCCATCAACATGGCCATGCGCATGGGCGAGCTCGACCCCGGGCGCCTGAATCCCGAGGATTTTCGGCCTTATCTCTCCCACATGAAGTCTGTGGACTTCCCCATGTTCGTCGGGATGCTATCGGCTGCGGGTGAGCACACCGCGATCGATGTCCTGAGCGAAATACGCGTGCCGGTGCTCATCATCGCAGGCGAGCGCGACACGTTCACGCCGCCGTATCTCGCCGAGAAGATGGCCAAGCTCATTCCGGACGCGAAGCTTCTGCTCGTGCGCGAGGGCACGCATGTGGCGCCGATCGAACAGCACGATCTGGTCGACGGCGCGATTGAGACGTTCTTGCGCGAGCGCGTGCTTGCGATTTAGGTGCGTGCTCATCGCGGCGCTGTCGCTCCTCGCGTGCGGTCGCAAGGACGCTCCTTTGGCCACCCCGGACGCTTCGACCCTGGCGGCGAGCGATGCCGGGCTGCCCCTCGCGTTCACCTTCGCGGACGCGGCCCCGAGCGATCCACCCGACGCCAGGGCGCCCCTGCCCGAAGTCGATGTCGCGCCATTCCTGGCGTCCGCGCCACGAAGCGGCAAGGCCATCGGGCACACGTCGGTGGTGTTCAAGCTCGAGCTGTCGAACGGATCGGTCGCTGCCTACAAGCCCGAATCCCGCAAAGGACACGGGCGCTTCCGCGGGGAAATTGCGGCCCGCAGGC
Source organism: Myxococcales bacterium (assembly GCA_947473045.1). Classification (GTDB taxonomy): domain Bacteria; phylum Myxococcota_A; class Polyangia; order Polyangiales; family Polyangiaceae; genus JANYHY01. Next base: position 53,220 of record CANJCO010000019.1, on the reverse strand, counting down.
TCGCGCGCGCGCTTGCGCTGCCGAACGTTCCCGCCGCGTTGCCGCGGTCGTTTGAGGCCAAAACGCTGCGCGCCGCGCTGGCGACGAACGCCCGAGCCGCCGGCATTTTCGACGCCGAGGTCGTCGCGCACGGCGGCCAGGTCGACGGCGCGCTCATCCCGTGGATTTCGAACCTCGAGTTTTTGCCCATCGAGACCGACGTCTACCGCGCCCGCTGGACGCGCTGGCTTTCGCGTCAGGGGCCGCTGCCGACCGATCAGGCCGGGCTCGCTGCGCAGATTTCCACGCTCGTCGTGTTCGACGCCATCACCGGAAATTGGGACCGCTGGAGCGGCGGCAACGTCGGCGTCGACAAAGCCTCGGGCACGCTGCTGTTCATCGACAACGACGGCGCCTTCTTCGAGCCTGCGCCGCCCGCTCCGCTCGCGGCCCAGTTCGCGCTCCTCGGCAAAATCGATCGCTACTCGCGCAAGCTCGTAATCGCCCTGCGCGCGCTCGGCCCGATCGCCCTGGCCGACGCCATTGGCGAGCTTTCGCCCGGCGCGCCGCTGCTGCCCGCAAAAACGCTCTCCGGCGTCGACGAGCGACGGCGCAGGGTGCTCGGCGTCATCGATGCAAAGATCGCCGAACAAGGCGAAGCCGCTGTGCTGCAGTTCGACTGAGCGGACGCGTCACATCGACTTCGAAGCGACGTAGATCGCCTTTTTTTGGCCGCCGTCAACAGCGACTGCGCGGTGCATCCAGAGGGTGCACCCGTCCGGCGAGATGAAATCGGGGAAGTCATCGTCGGCCGTGCTGAGCTCCGTCGCGGGCTCCGGCGCGCTGAGCGGATCGTTTCGCGTGGCCCTCACCGAAAACCAAACGTCGAAGCCGCCCCTGGCGCGCGAATCGAAGCGGTTCGAGGCAAAGTAGATGCGGCGATCGTCCGGCGTGACCGTGGGCAGCGACTCCTGAGCCTGACCGTTGAGCTCGCCGACATTGACTGCGCCCGCGTAGCCCGAGCCCGAGCGCTGCGCCCGATAAATATCGAGATCGGCCGGGGTCGCGCCTGCCGCGAAATAAAGCATCGCGCCGTCGGCGCGCACGAACGGATCGGCGGCGATGCCGAAACCGAAGAGACCAACCTGACCCTGAGGCGCCGAGAACGGGTCTGCCGTACTGGCGCGGTGGGCGACGAGCACGCTCTGGCCGGGCAGCCCCCGCGACGACTCGAACACGAGCGTGAGGCCATCGGCGCTGATCGAGGCGTGCGTGTCAGTCGCTGCCGAGTTGAGCTCGGAGACGTTTTGCGGCGCGCCGAACGGCTCGCCCGCAGTGGCGCGCGTGGCCCGCCAGAGATCGACCCCACCCGGCCCGCCGTCGCGCGCGGACGAGAAATAGGCGGTCAGGCCGTCTTGCGACAGCCGCATCGAGGATTCGCTCGCGGTCGTGTCGACCTCGGCCACCAGCGCCGGAGCGCCGAACGCCTTACCCGGGTTGCACATGGGGCCGCCGTCGATGTCGGACAGCAGCGCGGCGTCGGGATAGGCGACATCGGGCGCACTCGAGACATCGGGCAGCGCAGCGTCGGGCCCGTCGGGGCCTGCGTCGACTGGCGATCCGCCCGCAGCATCCTCGCCGCACGCCACGCCAACGGCGATGAGCCCGCTGCCTGCCAGCGCAACCCGCGGCGACCGAGCCAGAGCGACGAGGCGCACGGCAGCGCCCGCCGTCAGCCGTTCACTTGGCGCCGTGATTGTAGTCGTTCGGCCCGTGTGAGCCGTCGAGGTACATGCAGCCGCCGAGGCGTGAGCCCAGGAAGATGATGACCGACAGCGCCACGATGAGCGTGAGGATACCGACGCCAACGAGCCGTGTGGGCGACCACGCGGCGTCTTGACGTTCTGCGGGGCTTAGCGGCTTCGCTTCGGTGTTGGCCATGACGGGCGCACTCCTATCAGGTTTTTCGAACGGAGTGCAGCTGGCAATCGGCCGCACGCCCATGAGCCAAAGCCCGCCCGGGATCGCCGAGCGGGCTTTTGGGGAGATTAGTGTTCCGTACCGCCGCGGCCGTGTGCAGACTTGATGAACCCCTAGCCAGTGTGGCTAGGTGGGGCGCTGGATCGCTCTTAAGGCTTCCGAGTTATCAGCGCTTTGCAGTGCTGCCCGGCGTGCACACCGAGCGATGGGTCGCGCCCCTGGTTCACAAACGTAAGGGATCCATAAGTCTGCGCAATCACGAGCCAGGCAGAGGGAACCCCACCAGCGTAGGGCGCTCTGCGGCGTTGTCAACGAGCGAGCCGCGACCGCGCGCGCGAGGCCCGAAACTTGGCCTTTTCGCCTGCTCGGTGCACACATCGCCGCATGCAATCGCTCTCGACCTCGCATGTTTCTGCGCCCCGCGCGTCGCTCATGGGCGAGACGCGCCTCGTGTGCGAAGATGCGATGAAGCTCGATTTGGCCGCGCTCGCCGAGCAGGGCGCGATGGTCGTGCAAGTCGCTTGCGACCGCGGCGCGCGCGGCAAGCTTGGCGAAAAGATCGAGGCGCGCATCGAGACCGAGCTCTCTGCGCGGGGCGCGAGCTCTCCGGGGATGGGCGCCGACGACGGACCGAGCGCGCTGCTGAGCGATCAGCTCTTTCGCGCGCGCAAGCTCGGGCACCGCGCCCTGTGCCTTTCGCTGACGGGTCTCGAGCGCCTCGCCGAGCCGGTGGGCGGCCTCGATGCCGTCGACGCGCGCGCCCTGCGATTTTACGCGTTTGCGAGCCGCGAGCGGCCCGTCACGCTGCTGCTCCCCGAAAACGCCGTACGTCTGGTCGCGTTCGCTGCGCCAGTGCCTCTGGTCGAGCTGATCGGCCTCACCGAGCCGCGGCTTCGCTCCTCGCCGCCGGTCGCCCTCGTCGCGGCTCCGGCGCGCGTGGCCGACACCGCTCCGCGCGAGTTGCCCGGGGCGGCGCCCGTGACGGAGACGCCCGTGGTCACGAACGCGGCGGCCCCTGCCGAGGCCATCGCAGCGGTCGCCCCGCTTCCGGCGGCCGCCCCGACGAGGCGCGCCCAGCCCGTCCATGATCTCGCGTCGCGCATGCGCTCAGGCGCGCGCGTCGCTCCCGCAGCGCCCGCGCCCCCCGCGCCGCCCCCGGCGCCAGCCCGCGCGGTCATCGCGGAGGCCGAATTCAGGCCGTGGATCGCCGCGCTGGAGGCAGCGCGCGGACCCCAGCCCCTCGCCACGTTCGAGCGCCTGTTCGCTGAGAGCTACATGCCGCTCACCAACGCCATCGCGCGCGGCCTCGCAGACCAGGCCGCGATCGCCGCGCAGAGCGAGTTTCACCGCACGTTTTCGCGCGCCTACGCAGAGGCGTGCCCGACGTTCGCGCTCACGGGCAAGCGTCCGAAAATGGTGTTCGACGCGCACGAGCTCGCCAAGCGCCTCACGCGCACCCACGATGCCCGCGCCGCGCACCTGATCCTGGTCGACGCCATGCGCTGGGACGTCGGCACGCTGGTGAAAGAGCACCTGACGCGCGAGCTCGCCGGCCGGGCTTCGCTGGCGAGCGACGCGGCGCTGTTCGCGGCGCTTCCGAGCGTCACCGGAAGGCAGCTCGAGGCGCTCACGCGCGGCGTCGAGGCGCTTCGGCAGCCGTTCGACGCCGAGCGCGAGGCCGATCCACTTCGGGCGCGCACCGCCGAGGTCATTCGCCGCGTAAAGGTCGGCAGCCGCGACGTCTACAAGCTCGACGTCATCGAGGCTGGCCTCGCCAAGGCGAGCGGGCACGCGCTCGAGCTCATCCCCGAGCTCGCGAAGGCCGCGGCCGAGGCGATCGCGAGGCAGGTCAAAACGCTGCCCGCGCGCACCCTCGTGTACGTGTTCGGCGATCACGGTTTTGTGCTCGACGCAGCCGGAGCCGCCCACCACGGCGGCGCTGCCCCCGAAGAGGTGATTGTGCCGGCGTTCGCGTGGCTGACCGGCGAGCCGCACTGACTGGCCCTATACTGCTGACGTGATCGTCATCCCCACACTTCCGCGCGCGCCCGCGGCGCACGTCGACGCGGCGAAGTCAGCGCTCGACCGTGCGCTGGGGCCGTCGAAGGTCATCACGGCGGACGCGGGCTGCGCGCCGTATGCGCGCGACGACAGCGCCGCCCTTGGAACCACCCCGGACGCCGTCGTGATCGCGACGAGCCGCGAAGACGTCGCAAAAACGCTCGAAATCGCCGCGCGCTACGGCATTCCGGTGACCCCACGCGCGGGCGGATCCGGGCGCACCGGTGGCGCGGTCCCGGTGGCCGGCGGCATCGTGCTGGCCACGCACGCGCTCGCGCAAATCAAGGAGATCGACCGCCAAAATCTCATCGCCGTGGTCGAGCCCGGGGTCGTTCTCGCTGCGCTGCACGCCGAGGTCGAGGCGCTCGGGTTGTTCTATCCGCCCGACCCCAACAGCGCAGACCTCTGCATGATCGGCGGCAACCTCGGCGAGAACGCCGGCGGTCCGCGCGCCTTCAAATACGGGGTGACGCGCGACTACGTGCTCGGCGTCGAGGCGTGCCTGATGGGCGGCGAAATCGTGCGCAGCGGCAAGCGCACGGCGAAGGGCGTCACCGGCTACGACATCACGGCGCTTCTGGTCGGCAGCGAGGGCACGCTGGGGGTGTTCACCGAAGCCACCCTGCGACTCGTGCCGAAGCCGCGCCAGGTGGCGACGATGCTCGCGCTCTACGCAGACGTCCACGCGGCGGGAGCGAGCGTCTCCAACGTGGTCGCCGCGGGTCTGGTGCCCCGGTGCCTCGAGCTGCTCGACACGCAGACCCTCGACGCCATCCGAAGCGCCGGCAACGCAATCGACGCGAGGGCCGGCGCGATGCTGCTCATCGAGGTCGACGGCGACGATGCGATGGCCGCGTGCGAGCGGCTCGGCGAGGTCGTCTCGCGCGACGCGATCGACGTGGTGGTCGCGCAGGACGAGGCGCAGCGCGCGCGGCTCTGGTCGGCCCGGAAAGCGCTCTCCTATGCGACGCGCAAGCTGACAAAGCACAAGCTCAGCGAGGACGTGGTGGTGCCGCGCACCGAAATCCCGACGCTGCTCCGGCGCGTCGAAGCGATCGGCGAGCGCTTTGCGGTTCGTCACCTCACCTACGGTCACGCCGGCGACGGCAACCTGCACGTGAACTTTCTGTGGAACGAAGACGAAGAGGCCGCCGCGGTATCGATGGCGATCGAGGCGCTCATGCACGCGACCATCGAGCTCGGCGGCACCCTGAGCGGCGAGCACGGGATCGGACTCGCGAAGGCCCCCTATTTGGCAATCGAGCAGAGCAGCGCGCTTATCGAACTTCAGAAGCGGGTTAAGGTCGCGTTCGACCCGAAAGGCCTGCTCAACCCCGGCAAGATATTCCCGGCGAGCGGTCACCGGAGCTGCTGACGACCGGCCCGCGGCGACACGTCTGGTGGTCGCCCGGATCGCGTGCGAACATCGGCTCCATGTTTCGCCACCCTCGCGCCTTCGCCGGCGCCCTCGCGCTCGTCACCGCCGCCGTACTGTCCGCGCCGCGCCCCTCGCTCGCGAGCTGGCCGATGGCCCGCCACGACGCCGCACGCACGGCAGCCGCCACCGGCAAGAGCGATCTCGTCGCGCCGGTGACCTACTGGAGAACGTATCTCGGGGGCTCGCTGCGCGACGGCCAGTTCGCTTCGTTCGACGCCGACGGCGACGGATATGGCGATCTCATCTACGCAGCCGGCGGCCGCCTCGTGGCCAAAAAGCAGACCGATCAGGGCCTGTGGCAAACCAAGCCGCGCGGCGTCGGCGCCATCGCCGCGATCGCCGACTTCGACGGCGACGGCGTGCAGGACCTCGTCACGAACAACAGCAACCACCTCGTGATCGTGAAGTCGACGACGGGCGAGATCGAGTGGACCGAGCCAGACGGCGAGATGGGTACGCTCGGCGGCATCCGCGTGGGCGACCTCGACGGCGACGGAAAGGCCGACGTGTCGATTCAGGAGTGCGGCTGCTGCGGCGTCAACAGCGGCAAGTCGGGCTTCGTGTATTCGTTCGGCGGCGGCTTCAGCGCGGCGAAGTTACTGTATACTACAGGCTTTGCGTCCTGCGGCGGTGGCAACAGCCAGTCGCTCGTCGATGTGGACGGAGACGGGCGCCAGGAGCTGCTGCTCGGAGCGTTCGATCACTTCGAGCTGTTCGACGGCAAGACGGGCGCAAAGCTTGGCGCTTCGCCCGCGCTCACGAGCTGGACGAGCGCCTATGTGTGCAAGGCCCAGGACCTCGACGGAGCGCCGGGCGAGGAGCTCATGTGCGTGCTGAGCGAGTCCGTCGCCGGCAACAGGCGCGCGACGGCCCTGCGTTTCAACCCCGGCACCAAGGCGCTCGACGTGCTGTGGACGAGCTTGCTCGCGCCGCCTTCGGGGGGCAACTTGCGATGGGTCGATCCCGTCGTAGACCTCGATGGCGACGGCAAGCAGGAGTTCGTCGTCTCGACCACCGACGGAGGCCCGGGCGGCTGGGTCACGCACATCTTCGACGCCCTCACCGGAGCCGAGCTGGTGGCACCTGTGACCTCCCAATTCATGATGGGCACCGCCGAGACCACCACCAAGGGCCGGCAAACGCTCTTCACCACCGACGCAACGAAGCTGCACGCCTTCACGTTCAACCGCCTTCCGAGCCCCACGCTCGTCGACAGCTGGCAGGTGGCCGATCGCAAGCCGCTCACCTTCACGCGACTCGACCGTCGCGCCCGCTACGGCGCGAACGCCGGGCTCGTGACCGCCGATCTCGATCACGACGGGCTCGCCGACCTGATCGCGCGGCCGGCGTCGGGCAAGGGCTCGCTGATCGCCATCTCGGCGGGCGGCGGCGTGCCGAAAGAGCTGGGAACGCGCTCGCTCCCCGCGGGCGTCGAAGTGCAGCAGGCGTGGGCCCTCGCCGCCAGCCACCCGGGAGATCCCGCAGTCGCGCTCGCGCGCAGCGACGGTTACCTCGAGCTGCTCGACGGCCAGCTCGCCGTCGCTCAGTGCTGCGGCGAGTTCCCCGCGCCGCTCGTCATCCGCGTGGGCGGATATTATGCGGCCGGAAATTGGCGCGAGCTCACCGACGCTCCGCGCACGTTTCCCATGAAGAGCGGCGCCCCGGACTCCATATTCGTCAATGACAGCCGCGGCGCGCTCCTGCGCTTCAACCCAAAAGAGGCCAGCCTCGTGTCGCCTCCGTCGGCGGCGTGGTCGGTGCCTGGCGCCTCCGCCCCGACGATCGCGAGCGGCCTCGACGGCCCCGATCCCGGCATCGCTTGCCACACGACCGGCAGCGGACCGGGCATTCGCGTGCTTCATGGAGACGGAACGCCCGTTTGGGACGCCGCGTTCGTCAGCGCCACGATGGGCGATCTCGTGCCCGGCAATTTCGACGGCGACGCGGTGCCCGATCTGGTCGCCCAGTGGGGCGATCCGAGCGACACCATTCTCAACACGCGCGCCATCTCGGGCAAAGACGGCGCGACGCTCTGGCAGGCCGCCCCCGTCTCGCCCGGAGCGGGGCGGCAGCCCGCGGGCGTGGCCGTCGGTAAGTGGGATGGTGACGCGCTCGACGATGTCGTTCAGCAGGGCCCCAGCACCTACGTGCTGTCAGGCGCCAGCGGCTCACAGATCGCCTCCGGAGGCACCGGAGACGCCTATTTTATGCCGATTTTGATCGACACGACCGGCGACGGGATCAGCGAAGTGGTGCTTCAAGCGGGCTATTCGCCGGTGCGCCTGTATTCCCATGATCTCGCTTCGGCGTTGTATGCATCCCAGGATGACGATCGGCCTTACCCCTATGGGGCGATCGCGACTTGCGGGGCCGACAAAGTGCTCGTGGAGGGATCGTCGCAGCACCCGTCGCGCTTGAAGATGACGCGCCTGTCGGGACCGTCGCTGGGGGTCGCCAAGACGATCGTGCTCGCGACCGGCGGCTTGTATTCCGACGAGACCGCCGCGGCGGCCGTGTTCCAGGGTCAGCTGACGGCGGCCGCCGTGCACGAAAACCTCACAGGTAAGGGCCACCCAACGGCAGTCGTCGGCTCCCAGGACGGTTTTGTGTACGGCGTCGATCCGTGCGCCGCCTCTCTGGATTTCGCGGTCGATTTGCACGTGGCCACCGGCGAGGCCGTCTTTGGCGACACCGACGGCGACGGACGCGACGAGGTGCTGGTCACGGCCGCCGACGGGTTCCTCTACGACCTCAAAAACAAGGCCATCGACTCGCCCACCGCTGTGATCGACACCGATCCGGCCCGCGGCCTGACGACCGCCGACGTCGACACGATCGTCGCGGCCGACACCCTCTCGGGAGCGTGGAAGGCGGTAACCGGGGCCACGAGCTATTCGGTGGCCATCGTCGACGACAACGGCAAGGTGCTCTCGTCGCCCGCGTGGACGGACGTGGGCACGCAAACCAGCGCGTCGATCAAGGGCTTGCCGCTCGTGACAGGCAGCCATTACACGTTCGCCGTGCGCGCGAACTCGCCGCAAGGACCGAGCGTCGACGCGGCATCGAACGGCGTGAAGGTCATCGCCGACGCGCCCGACGGCGGGAGCACCGGGGCGGACGCAGGCGTCGCCGGTGATGGCGGCGATCCCGGTGCGCCTCCCCCGAGCGACTCCGGCGGCTGCGGCTGCGAAGTCACCGGCAGCGGAAGCACTTCGGCGATCGGGCTCTCCGGCGCGGCGCTCGCCGCGGCGCTCATGGTCTCACGCCGGCGTCGCAGGTGACACCCTGCTAGCCGAGGCGCTGTCGCAAGAAGGCCTCGGCGCGCAGCCAGCTGCTCTGGGCGGCGGTGGTCGTCACCAGCTCCATGTGACCGGGCGGCGCGCTGCCGTCGTCGGCGCGCGTGATCATGTCGACCTGCGCCCCCGGAACGCGGGCGTGCATCGCGCGAACGCAAGCGGGACGCGCGAGGATGCGATCGCCCTCGCTGCCGATCGCGTAGACGGGCACATCGATGCGCGCCAGCGCTTGCAGGTAATCGATGGATCCGTCGCGCGATCGCCATGCGTCGGTGAGCGTGAAGCGGACCAGATCGAACATGTAGCTCGCGCAGGCGTCGTCGCTTCCGCCCCGCAACGCGCGCGCAGGATACCTCCCAACACGCTCGGTGATCCGCTCGGCCGACAGCATCATCGCGCGCTTGGTCAGCCGCGCCGCGACCGAGGGCTCGAGCTGCGGTAGCCAGAGATTCGAGCCGATGCCCACGATCGCGTCGGCGCGCGACGCGCCCGCGCCCTGCGAGGCCAGAGCGACGTGACCGCCGAGCGAATGCCCGACGACGACCACAGGCCGCTTGCGCGATCGCGCCCGCGCGGCGGCGACGACAGCGGGCAGATCGCGCAGGGCCAGATCGTCATAGGTGTACTGTGCATCCTTTCCGTCGCTGTCGCCATGCCCGCGAAAATCGAAGGCGATCGTGCGCCAGCCGCGCGACGAAAAGGCCTCCGCGAACCCCGCCCGGTCGAACTCGCTGCGGCGCGCGAACATCGCATGCGCGAGCACCGCTGTGCCCACGAGCTTTCCCTTCGGCTCTCGCATGATCGCGCGCAGCACCACGCCGTCGCCTGCTTCGATATCCACGCTCTCGCCCAGCGCGCGCGGGGAACGAACGCGGACAGGTCCCCCTAGTCGATACCCAGGACCCACACTTCGTCTCCCACCTTGACGTCCAGGTGCCTCGCCGCTTCTTCGCCCAGCGCGCCCGAGCTGCCGTCGGCGCCGTCGAACCAATGGGCGAGCACGCACCGAAAGTAGGGAGGCTCGCTGAGATGCACTGCGACGAGCGACCGACTGCGCGCGTGTTTGTGGGATGCGACCACCTCGGCCACGGTTGCCCGGTGCGTGCGCTGCACGAGCGCCACTTCGTCCGTCGGCGCGGTGAAGTGCGGACCTCCATCGAAGGGGTCGACGCGCTCAGCGTAACGAAAGCCGATCCGCCGGAGCATGCGCTCGACGCCCTTGGTCTGCGCGCCGACCTTGCCGATGACGTCCTGCGCTTGCCGGGTCAGCAGCGACGCGTAGATGGTGCCCTCGGGGAAGAGCGCGCGGATGAACTCCTTGTTCTTCTTCGAGAGGCGGTCGGCCTCGGCATAGGTCATGTCGGTGAACTGCCGACCGAGGGCGTCCCACAGATGTGAGGTGCCGTCGGACTCGAGCGGCGGAAGCAGCTCGGCGAGCACCTCATCGCGGAACATCTCTCGGTGCATCTTGATGTAGAGAAAGCGCACATAAGAGATGATCAGACCGAGGCGCTCGGGCACCTTGCGGTACTCGGGGAGCAGGATGAGGCCGCCTATCTCGGTCGGGCCGTTGTACGAATAGCCGATCGAGAGCGTGGTGTGCTTGAAGTGCCGGTCGAGCGTGGCCGAGTACCGCTCCTCGTCGATCACGTCGAGATAGATGTAGGGCGCGTCACGGCGACCGAGCTGCGCGATGATCATCGAGGTGCCGATGATTTTGTCGCGCGCAGTATCGACCAGCACAAAGACGTAGTCGCGCCGCTTGGGGTCCTTGATGTGCCCCGTGAAGCTCTTGTGCGCGTGGTCTAGAATCGCGCGAATCTCTTCGCGATCGTCGGGCAGGTTCACCGTATTGAGGTGATGCGCGACCGCGTGCAGCTGCTCCTCGTCGTAGGGGGTCGCGCCGCGGATCTCGTACGGAAGCATGCCAGACGGCTTCTAGTACAACGCGCGCCGGGTGGCGAATTCAGCTGATTTTAGGCGTTTTTTTCGCGCGTGGTCGCGACGCGAAAAATCAGGGCGGGTGCCGGAGGCGCCGAGGAGCGACGAAGCGGGAAAGTGGGCCGTTCGCGGGCGCCCGTGCCCCAATGGCCATTGGAACTTCACCTTCTCAACAAGCGCCAGGCTGCCAGCCGCTCGGCGCCGAGGAACTACGCATGCCGACGCTTGGCGACCAGGAGCTTTACAACGCCACCTACGAGGCTGCTCTCAAGGTTCTGGCGTCCCCTGCCTGTCAGCGGGGCGAGTACGACAAGAAGTTCCCGATGAACACGCCCATGTTCCACTACGCGTCCGGCCACCGCGACACAGCCGTCGACGAGAAGGCGGTCCGCAGCACGTACGCCGGCCCCGACGCCGACACCGCCAACCGCTGGACGGGCTCTCCCGGAGTGGCGGTGCAGGGGCGCGAGGGCAAGGTCGGCGTGTACATGGCGCTCGAGGAGGCCGGCGGCCTCGACACCATCTTTTCCGAGCTGATGCACTACATCGTAGACGGGAAAAAGACCGGCGCGACCGAGTATTACACGTACCTGAAGAACGAAAACCCCGCCTTGGTTCGCGCCGAAGTCAGCGCCATCCACTACCAGTTTCTCTACAGCACCAACTGGGGGCTTACGTCGCTCAACATCTCGCGGCCACCGGCGCATGACGCGATGACGCGCGCGATGGTCGACGCTGACCCGACCCCCAAGACGTTCGTCGGCTGCGTCTACCGGGAGCTCCTGAAGATTCCGCTGTACAGCAAGCTCTCGCTCTACAACCTGTACAACCACCCCACCGACGCGAGCTTCTGCAGGGCGCTGGGGAACGCGGCGCTCTCCGATGCGAGGTACCCCGCAATCACGGTGTCGTCGACGCGCGGCAAGGGGACGACGGTCGTGATCGCGAGCGCATTTTCCGCCACGGGTGTGCCCTGCGACGCGCTTCGCGCCACCGGTCGATCGACCTTTTTCATCCACGAGCGCGAGCCTGGTGGCCAGGTGACGATCAACGACATGCTGTATAATGACAAGTTGTTCGCCGGCACCGAACGGGTGCCCTCGATCAGGGGCATCGGAGAAGGCAACGACAACCCTGGCGGCACGCCAACGGCGACGCTCTGATTCGCCGGCGCGGCCGCTTCGCGGCGAGAGCGCTCGTGCACGCGGCGCCGCTCACTGCGCGAGCACTTCGTCGAATTACGACGCGCTGACCGCTGCAGCCACCCTCCGCCGCAGGCGTCAAAATCGACCACGTCCAGGTCCGCGGGCAGGGCGGGCAACACCGACAGCGCCGCGGGTGCGGGCCGCTCGCGTGCGCCTGCGGTGGCCGAGGGCGACGATTTCAGCGTTGTTTCAAGATCGCAGCGCAGGGGCGAGCGCGAACTCGAGCAGGTCGGCCACACGCAGAAAATCTCCCCGGCCCTGCGCCGCGACCAGCTCCTGAAGCGCAGGCAGCAGCCCGAGTACGCGCGCGTCGCCCGCGCCGGCCAGCGCGATGAACTGCTCGGTCAGGCGTTTGAGCTCCGCGCTGCCCGCGGCCTCCTCGCCGACGCGATACCAGATCGCAGCCGCGCGGCATGCAACAGCCAGGGACGACACGCTCACGGTTGCTCCTCCGTGAACGGCACGTGCACCATCGCCGCGCCGGCGCGACCGCGCTTGTACACGCGAACCCCCGGGTGCCGCTGCGCCCAGTCGTCGAGATCGCGCAAGTAGCCAAGAAGGTTGATGTCGGTCGCGAGCGGCTGTCCGTACCCGTCGCGCGTTTGCATGCGCGCGCTGGGCGTATCGACCGCCTGCGCTCCGACCGCGCCGTCGGCGTGGGAGCGGTGGGCAGGGTAGCCAAAATCAGCTCCGATCAGCGTGATCGCGGCTGCGCCGGACTGCGCGGCGAGATCGACCGCGGCGTGCAAAACCGTGCCCGCCGACCACACGCGCCCCTTCGGCGCCTGCGCGGCGATCGCGTCGTAGCGGGGATGCGCCAGGTGCATAACGAGGCGAGGCCCGGCCCACGCGCCGATGGCGTCTGGATGCACCGCACACGCGTAGACGAGCGGCACCGAAGTCAGCCCGCGGTAACGCTCGGCGAGCTCGGGCGCCTCCGGGCAGGCCAGGTGCTCTTGCAGCGTCGCCGCCGAATCGAGCGCCACGACCACATCGGGAGAGACCCCTGCGGCGAGCAGCGGACGCAGCGCGGAGTTCACGGCGATGACCACGACGTGCGATCGCTGCGCGCGCAGCCACGCGACCTCGTCCGAAAGCGAAGGGCCCGCTCCCGCCACCACCGCGTGCGCGCCTGCGTAGCGACCGAAGAGCGAGGCCACATCGCCATCGAGCCGCGCGCGCGCGAGGTTGCCGGCCATCCTCGCCGCGAGCTCGGCATCCTGCTCGGCAAAGCGCTCGGCCTGATACCGCGCAGACAGCGCGAGCACGATCTGATCGCGCAGCGGCTCGGCGCGGGCATCGGCGAGACGGAGGGCGGCGGGAGAGACCGTCCACGCTCCTTGCGGGCGATCACCGGCCAGCGGCAGGCGCACGGTCACGCGAGCGTCGGCCAGCCAGTCGTGGTCCCCGGGGCGCTGCAGCACCTCGCGCAGCGCAGCCGGCGCGAGGACGACGACCGTGAGCTGCTGCAGCTCTGCGCGCGCCAGCAGCGCCCGAACCACCGCGCCCTGCGCCGGATCGTAGACCGTGGCCGAGCCGCTCCCCGCAGGCACCCGCGCGGCCTGAAGCTCGGCCTCGGCGCGCGGCTCGAACGCGCCCGCGAGCTGCACGCCGTCGATCCGAAGCGTGGGAACGAGCGCGCCCGCGACGAGCTCCACGCGAGCGGGCGGCGCCGCCCCGGCCAGCGCCCGCGCGACCTCGGGAAAGCGCGTCTGCACCAGCGCCATCGATTCGGCTGCGGTCATCGCCCCATCTTACACGCTGCCGCGCCCGCGCCGGAACGAATGCATTATACAATCAAATACCGACGCAGACCGACACAGGGCGCGTGGCCGCTGGCGTGTGCGGTCGCTCGGGAGCTGCGCGCGCTTGCATCCGCTCGCACCCTTGCGTACAAGGCCGCACATGAGTTCGCGCGCTCCGTACCGATTCGCATCCATGGCGGCGTTTCTGGCAGGAAATGCCCTTATTTTGGGCGCGTGCAGCGCGGCCCCCGACCTTGAAGGCGCCGAGGGAGTCGGCTTCGACGAGCAGCCCCTCGGGGCCACCGTTGTGGAGCTCGTGCCCGCAGACGACGTGGTGCGCACGACCTGCCGCGCCGAGATCAATCGCGAGCACTGCGGCGACAAGGCGGCCGAGAAAGCGGTCGCGGCGTGCGTCGCGAAGCTGCCTCCGGGCCACGCTTGCAAGCACCATTCAGCCGCGTGCTTCGTGCGCGAGGGCAAGGCGCAGTCTTGCAAGGCGACGGCCGAGGCGTACCCCAGGCTCGCGGCGTGCGCAGAGCCGATCACGCGCAACTGCGCGCATTACGCGCAGTGCGTCGACGCGGCGATCGCCTGCGGCGAAAACGGCTACGCGCTGGGCTTTGGCGAGCGCTACTGCAACGCATTTCGTCGCACCGACTTCTCCGAAAAGGGCGTCGCGTGGGTCGACTCGGTGATGCTCTGCCTGCAACGCGCGCTGGTGCCCGAAGTCGAGGCTGCAACGCAGGGTTTTGCGCACGCGAACCGGGCGCCGGCGCCAGCCGCGACGTGCAGCGCGCTGCTCGACACGGCCTTCGCCACGCATCCCGCCTGCTACACGCAGCCCGAGGCGAGCATCTGCTTTCTGCCGCCCTCGGACCTCGCCAAGGTCTTCGGCGTCATCGGCGCGAAAGAGGTCTTCACCGCGCGCACCAGCAAGCAAATCGCGACCACCATTACGACCTGCGTCGGACAGCTCGCGCGCGCGGCGCTCGGACTGCCTGTCTCCGCCGCCGGCGGCCACAAGGCTTCGCCCAGCGACGAGGCCGCGCGAGCGATGCTCCCGGGCGAGCTCGAGGCCCAGCACGCAGTGTGGCTCGATTACGCCAAACAGTACGGCGTCCCGACCCGCTGACACCCGGCGTTTTCGCGGCGGTGGGCGCGCCGCGGCGGCACGCGAAAGCGTGCAGTGTGTTTTGCTAACTAGCAGGCCGTTGAAGAACGGCCTGCTATCCTTTCATCTCGGGGAGGTATGCACCTCCCCGCCCCGAAAAACGCGGTTTTTCGGGGTCCCCACCCCACGCAATTGACTTCGCCAATTCCTAGCAGGGTGTTTTTCAACACCCTGCTAAAGAATCCGAACGACTCCCTGCCCGGTCAGCCAGCTGAGCGACAGCTCTTCGAAGCGCCAGCCGAAGTCGGCAGCGGCTTCGCGGAACGCGCGGTGCTCGTCGCTGCGCCAGCTCGCGTTGCCGAGGTACTCATCGAAGACGAGCACGCAGCCGGGCCGCACCCTCGGCCCCAGCGCCCGCAGCGCCGTCCGCGCGCTCGAGTACAGATCGCTGTCGATGTGCACCAGACGCAGCGGCTGGGAGGTGCGGGCGAGGAAGCGCGGGAGCGTGACGTCGAACCACCCGGCGTGGAGCGCGACGCCATCGGGCATCTCGGGGAGCTCGCCGCCGGTTGAAAACGCTCCGGCAGGCCGCCCCTGCCACGGCTCGGGGAGGCCCGCGAACGAGTCGAAGCCGTGCACAGTCGACGGGTCGCCCGAGGCGCCGGCGAGCACGCGAAGCGTGACGCCGTGTCGCACGCCGAGCTCGAGCACGAGGCCGGAAGGCGGCGCGTGATTCATTGCAAAATACAAGGTTTGGCGCGTCGACGAAAAGCACCGCGACGCCACGGGCCGCGCCGCGGTCGCGTAGGCGATCGCATCGCGGAGACCGGTCGCGACGAGGCCGTCGTCGCCGAGCGCCGCGGCCGCTGCGTGCAGGTCGCCCGACAGCGCCAGCGCTCCCGAAAGGCACAGCCTCGCCAGCGCGTGGCCAGGGTCGAGCGCGACTGCGCGCGCGGCAGCTTCGAGGCACGGGCCCAGATCGCGATCATCGAACAGGGCCCTGTGCAGCTCGACGTGTGCGGAGGCGTCGCGGGGCGCATCGCGCACGGCGCAGCGGGCGTGATGGATCGCAGCGGCTTCATCCCCGAGCTCGGCGACCACGCGGCAGAGGGCGAGCCGAGCGCCGATCAGGCTGGAATCAAGCACGATCGCACGTTCGAGGGCTCCGCGACCGCCGCCGAGCTCACCGATGGCGGCGAGGCCGATGCCCGCGTCACGGGCCGCGCGCGCGTTATCGGGCGCGAACGCGGTGGCGGAGGCGAACGCGGCGATGGCCTCTGCCGCGCGACCTGCGAGCACCGCGAGGGCGCCCTTGTTCATCCACGCATCGACATCGCGCGGCGCGCCCGCGATCGCAGCGTCGTAGGCCGCGCGGGCGGACTCGTGATCGCCGCGCTTGTGGAGACGCAGCGCAGTCGCGAGCGCTGCGCTGGCCGCGTTGCCTGCGTAGCGCGTCGGGCGCTTTTTGGCGCCACCGGCCTTGCTCCTGCGTGGGGGCGATGGATTCAAAGTGCAGGATGCTTAGCGCAAAAGCGGACCGGCAGACGCCCCGCCGCGCGCGCGCTCGGCCCGAAACGCTGGCCTGCGCGGCTTGGGCCGCTGCCTCGAACGGTGGTAACCTTCGGAGAGCCAATGACGGTGCGGACCCCCGACTACCAGCCCGGCGATCGCGTGCCCGGAACGGTTTACAAAGTGCATTGCGTGATCGGGGCCGGCGGCATGGGCACGGTCTACGACGTCGAAGACACTTCGGTCGGGCGACGCTACGTGCTCAAGACGCTCCATGGCGATCTCGCGGGGCGCGAAGACCTCGCCGCGCGCCTGTCACGCGAGGCGCGCGCGCTGGCAAAGCTGCAGCATCCCAACATCGTCGAAGTGTTCACTTCGGGGACCACCCAGGACCACAAGCGCCTGCCCTACTATGTAATGGAGAGGCTGCAGGGGCAGTCGCTCCGCACTGTGCTCGATCGAAAGGGCAAGCTCACCCTCGAGCAAGCGCTCGACATCGAGATCGACCTGCTCGACGCGCTCGATCACGCTCACGAGTTCGGCATCGTTCATCGCGACGTGAAGCCCGACAACATCTTCATCACGCGCGGACGCGACGGGCGATCGCTCGCGAAGCTGCTCGATTTCGGCATCATCAAGCTCGCGCAGGGGAGCACGATCGTCACCGGCGCCCGGTTCATCGGCACCTTCCGCTACGCGCCCCCCGAGCAGATCCTTGGACGCGACGTCACCCCGCGCAGCGATCTCTATGCCGCCGCGCTCGTGCTCTACGAGATGATCGCCGGTCGCGGACCGTTCGATGACTTCACCGGTGAAGTCGAGATCGGCAAGGCGCACATCGACGTAAAAGCGCCACCGCTCACGCGCTGGGCCACGGTGCCCGGCGACCTCGATGCGCTCGTTTCTGCGGCGCTGTCCAAGAAGGCCGACGAGCGACCCAAAGACGCGTACAGCTTCGCCCAGACGCTGCGCGCGATGAAGCAGCGGCTCGCGGCCACCATCGCGAACGTCCAGGCGAGCGCCACCGTCGACGAGGTGATCAGCATCGCGCCTCGCAGCGCGCGGCAGCCTGAGCGGAGCCTGCGCAGCGTCGAGACGCAGGCAGGGCCGGCCTTCGCCCTCGCGCCCACGACGGCCTCGCCGGGCGGGACCGCGGTCACGGCCGGGCCCCCAACGCCGATGCTGGCGGGAGGCGGTCCCACGGTCGCGCAGCGCACAGCGACGGGCACGATGATGATGTCGCGCGGGGATGAAGGTCACACTCCGGGCGCAGCGCGCGCCGTCGATCGCGGCGCCGCCACGATGGCCGAGCGATCGCCTGCCGCGAAGGCCGAGCCCGCCGCCGCCGGGACGCAGCCCTTCCCGCTCTCGCGACCCGCCGAGCCGGCCCCTGCGCCGAGCCTGCTCTCGCCGCGCGAAGCGACCACGATTTCGCGTTCCGGCCGCGCGTCGACCGGTCTGAAATTCGCTGTCGCGGTGCTCGTCCTGGCCCTCGCGGCGACGTCGGCCGTGCTGCTTTCCCGACGCGCGCGCGGGCCTGCCGTTCCCGGTCACGCCGCCGAGGTGACCGCGACGGCCATCCCCGGCGCCTCGCCACGCGCCGAAGCTCCCGCAGCCGCGCCTGCTGCGAGCGTCGACGCCGCGAAATCGACTGCGCGAAAGCCTTCATCCGGGCTGTGAACACGCCGCCAAACGTCACTGGATTGTGACTGGCGCCGGCCAGCCGTCTGAGCCATAACCCCGTGGCGCTCGGGCGGCGCCTGGAGACTCTTGATGATTCATCGTACCGCTTCACTTTCGGTTGCCTCGGCCTTGCTTGTGCTCGCAGGCTGCGCCGCCTCTCCAGTTTCAGGCTTCGACAACGGCAGCGACGCCGGCAGCGACGCGGCCACTTCGGGCGGCGACGGCGCGACGGGCTTCAAAGACGGTGGCGGTGGCGGTGGCGGTGGCTCCGACAGCGGCGGAGGCGGGGTCGCCGTCATCTATGCCCACACCGACACGGAGCTGTTCACGATGGACGTGACCACCCAACAGGTGCTCGACATCGGCCCGTTCGACTACGCCGGCGGCGCCCTCGACCCCATCACCGATCTGGCGGTGAACTCTGCCGGCGACGTCTGGGTCAACACCGCCGCCGCCATCTTCACCGCCAAAATTCCCGCGAGCCCCGGCAAGGTCGTGCTCACGAAAGTGGCTGATTTCAAGGTCAGCGCCTCGCAACGGTTCTACGCGCTCGGCTTCGCGCCGGCCGGCGTCCTCGGCGCAGGCGAGACGCTCGTGGCGGGCGACAGCCTCGGCGACCTCTACGCCGTCGAGACCTCGGGCGCGACGGCGCAGCTCGGCAGCTTCGGCGCAGGCCCCAACGGCGGCACCTACGAGCTGTCGGGAGACATTGTATTCTACACGCAAAACGGTAAGGCGCGCGGCCTCGCCACAGTGCGGCTCTACGGCAAGAGCCTCCCGGTCTCGGTGAGCGACATCGTGGCCGAAATCGACGTCCCGGCGATGTCGGCCGCGTACCAGTCGAAGACGCCCGCGCCCACGCTCAAAAAGCAGTTCCTCGGCGCGGGCACCGGCTTCGGCAGGCTGTTCGGCGTCGCCGCGTGGAACGACAGCATCTATGCGTTTTCGCGCAGCTACGTCGATACGAACAAGGCCACGGTACCCGCGCAGCTCATCCGCATCGACAGCGCGGGCAAGGGAACGTCGCTCCAGAGCTTCCCGAGCATCTCCCTCGGCTGGGACGGCGCGGGCGTGACCACGAGCGCCGCGGTCACCGTTCTTCCGCCCAACTGAAACGGCGGGCGCGCGTCGTGCGTAGTAGCTCTTGAAGGAGCCCTCCATGAATCGCCCCGCAGCTACGCTCATCTCTGTCTTCGCGTTCGCGGCCTGCGCCCTGAGCGCGCCCGGTTGCCACCAGTCGCGCGCGCCCGACGTCACCGCCGCCGCGGATGCACCCGCCGCCGCCAAGGTCGCCGCCGCGCCGGCCGTGGGCACCGATCCGGGCCACGCGGGCATGGGAACGCCGCTCACCGCGGCGCCGGGTCACGCGCTGGCCGCCTTCGGCGCGGGCTGCTTCTGGGGAGTCGAAGACGCGTTTCGTCACGTGCCCGGAGTCGTCGCCACGGCAGTGGGTTACTCGGGAGGTCACACCCAAAACCCCACCTACGACGACGTGTGCACGCACACGACCGGCCACGCCGAGGCGGTGCTCGTGGAGTTCGATCCGGCTAAAATCAGCTATGAAAAATTGCTGACGGCGTTCTTCGAGATTCATGATCCGACGCAGGTCGATCGGCAGGGCCCCGACCGCGGAGACAACTACCGCAGCGTCGTGTTCACCTTCGACGACGCGCAGGCCGCGGCGGTGCGGGCCGCGATCGCACGGGAGCAGCCGTCGCTGCCGCGGCCAATCGCCACGAAGGTCGAGCCGATGCGTGCATTCTACAAAGCCGAGGCCTTCCACCAGCAGTACTCCGAGCGCACCGGCGACCACTCGTGCCCGATCGCGCGCAAGCTCGAGTCGCTGTAGCCCGGCCCCCGCGCGGCGGCTTTTCGGCCCTCCGGGCTTATCGGACGGCGAAGTTCGGCCGTAGCTGATAGCGTGGAGCGTTGCGCTGCGCATTCGCCCGCGCGGCGCCGGGGCGCAAGACCGTCATGGATGATATCGCGCTCGACGCCTCTCTGTTTGATGCACTGGGCGGCCACCCCACGCTCCAGCGCGTGCACAAAGTCTTCTACGACAAGCTCTACGCCCACCCGTGGCTCAAGCAGTTCTTCGACGGCGTGCCGCGCACGGTGATCGAGGGCCAGCAGACCGACTTCATGGCGCAGTGCATGGGCGGCCCCGAGCGCTATTGCGGCCGCCTTCCCGCCTACGCGCACCAGCACATGTTCATCACCGCCGAGCTCTTCGAGCTGCGCCACGCAATGCTGGGCGCGTCGCTGCTCGAGTGCGACGTTCCCGACGCGCTGCGCCTTCGTTGGCTCAAGATCGATTACGCGTTCAAGCGGCGGCTGGTGAAAGAGTCGCCCGCCGACTGCACCGGTCGCTACAAGTCCGAGGCCGTCGTAGTCATCGCCAAGCCGTGGACGCCCGGCTCCTGACGCTTGCGTGACTTCAGCTTCGCGGGCGGCGCGCCTGCCAGGGCGCGGCCTGTTCGAGCGCTGCGGCGAGGCGAATGAGCGCGCCTTCCTGACCGAAGCGGGCCGAGAAATGAACGCCCACCGGCAGCCCCTCCGGGCTCATGTGCAGCGGCACCGACATGCTCGGCGTGCCCGTGAGATTCGACAGCTGCGTAAACGGCGTGCGCATCAGATTTTCGCGGGCGAGCTGCCCGACGATGCCGGTCGCGAGCAGCGCCTTGCCGAGCCCTGCGGCCAGCACCACCTTGAGCGCCGCGCGCTGCGCGGACGGCAGGGCAAGCTCGCCGATGCGCGCCGGCGGCATTGCGACGGTCGGGGTGAGATAGAGGTCATGTTGGGTGAAGAAGCGGCCCAGCGCGCGGGCGTAGTCGTTCCATCGCCTGCGCGCCGTCACGTACTCGCCCGCCGCCAGGCTGCGACCCAGCAGCGCGAGCGCCCGCGTGTCGAGCTCGAACGCGTCTTCGTGCGCGCCGGTGAGCTGCCGGGCGTGCGCGACGCTCGCGGCGACCTGACCGAAGTACAGGGTCATGAACGAAGCGGCCAGCGCCTCGCCGTCGATCTCGGGCTCCGCGGGGACGACTTCATGGCCGAGCTCCCGGAGCAGCGTTACAGCGTTGTCGACGGCGACGACGCACTCGCGATCGACGTGCGTGCCCAGCGGCGATCGCGTGCAGAAGCCGATGCGCAGCTTGCCCGTCGGCCGGCCGACCTCCGCCGCAAACGGACGCTCGGGCGGCGCGATGTCGAACGGCGCGCCCACGTCGGGTCCGGAGATCGCGTCGAGCATGCGGGCCGAGTCGCGCACGCTGCGGGTGAGCACGTGCTCGCTCGAAGCGCCCTCCCAAAACTCCCCGTGTGCCGGTCCACAGGGAACCCGGCCGCGCGACGGACGCAGCCCGAAAAGCCCACAAAATGAGGCTGGGATGCGGATCGATCCGCCCCCGTCCGAAGCGCCTGCCATGGGCACCACACCTGCGGCCACGGCCGATGCGGCCCCTCCCGACGAGCCTCCCGGCGTGCGATCGGGACTCCACGGATTTCGCGTCGGCCCGTGCAGCTCGGGCTCGGTGACGGCCTTGAGCGCGAGCTCCGGGGTGCTCGTCTTTCCGAAGATGACGAGTCCGGCGCGAAGAAACCGCGCGACGATCTCCGCATGCACTTCGGGCACGCGCGTGGCGAAGGCCCGGCTGCCGGCCATCGTGGCGACGCCCGCGTAGTCCTGGGCGATGTCCTTGATGAGGAACGGAACGCCGGCAAACGGGCCTGACAGCGGCTCCTTCGTGCGCTCCCGGGCGACCCCGTGCATCGGCGCGCAAATCGCGTTCAGCGTCTCGCGCGTGGCCTCGGCCCTCGCGAGCGCGGACTCGAGCAACTCGGCTGCAGTGACCTGCCCGGAGGCGACGAGCTCCGCGAGGCCGGTGGCGTCATAACTGTCGTATTCGGCAAACATCGCGAGGCAGTCTAGCAGGGCGCGGGGCGCGACCGCCGCGGCTGCTCGTTTCGTGTTATCGCCGCGAGCATGCGCTGCTCCGTCGCCCTGTTCGCCCTCGCTTCGCTGGGGATCCTCGCGTGCTCGTCCGCCACCACGACCACTTCGGCCACGGGCGCGGACGGGGGCTCCGACGCTGCGGCCACAACGCTCGATCCGAGCGGCGATGCGCCAGCTTCGTGCACTTCGGGAGCCGCCGGCGGATCGATTCCCACGCCCCGAGGCGACACAGCGGGAGCCCTGTCGCCGCTTGCAGACACGCTGCTCATGTTCGGAGGCGATACGGCGACTGCGCCTTGCGGAGGCGCGGCCGCGCATACGCACGCGGGCGACACGTGGCTGCTCGACGTCAACTGCCGCGTGTGGCGCGAGGCGAAGGTCGACGGGCCCGGCGCGCGCGCACGGCACGCGATCGTGGCCGATCCAGCCCGCGGCCGCGCGCTTCTGTTCGGCGGTCGGTCACGCGCGGGAGCGAGCGGGGCCTACACGCTGTTTTCCGACGTATGGTCCTTCGACTTCAAGACCGAGGCGTGGGAGCAGCTGGCGACCACCGGCAAAGCGCCCAAGGGCCGCTCCAACGCCGCGACGGCGCTCGACGCGACTGGCAACGCGCTCGTCGTCTTCGGCGGCAACGCGTCGACCTCCGGACTCGACTTCACCCCCCTCGCCGACACCTGGTCGCTCGATCTCACGACGCTCGCGTGGACGCAGATCGCCACGAAATCAGCGCCTCCCGCGCGCCTGTTTCACGCGATGGCGATCGATGACAAAACCCGCACCGCGTACGTATTTTCGGGAGGAGACGCGGGCGCGTTCACGGGCCCGTTCTTGCGCGACGTATGGGCGCTCGATATCGCCGCGGCCAGCTGGAGTCCGATCGCGACCAGCGGGGAGACGCCGACGGGCCGCATCAAGCACGGCCTCGCGTTCGACACCACCACGGGCAAGCTGCTCACGTTCGGCGGGCACGACGACGGCGCCGTGGGCAACCAGAACGACGTCTACGCGCTCGACGTGGGCTCCGGCGCGTGGAAGCGGCTCCCCGGGGGCGACGTGCTGCACGCGCCGTCGACGCAGGCCTGCGTGTTCGCGCCCGACTTCACCACGATCGACGTCGCCGCACCCGAGCGGCGCAGCGCGTTCGTGTTCGCGCCACGCGCCGACGGTCACGGATTCGCCGTCGCGCAGGGCGTCGGGGATTGCGGCCTCCTCGGCGACGCGTACTGGTTCGGCGCGGGCACGTCGGCGTGGAGCGCCCTGAAGCCGAGCCCCGTTGGTCTGTCGTGCCTGCGCGCGCAGACCACCTGCGCGGGGCTCTGCGGCTGAGGCGGCGCGCATTGAGTCGCTGCGACTTGACGCCGGGGGCGCACCGTCACGATAGTGCAGCGTGACCTCCCGAAGAGACCGCATCATCGATCTGGCCCAGCGCATCGGCGATCTGCGCGAAGCGCTCGCCAACGCCGAGGCCGAGATGACCGCCCTCATGCTCGATCGCCACACCAAGCCGTCGATTCGCATGAACGCGGTGGCGGCCCCCGAGAGCGCCTCGAGCATCAAGACGCCGAGCGCTTCGGGCATCAAGACGCCGAGCGCTTCGGGCAACGGCGAGTCCTGAAAGCGCGCCCCTTCGATCACCTGCGCTCCGAAAAGACTACATGGATCGTACGGTGCCCTGGGGCCCCAGCGTAGCGCGCGAAACAAGCCGATTTTAGCCACAGAACGCTACGGCACGGCGCTCGCAGAGGTGGGAGGCATGAACCTCGCGCTCAAGCTCTCGTTCGCCGTTGCCCTGTCGCTGACCGCCGCCTGCACCGCGTCGTCGCCGGCGGACAACGTCGACGAGTCCGCGTCGATGAGCGATGAGCTCTCGGGAGGCCTGCCGGTAGGGACGCAGCTCGTGACGACCGCCGCGCTCAACCTGCGCTCGGGGCCCAGCACGAGCAAGACGGTGATCGACGTGATGTCACCCGGGTCGACCGTCAAGACCCTCGACGCGCAGCCCGTCGGCGGCTTCTACCACGTGAGCTTTCAGGGCACGTCGGGCTACGCGTCGGGGGCTTACCTCGCCAAGTCCGGCGGCAGCAGCGGCGGCGGAAACAGCGGCGGCGGCAGCGCCGTGACCCGCGCGATGAGCTGGGTCAGCGCGCAGGTGCCCTACTGCGGCGGCACCAACGGCGGCCACGACGCCATCTGCGGCGGCACCTGCTACCGGCCCCACGAGACGTGGGACAACTACCGCTCCGACTGCTCCGGCCTCGTGTCGTACGCGTGGGGCCTCGCGGCGCCGGGTCACACGACCGGTGGCTTCGCGCCCTATGACACCAGCGTCAGCTACACCATCCAGGCGAGCGACCTCGCCCCTGGAGACGCGGTCAACGTCGACGAAGGCGGCCACCACCACGTGATGCTGTTCTGGCACTGGATCAACCGGAGCGCCGGCACCGCGGCCTTCATCGAAGAAGGCAACTGCGGGCAGGTCGCCAAGACGGCGTCGTTCAACTTCAGCATCTCGGGCACCCGCCTGAACTTCAGCGACGGAAGGCACTTCTACGCGATCCGCCACCGCTGAGCGCGCTACGGTCCGCGGCGATGCCGCCCGCCAAACGACACGCGCTCGAGACGCTCACGCTGCGGGGACCATCGCTGCGAATCGCGGTGGTGGCGGACACGCACTCGAGACCGCATCCGCTGCTGCATGAGCGCCTCGTCGCGCTGGGTCCGGACCACATCTTTCACGCCGGCGACATCGGCAATCGCGACGTGATCGCGGCGCTCGCCGAGGTGGCGCCGGTGAGCATGGTGCGCGGCAACATCGACGAACGCGAAGTCGATTTGCCCGACTCGCTCACCATCGACGTGCGCGAGGCCGAACGCACGCTGCTCAAGATTTTGCTCACGCACATCGCCGTCTGCGGCACTTTGCTACGCGCCGACGTGCTTCGCACAGCGCAGCGAAACGACGCGAGCCTCGTGGTTTGCGGGCACTCGCACGTGCCCTTCGCTGCGCGCGACCGCGGCGTCACCATCTTCAACCCCGGCTCAGTCGGGCCGCGCCGCTTTCACTTGCCCATCGTGCTCGGGCTGATCGCGATCTCGCGCGACGGCGTGGCGCTGACCCACATCGACTGCGAGACCGGGCTCGCCTGGCGCCCCGCTCCTGCCCGCTGACGTCGCGGCTGCGAGCCGGTCCGCCGATCGCAGCCACCCGGCGACATGTTCACACGCCTGAACACGCATGTTCACACGCCTGAACACGCATGTTCACACGCCTGAACACGCATGTTCACACGCCTGAACACGCATGTTCACACGCCTGAACACCCGGGACGGCTCACGGGGAGACCACGAGCGCGTCGTGGTACTCGAGGTTGAGCGCCGACTCGAACCAGCCGCCGCAGCTCATGTCGTAGGAAATGGCGTATTTTCCGGCGTTTTTCGGCACAGCGAGCGTGACTGCGACGTCGACCGCGGCCCCTGGAGAGGCGTCCGCGGGCAGCGCGAACGTGGCCACGGTTGCGCCCGCCGGAGATGAGGGGGTCGCGTCGGCGCTGCCGCTGACGACGACGCCGAGCTTGCACGCCGAGGCGCTCCACGTCTCCCACCCGTCGTTGCGCACCCGTACGGAGCCCGCGAGCGACGCGCCTGGCGCCGCCGCGCGCGGCAGGGTGTCATCGAGCCACGAGGCGCGCGAAGTGTTCGCCCCGCCGCTCCACTGCCGGTAGAGGTAGCCGAACGTGTAAGGATCGACGGCAGTGAGATCGCGCTCCGGATGAAACGCGCGGCTGGCTGCGACCATGCGGCTCGCCAGATCGGGCCCCGTGTACACGTTTCGACCGGCGAGGAACCGAACGCCCGTCGCCGCGTTTCCGTAGCGGGCGACATAGGCTTTGTCGAGATTCGCGGCGGCGTCGCCCTCCGAGATGCCGCCGTACGACCACCCGTTGCTGTCGACTGCCCACCATCCCACGTTGCCCACCATTCGGTGATCCGGCGAGGACAGTTGATTGGCGATCACGCCGTCGGGTCCGAGGGCGTTCCAGGCAGCCTCGACGTCGGGCGCCGGCGAGGCCGCGTAGCCGTTTAGAAAGAAGCTCATAAACGACTCACCGGTGCGGCTCATCGCCCGGCGCGAGCTCTTGATGAACAGCGCGCGATCGGCCGCCGACAGATAGCTGGGATTGACATATCCGCCCCCGGAATCGGAGACCGTAAACCAGTCAGTGGCAGTCGCAGTCGCGAAGTAATAGTGCATCACGCCCGGGTAGTAGTCGATCGTATCGGGGGCGAAATCCCACGCCACCGGGAAGCTGCCGCGCGCCTGATCGGTCCACACTTTCGGGTACACTGCGACCGGCGTTGCATAAATGGGAGTCCCCATGTCGTAGTCGGCCTCGAAGAACGTGGCGAACGTCAGCGGGGCGACGTCGTTGCTCCACGGCGCGACGCGGGCGAGGCGAAGCTCGTCCAGGTCGACGCTCGGGCCGGCGGCGTCGAGGTAGACTTGAGCGCGCATGGCCGTGTGGGCGCTCGTGGCCGGAGAGAGCGTCACCTCGGCCGTGTGCCACTGCCCGTCGGCGTTGGTGAGCGCGACTTGCGCGGCTTCGTCGCCGCCGCCCAGCCCCCACAGCACCAACTTGGCCCGGCTCGCCGGCTGCGGCAACCGGTACTGGGCGCGCAGGCGCCAGGTCTCGCCGGCCTGCGGCGCGACAGGCACAGTCTGGTAGAGGCTCTGATTGAGGGCGCCGTTGAACTCGAGAAAGTACTCGTGGCCTCCGGGCGCAGCGGAGCCCGCATAAATCGCGCGGTTTTGCGCGTCGATCGTCCAGCCTGCGAGGCTGTTCCAGTCGAAGCCGGGGTTTTGCAGGCGCTGATTGATATATCCCAGATCGGCCAGCTGCGAGGGTGTGGGCGAGGCGTGGCGCGGGGCGTGGTTGGGGAACGTTCCCCACTTGTGAAACGACGCGTTGCCGGCCTCGAGCCCGTACGCTTGACCGCCGTTTCCAGTGAGGCGAACGCCGTGCTCCGAAATGATCCGCGCCGTCGTCCACTCGCCCGAGACGGGCTCGGAGTGAACGCCGACTGCGTATTTGTCGACAGGGTAAAAGCCCCACATGGTGCCGAGCTCCTTGCCGGCTACGGCGGCGTGCGCTGCGTCGAGGGTGGCGACGAGCTCGGCCAGATCGCTGCCGAGTGGCTGCGAGCCGTCGTCGGGCGGCGTGACGTCAGCCCACGGCGACAAGTCGAAGACGTAGGCCTGCTCGCCGATCAGGTAGTCGCGCGCGAGGATGTTGGGCGCAGCCACTGCGCTCCCGTCGGCCCCCTGAAGCAGGCGCGTCCACGGCCAACCATCGAGCTGATAGCCGATCAGCCCGGGCCTGGTTTTGCCCAAATAGGTCGCGCGGGCAAAGGCGTAGGCGTCGCGCTTGGTCTTGAACTTTCCGACGAGATCACTTTGCACCGGCCACGTGGGGAGCACGGCCGCGGCGACGGGGCTGCTTTCGCGAACGATCGCGAGCCCGAGCGCGCCGGCCGCAGTGGTCGCGACATCGAGCGTCGCAGGCACATCGGCCGTCCAGCGCACGCTCCCCTTGAGCTCGGCCCCGAAGGTCGACGCGAGCTCACTCGCGGTCGTGAGCTTCTTCTGCGGGTGCGCCGCCGCCCAGCCCCAGGCCTTGCCGGCCTCCGTGGCGCGCTGGAGCCAGAACGCGTCGGCGGGGGTCGCCACGACATACAAGCGCGGCCCCTTGCGGTTGACGATTCCCTGCACGCTCATCGCAAGCACGAGGGTGTCGAGGTTGTCGAGCGTCTTGGCGACCGGCTGCGCGGACACCGCCGCTTTGCAGCCTCCGAAGCAGTTGAGATACTGCGCGGACAGGTCGATCACGTAAATGGGCTCAGCCGCCAGCGCGGCGTCGGGCCCCGCTTCCCCCGACGGTGAATCGACGCCGCCATCCGCGGCCGCGCCGGGCCCGATCGCAGGGTCGTCTGCGCCGCAGGCCAACGTGAGCACAAGGAGCGACGCGAAGGCTTTTTTCTGCACGATGGGAGCATACTCGCGCGGCGACACCGCGAAAGAGACCTGGCTGGCCGCGAGCAATTGGCAGGGCCCGCGCAGTCCGCACGCGCTACCCTGCCGACATGGCTGAGCAAGCAAAGGACACCAGGGACAAGGACAAAGACCCCTCACCTGCGGGCGCGCTTAAAGGCGCCTCGCGCGAGCTGACCGTCGCGCTGCCGGGCGCGGGCGACGCGCGGTGCGAGGCCACCGCCGACTGGATGATCCTTCGCAAGGACGACAAGCCCGTCGCCGAGATGTTTCATGTGCACTACCGCATGGCGAGCGGACGTCGCGCCGACCGACCGGTGACGTTCGTGTTCAACGGCGGCCCGGGCGCGGCGTCGGCGTATCTGCACGTGGGCGCGCTCGGTCCGCGGCGCGTGCATTTCAACGCCGACGGCTCGCTGCCGAAGCCGCCCGCGCGCCTCGTCGACAACCTCGAGACGTGGCTCGCGTTCACCGATTTGGTGTTCATCGATCCGATCGGCACCGGCTTCAGCCGCACGATCGCTGCCCCCGCTGCAGACGCTGCGCCGAGCACCGACGCGAAGGCCGCAGCCCCCGCAGCGCCGAAAGAAGCCGACCACGAGTTTTTCACGATGAGCCGCGATCTCGAGTCGCTCGGCGAGTTCATCAGCCGGTTTCTCTCGAAGCACCAGCTGTGGACCAACCCGGTGTTCATCGCCGGCGAGAGCTACGGCGGCTTCCGCGCGGCCAAGCTCACCCGCCTGCTGCAGCAAGGCTACGGCGTCGGCCTGTCGGGCGCGATGCTCATTTCACCCGCGATGGAGCTGCACCTGCTCGACGGCGGCGACTACGACGCGCTGCACTGGCTCGAGCTGTTTCCGTCGATGGCGCTGTCGGCGCTGCATCACGGCAGGAGCAGGGGCTTCGCGGCCGGAACGACCGCCGAGGGCGCGCGCGAGCAAGCCGAGGCCTTCGCGACTGGCCCGCTCGCGAGCCTGCTCATTCGCGGCCGTGGTCTCAGCGACGCTGAATACACGTCGATTTGCCATCAGGCGGCGGCCCTGATCGGGCTGCCCGAGGCGTTCGTCCGCGAGCGCGGCGGACGCGTCACGCGCGAGGCGTTCGTGCGCGAGCTGCTCCGCGAGCAGCGCGTGGTCTGCGGGCTCTACGACGCGAGCATGCTCGCGATCGACCCGTTTTCGGATCGCGACTCGTTCCACGGCGCCGACCCGACGCTGTTCGCCGTCGAGCGCGCCTTCACCGCGGGCATCAACGCCCACCTGCGCACGACCCTCGGCCTCGAGACCGACCGCGACTACCGACTGCTCAGCTTCGAGGTCAACAACACGTGGAAGCTCGACGGGCGCAAACACGCGTTCGAGCTGCAAGTCGGCGCCACTGACGATCTCCGCTACGGCATGGCGCTAAACCCGCACATGCGGGTGATGATCACCCACGGCTACTACGATCTCGTCACGCCCTACTTCGCCAGCGCGCGCCTCGCGCAGCTCATGCGCCTGCAGCCGTCGCAGCGCGAGCGGCTCGTGATGACCAGCTACCTCGGAGGTCACATGTACTATGCATGGGAGGCCTCGCGCCGCGCCTTCCGCGCCGACGTGGGCGCCTTCTACGCAGCGTCGGTTTAGGCAATCGCGCGCGGCCGAGGGGCCGCCCACGAGGCGGCCGGTGCACGGGAAGGGACTTGAACCCTTACGCCTCTCGGCGGTGGAACCTAAATCCACTGCGTCTGCCATTCCGCCACCCGTGCCAGGTTGCGCCCGCGCACCTTACACGAGCGCGAGCAAGGTTTGGGCTGCCGATTGCCGCGCGGCATGACTCGGCGCGCGAGATGGGCTAGAAGCCGCGCAAGATGGTCGACGAAGCCACGCTCAGGCAAGCCCTCACGCGCACGCTCGACGCCACGGATTTTCGCGAGCTCGGCGAAAAATACGAAGGCAAGGTTCGCGACAACTACACGCGCGACGGGAGGCGCCTGATCGTCGTCACCGATCGCATCAGCGCCTTCGATCGCGTGCTGGGGACGATCCCCTTCAAGGGTCAAGTGCTCAACCGGCTCGCCGCGCACTGGTTCGAGGCGACCCGAGAGGTTGCGCCCAACCACTTTCTGTCGACGCCTGATCCGAACGTGCTCGCGTGCATCGAGTGCGAGCCCCTGCTGGTCGAGATGGTGGTGCGCGCCTACGTGACCGGCTCTACCTCGACGTCGATCTGGACGCACTACGCGAGGGGCGAGCGCAACTTCTGCGGTCACACACTGCCCGACGGACTGCGCAAGAACCAGCACTTGCCGGCGCCGATCCTCACGCCCGCCACGAAGGCTCCCAAAGGCCAGCACGACGTCTCGGGCTCGCGCGAAGAGATCCTCGCGCTCGGACAGGTGACGCCCGAAGACTTCGACGAAGCCGCCGAGATCGCCATGCGTCTGTTTTCGGCGGGACAGGCCGCCTGCGCGGCGCGCGGCCTCATTCTGGTCGACACGAAGTACGAGTTCGGAAAGACCAAAGACGGCCGCGTGATCGTCATCGACGAGATTCACACGCCCGACTCGTCGCGTTTCTGGCACGCCCAAAGCTATGAGTCGCGGTTCGAGCAGGGGCTCGATCCCGAGCCGCTCGACAAAGACTTCGTGCGCCGGTTTTACACCGAGCAGGGTTACCGCGGCGACGGCGAGCCCATGCCCCTGCCCGACGATGTGCGCGTGGGCGCTGCGCTCCGGTACATCGAGGCCTTCGAGCGCATCACCGGGCAGCCCTTCGTGCCCGACGAGGCTCCGCCGATCGAACGCATTCGCAAGAACCTTCACATCTAAAGGAAGCCCCCCATGGCCAAGGCGCACGTCATCGTTCGGCTCAAGACCGAAGTTCTCGATCCGCAGGGAGACGCCGTTCGGCGCGCGCTCGAGCGGCTCGGCTTCGAGGGCGTGAAGGGCGTTCGCATCGGCAAGCTCATCGAGGTCGAGCTCGACGACGCCCACGCGGCGGACCTCAAGCCCCGCCTCGAAAAAATGGCCGACGCGATGCTGGCCAACCCGGTGACCGAAGACTTCGAAGTCGTCATCGACTGAACTGAACGCGCGGCGCAGTCGGCCGACGTTGTTGATCGGCCCGCAGGCGCGCGGGGTGCTGCGCGTTCACATGCTGATGGGCGTGGGCATAAACAGGGCCACGAACATCGCGAGCGTGAGCACGGCGACGGCCTTGCGACCGCGCCCCAGCGGCTCCGCGCCCGTCGCCGGATGCTCGAACAGCGCGTGCGGCGTGAGCGTGCCGCCGCGCGCTTCCATGGCCAGCAGCAGGGCGAGACCGCCGAAGAACCCGAGCCACGCGAGCCCGCCGTGCCGCTCGCCGCCAAGCGACGCCATCGCGAGCAGACCGACGAGCGACACGACGCGCGTCCGCAGCGACACCTGGCCGGCTGGCTTGTCGTCGCTGCGCGCCGCGACCATGCCAAGGATCGGCAGCACCAGAAACCACGCCAGCCAAAACACCGAGTTGCCGACGTTCTTCGCAAAGTGCGCCAGCCCGATGCCGGCGCGCCAATCCCGAAACGTGTATCCTGCAACACTTGCAAAAAATACCGCGAGAAGCGCGCGGTGCACGTTGCGCGCGAACGCGTCCTGCTTCGGGCCGAAGAGCGCGTAGGCCACGTGTCCGCCGTCGAGCTGTCCCACGGGGAGCAGGTTGAGCATGGTCACCAGCATGCCGGCCCACGCGCCAAACGCCGCCGGTGACAGCAGCACGTCCATTCCCGCCGGCACATGCGGACCAAAAAAATGCTCGATCGCGCGCACCGCGAGCGACGAGCCGAGCTGCTCGTAGGCCTTGCCGTCGTCGAGCGCGATCAGCTTCGAGTGCGCGACGCCCCATGCGTACACGGGGAACGCGACCATGAGCCCGGCGAGCGGGCCGGACGCCCCGATGTCGAGCAGCGCAGCGCGCGTGGCGATGCGTCCGCGCATGCGAATGACGGCGCCCATCGTGCCGAGGCCCAGCGGCAGCGGAATGAAGAACGGTGGCGAGGCGTCGACGCGGTGCAGGCGGGCCGCGACGTAGTGCCCGGTCTCGTGCGCGACGAGCACACCGAGCAGCCCTGCCGCGTACTGCAGCCCGTCGAGCCATTGCGCGCGCGAAGGCACGTGCGGGGCCGAGAGATCGAAGCCCGACCCCACGAAAACCACGCTCGCGATGGTCGCGACAAAGAGCAGAACGTTGCGGCGAATCGATCGGGGCGCCTGGGGCGCGCTACTTTCGGAGGGCTCCCGCGAGGGCTGCGGCGAGTCGCTCGATTCGGGGGGCGAGCTTGGCATCAAGGGTTCCGAGGTCGGTGTGGAGCAGGAGCGAGCCGCGGGTGAGCTCAGGGTTCTCTGAGACTTCGACGGGCAGCGGCGCGAAGTGGGCAATGTGCGCCAACAGGGCGCCTGCGTCGAGCGGATGCGCCTCGATGGCCACGCGACGGGCGCCCGCGGCCTCGGCCAGAGCCTGCGACGCGAGCGCAGCGATCTGGCTGGAATCAGCGGCGATCGACGCTCCGACGATGCGCTCGGCCAGCACCACGGCCAGCGCAACCGACCGCTCGAGGGCGCCTTCGGCCGCCGCCTCTTCGCGCGCACGGAGCGCGATCCACGCAGCCGCGAACCGCGCCTCCTCGCGCAGCTCGGCCTCGCGCGAAGCAAGCGCCGCCGCCTGGGCCGCCTGCGCCGCGGCCCCCTCCAGCAGCTCGGCCGCCCGCTTCGCCGCCTCGGCCACGATGGCCTCACCCTCACGCACCGCATCGGCCCGCTCGCGCGCGACGCGACTGCGAACCGCGGGCGGCACGCCGAGGGTCGCGGGGGCAGCCTCGGCATCAACGGGCCCGCGCACGATCCGCGCGCGCGTCAGAGACACGACAGCTCCAGCGATGCGAGGTCGCCCGCGATCTCCGCAAGCGGCAGCGCGAGCGCCGACGCCTTCGCGTAGCGATCGGGGTGGCGCAACGCCTCGAGCAGCGCGTCGGCCCCGCCGGTCGGCCCCTGCCCGAGCGCGCCCGTCACAGCGCCCGGAGGCTCACCTACGGCGACGCTCATGGCCACGAAGCTCCGCTCCCACATGCGCAATGCACGTTACGCGACTTGACGCCGCGCCGCACCTTCGCCAAGAAACGCGACACCATGGCCCCGCAAAAGACCGTCCTTCGCAAGCAGTTCGAGCGCGCAAAAAACGTGCATCCTACAGGCATCACCGGCAAGGAAAAACCCGCCGACGTGATCGCCAACATGTTCCCGGCCTACGTGGGGCGACAGGAACGAACTGCGTTCGAGCTGATGAGCAAAGTCTCGCGTCAGGACTTCTGCACGTTCCTGACGTTCTCGGGCGCGATGACGCCGGCCGGCCTTCATCAGTCGTGCCTGATCCCGCTCATCGAGCGCGGCCTCGTCGACTGCATCACGACCACCGGCGCCAACCTCTACCACGACGCCCACCGCATCATCGGCCACCGCATTCGCGAAATCGAACCCAACGCGGGAGACCTGCAATATCGCCTCGCGCGCATCATTCGCATCTACGATCTGGGATTCTGGGAGGAGACGCTCCTCGAGACCGACAAGCTGTTTAGCGCGATTTTGCGCAAGCCCGAGTTTCAGAAGAAAATGACTACGGTCGAGCTGCACTACCTGCTCGGCAAGAACATTTTCGAGATCGAAAACGCGCTCGGGGTGAAGGAGCCCTCGCTGCTCTCGACAGCCTACAAGTTCGGGGTTCCCATCTTCGTGGGCGCCGTGCAGGACGGATCGATCTTCCTGAACATCGTCAAGCTAAGGCGCATGCTGGGCGACGCGTTCAAGCTCGAGATCGACATTAACGACGACGTATTTGAGATGGGCGCGATGCAGCACCACTGCTTCGGCCGCCTGAAGAAGCGGATGGCGATCTGGATTCTGGGAGGTGGAGTTCCCAAGAACTACACCCTTCAAGGCGAGCCGCTCCTCGACCAAATTCTGGGAGTCCCCACACACGGGTTCGACGTCGACGTGCAGTTCTGTGTCGATCCGGTCGACAACGGCGCGCTGAGCTCGTGCCCGGCCGGTGAGGGGCACACGTGGGGCAAGGTCTCGGCCGAGAGCGTGCAAACGGGCAGCGTCTATGTGCACACCGACGTGACGGCGGTGTTTCCGTGGCTCGTGTACGCGCTGCTCAGCGATCCCGCGGTGCACCGCAAGCCGCGGCGGCTCTACGACGCGCGGGGCGAGGCCGTGCTCGCGCTGCAAAAAGAGGTCGACAAGCGCAGGCGCTCGCTCGCGCCGACGATCGAGTACGATCTGCCGAAGGGCAAGAAGGTTGGAAAGTCGACGACCGCGGCCAGGCCCGGCAAGGCAACAAAGGCCGCAAAGCCCGCCGCCGCGAAGCGCTGAGCGTTTGGCGCCGGGCCGCTGGCCTCCGGCGGCTGTCGCCCTGCCGAACGCTGACCGTAGCGTCCGGCCCGGTAGGGCGGTAGCATGACGGCCCCATGACTGAAGATACGCGCAAAGATCCCCGCACGAAGTTCGTCAGCCTGAACGTGCGCTTCAAGAGTGCCAACGTCGAGGAGTTCATCGACAACCACTCGTACGACGTCTCCAGGGGCGGACTTTTCGTCAAGACCAGCAGCCCGTTCGCATCGGGCACGCTGCTCAAGTTCGAGATTCGCCTCGCCGCCGACGAGCCGGTGATCGCGGGTGTCGGACGCGTGGTGTGGAAACGCGAGACGTCTCAGGCAACGCCCGATCGTCCCGCAGGGATGGGCGTCAAGTTCATCAAGGTCGACGACAAGTCGCGGGACCTGATCGAGCGGGTCGTGGCGCAGCACGGAAGCGCCGGTGGTGCGTATGACGTCGGCGAACCCGCCGCGGAGGGAGCCGTCGACGCCCCGAAGGGCGCCCCGCCGATTGACGCGCCCGCCGCGGCCGAAGCCCACCCCGCGAGCGCGCCGCCTGGCGCCGCCACGTCGATCAACAGGACGGTCCCCAGCGGCGGCTCGCTGCCTGCGTCGATGCCGCCGATGCCCATGTTCAACACGACCGTTCCGCAGTCGCCCGCTGCCAAGGCGGCCGAGCGGGCCCCCGAAGCGCGAGCGGGCGGGTTCTTCCCGGAAACGGACTCGGTCGGCGACATGCCGGCCCCCGAAGAGCGCACCGTGATGCGCCAGGCGAGCGAGTTTCTCGAAGTGGCGCTGAAGGAGGCCGGCGGCTCGCTCGAAGAGCTCGGCAAGCTCGAGCCCGCGAAGCCGATTTCGGCGCCTGCCGCGACCATCGCCGAAGTGCCGGCGCACGAAGCGAAGTCCGACGCCGCGCACGAAGCGGCTCCTGCTGCGCCTGCCGCCGCCGAGCAGGCCGCGGACGGGCAGCAAGCGCCGGCCGCCGCAGAAGCAGCCGCGGTTGCGGCGCCCATCCCGACGCCCGCGAAATCAGGTTCGTCGGCGCTCGCGGCGCTCTTCGACGACATCCCCGCACTTGACGGCGCCGAAGCGAAATCCGCTCCCGCCGTGGCCGATGCGCCTGCTGCTGCGCCTGCACCGCCCGCCGCCGCCCCCGAGCCCGCCAAGCCTGCTGCTGCAGCGCCCGCCGCGGCAGCAGCCCCAGAGCCCGCCAAGCCGCCGTCGCCGAAGCCCGTCGCGGCAGCCGCCCCCGAGCCCGCCAAGCCGCCGTCGCCGAAGCCCGCCGCTGCAGCGCCTGCGCCCTCAACCGAGAAAAAGAGCGGAGGCGCGACCTGGGTGGTCGCCGCCGTGCTCGTCGCGGCAGGCCTGTTTGGCGCCTACAAGTTGAATGTTTTCGGCGGCGCCCCGAGCGATCCTGCCCCGGTCGCACCCGAGACTGTGAAAGCAGCCGCCCCCACGGCGAGCGCACCGCCAGTCGTCACCGCCGCCGTCACTGCGACCGCTACGGCGACGGCTTCGGCTCCCGCAGCTCCCAGCGCCAGCGCCCCCGCCGTCGACGCCGCTCCGAGCGTCAGCGCCGCGCCTGCGCCGACCACCGCCCCGACGATCATTCCGCCGACGCCCGAGCCCGCAGCGAAGCCGGTTCCCAGCCCCGTCGTCACCAAGCCCGCTCCGGCGGCAACGACCGCCCCCACCACCGCACCGACTCCGAAGCCGAAACCGGCCCCGAAGCCGGCTGCAGAAGACGACAATCCGTACTGATCGCACCGCAAGCCAGGGCGCGAGACGCGACGGACGCTTGTGTTTCGCACGCGGTCGACTAATTTCGCGCCACTACTCGGGCGTCGTCCAATGGCAGGACAGGAGTTTTTGGTGCTCCTTATCGGGGTTCGAATCCCTGCGCCCGAACTGAAATGTCGCCCGCGGCCTCCGGAGGGCGGTCGCTTGAGCGAGACGCTTAGGGCGCCGAAATCGCAAGTGCGCCTTCGCTGCCCGGATCGCGCACGCGCGCCGCGCCGATCGGGGTAGCCCAGCTCCAACCGCCGCATCGCGCCGACGGCAGTGCATTGGCGAGTTTTGGGACGAATTTCGCAGTCGCGTGGTCTGTGCTCGCGCCATTGTAGCGCATGGCGATCCCACAGGCGGTGCGTCGCTCGGACGCCGAGTAACGGCAGGGCCCACGGCGCCGTCCCAGGCCTCGAGGTTCATCCTGCCGTCCTGATACACACCGAGAACCGAGATCGCGCGGGAGGGCGCGAGCCCCGCGGCCGTGTCGAATTGAAAGTGCGCGCCGTCTTCAGCGCGGGCGCCCCGACAAGCCCGCCGATGGCTCGTGGTGGCGCGCGCCGATTGTAAACGCCGGCCCAATCCCGCAGCGCCGCGCGCAGCTTCGGTGCCTGCGGACGCCCGGTCGGAGGCGACGCGGCGGCGGCAACGCGAGGCCGCTGCAGCATGCAATCCGATCGCGGCGCGCGCCGCCTGAATCGACGTGCGGGCGATATACGGCCCGATCGACCCCCGGAGGCGCTATCATGCCCGACTCAATCAGCATGGAGAGCAGCGAGCACAACCGAGGCGGCCTTTCGCGACCTCGCGCCGCGGCCCCTGCTACCGAGGCCAGGCCCACCTTTTACGAGGTGGACCGCGACCAGCCGCCTTTGGGGCATCGGCTGGTGCAGCGCGCCTTGTTCGATCATCAGGAGCGTGGCGTCGAGGCGCTGCGCGACTGGCTCTCCGGCCCTGAAAAGACGGGCATTTTGTGCTTGCCTACCGGCGGCGGAAAGACGCGTACGGCCGTGTCGTTCGTGCTCGGTGACCTCGTCAGCCACGGCGCACGATGCTTGTGGCTCACCCACCGCATCGAGCTCATCGATCAGGCGACCGCAACGTTCGTCGAGTCGGCGTACGACTGCGAACGCAGCTTCACCGTGGGCGAATGGTCGAGCTACCGCCACGAGGCGAGGCGCGCCGATGTGCTGGTCGCATCGATCCCGACGCTCAACTGGGGACGGCGCAAGAACCTGCAGCGCCTCACAGAGGCGCAGGGCGCCTTCGACCTGATCGTCGTCGACGAATGCCACCACGGGGCCGCCCCCAGCTGGAAGGCGCTGCTCGATCACCTCCTCGAGCAGTGGCCAAACGCTCGTATTTTAGGCCTCTCAGCGACTCCGACGCGCACCGCCGAAGAAGAGCAGCCGCTGCTCGCGCGCATTTTTGGCAGGGTGCTGCACGAGGTCGGACAGCTCGAGCTCATTCGCTCCGAAGTGCTGGCCAAGCCGGTGCTCGTGCCGATCGACACCCACATCACCTATGAGATGACCACGAGCGAGCGGCGCGCGTTCGTCGACGAAACAGGCGAGCTTCCGCAGACCCTCCTTACGCGCATCGCCGAAGACGAAGAGCGCAACAAGCTCATCGTCGACGCGCTCGTGACCAACGGCCCAGCGTGGGGGCAAACGCTCGTGTTCGCCGAAACGATCGCGCAGGGTGGCGCGCTCACGGCCCTGCTGCGCGAAAGCGGCGTGACGGTCGAGGAGGTCTACGGCCACACGGCGTCGGAGGCCCGTCGCGCGATCGTCGAGACGTTCCGCAGCAAGGACGTGCGGGTCGTCATCAACTGCGGCGTGTTCACCGAAGGCACCGATCTGCCGTGCGTCGAGACTGTGGCCCTCGCGCGGGCCACGCGCAGCCGAATCCTCTTCGCGCAGATGGTCGGCCGCGGCATGCGCGGACCGAAGACCGGGGGCTCCGAGGAGTGCCGCGTAGTGTCATTCTACGACTCGGTCACCAGCGCGCTGCACGAGTCGCTCACCTCGTCTTTTACCGACGAAAACGAGATGAACCTCGCGCTCGGCATCATCGACGATCCGGCGGCGAAGGTCGCTGTGAGCAAGCCCGAAGACGACGAGGCGGCGGCCAAGCTCACGGCCGCGATTGAGAACCTGCGGGCGCTGTTCGAGCGACACGGGCTCTCCGAAGAGACAGCCCGATCCATGCCGCTGCGCGGCTGGTGGACGGCGCGCGCCCAGATCAGCGGGCGCGAGCGACGGGCCACCCTTCCGTGCTTCGGAACTGCCCCCAACGCTCGCGAGCTGCGCGACTGGGTCGTATCCACCCACGACGGCCGCGACGCCTCCCTCGCCGCCCCGCTTGTGCCTCCCCACGTACTCGAGGGCTTCGCGCGCATCGCCAAGGTCTCGGGAGCCATCGTCGAATATGTTTCGGCGACGCAGCTGGGCGCGGTTCCCGAGGCGATTGAGTGGATCGACATCACCGACGCGATGATGCGCGACGACGCCCTCGCGCCCCTGCAGCTCGGCCCCGAGGCGCCCGCAGCGTGGTACCTCCCACCTGGTACCATCCCAGTTGTCGCCGCCGAGGCGCCCGCCACGCCCGAGACCGATCCGCCGAGCGGTGCGCCGTTGCCTCCTTTGCCGCCTCTGCCGCCGCTCGTGCGCGACGTGCTGCGCCTCGTGGCGGGGCGTCTGCGCGACGAGTGGCGGGAGATCGCGCGTCAAGCAGCGGTCGCCGGCGCGGCTACGTCGGAGCGCGCCATGCTCCACGCGCTGGTCGACCTGGCGATCGCTCGACGCGCGGCGAGGCTCCCGTGACGGTTCGCGCCCAGATTTCCCGCGAGGGCAAGGTCGAGGTAGGCGACATCCAGACGCTGCGCGATGCGCTCGCGGTCGAGACCGGCAAGCGCTTCGAGGCAAACATGCTCCGCGAGAGCGTGCGCAAGGCCGTGGTGAAAATCGTCGCCAAGCAGCCGGCTTTCTTCGAACAGGGACTGGCCGGTCTGCGCCTCCTCGATGCGTCGAACATTCTCGATGACGCCGGCCTCAAGGCGATGAGCTCCGCATTTTTCTCGTGTGTCGAGCTCGTGATACGGGGCGACGCGATGCCTGTATCGCTGCTGTTTCCCGAATCGGTCGAAGCGGTCGACGGAAGCTGCGCCGCAGTGCGCGAGCGCATCGACCTGCTGCGCGCCCTCGCGAAGGCCCCGCTGATCACCGACGAAGCGCTCGCCGAGGCCCTTGGCACGTACGTCACCATGGGCCCGTCGCGCGCCCGCCAGCTGCGCGTGCAGCTCGGGGTGCCCGATCGACTGCTGCGCGCCGACCCGCGCCCGATGCTCGAGGCGGCGGTCGGAAAGATCACCGAGGTGCCGTGGCTGCGCGCCGCGTTGCTGAGCGAGCTCACGCCAGCGCCCTGCGATCCGTGGCCAACGTGGTGGAAGGCGAACGTCGGCAGCGAAGTGGGCAAGCGCGGCTCCAGACCGCGGGAAATCACGGTCGCGGAGGCCGCTGAGATGCTCGCGTCGTGCGAGCCCGCCGAGCGCCCGACCGTCATCGCGCTCATCATCAAGCGCAAGCTGATCCCGGCCGTTCCGACGCACGAGGACCTCCTCGTCGTCGTGCTCGAGCAGCTGATCGCCGGCGAGCGCGACCCCGCGCACAACGCGCTGTAGTCCCAGGCGCGCCAGCCGCAGCGTCGTTGCCCCGGGCCCGCCGCGGGCAGCACAAATCCACTATACTGGGAGGATGCTTCAGCTTCGACTTCGTGCAGCGCTCGCCGCTGCGCTCGCCGCACAGCTCGCGTGCACGTCGTCCGCGACCGTGCCCCTCCAGAACGCCGCCGAGTCACTTCGCACCGACGGCAACTTCATCGAGCTGGTCGACGACTCGGGCGACACTGTGCAGATCGCGCCGGAGAGTGACATCACGTTCATCACGCCCGGAGGTCAGCGCACCGCGCAAGTCGAGGCCGGGCTGCTCTGCCGCATGCAGGAGGGAATCGCCGTTCGGCCGGAGCGCGGCGCCCCGTGCGCGAGCGCAACGCCCCTCATCGCGTGGGGCGACATCGCCGCAGCCGAGGTCGAGACGTTTGACGGCGCGGGCAGCGTTGCGATCACCGCGGGCGTCGTGGTCGTAGTCGCCGCGGCCGTCATCATCCTCGCGGGTGGCGCGAAATCGCTCGGCAGCTCGGGCGCGAAGCCGTCGGGCGGAGGCGCGGCGGGACACGCCGGCAGCGCTGGCGGCGCGGGGATCGGCCACGGAGGGACCCACGTGGGAGGGCTACCCGGACCCGGCCTTCACGGAGGTGGACACTTCCATGTGGGACCTCCCATCATCATCGTCCCAGTGGGAGGGTACCACCGCGGAAACCGAGGCGACTCCGGCCCGGGCGCTCCGCCATCCGAAGACGACGGCAGCCTCTTTTCGCGTACGGCAGCAAGGCGCGCGACCGTCCGCGGGCTCGTCGGCGTAGACGGAGGAGGCTGCCTCATCCTCGGATCGTGTCTGTCGCTCGGCGTCCGCGGCGGCATGCGCCTGTTCAATCTCGCCGAAATCACGCTCGGACTGCGGGCGCTTCAGGGGTTCGCCGTGCCCGCTCAAACGCAGGTCATGCCAGTGCTCGGCCTCGCGCTGCACGGAGAATTCCCCGCCGTCCGCAATCTCGCGCTCGCGATCGGCGCGCAGGCCGGGACCAGCAGCGGCATGTCGGTTTACGTCGACACGCTGCTGGGCGTTCGCTTCTCTCCGGCGCGCGGCCTGTGGCTCGGGCTCTACCCGGCTCGACCTGCCTACGTTCGCTGGACCGACAACCGCGCAGAAGGCTGGGTCGTGAAATCGAGCGTCGACCTCGCGTACGATTTCTGACGCCGAGCCACGAAAAAGCCCGCGACGCCTGGCGGCGTGCGGGCCGGTGAGCCATGGCGACGCGGTCGTTCGCGCTCGCGCTGGCCTCGGAAACAGGCACGCCCCTCGGCGCGCGCTCAGCCCCCGGTCGCTGCGTCGGGAGGCTCCGGACACACGCTGTCAGCGACGGTGAAGCAGGTGGCCGTCAGCGTATCGCAGCAAAAAATGCCGGCCGGCGGCGTACCGCAAGAAGACTGGCAGTCGGTGTCGGTCTGGCACTGCGCCGAGCAGGTGCCGCTGCCGCCGCCGTCCTTGTTGTTGCCGCCCCCGTCGGTCGTGATCGCTTTCGCGTCCTTGCCGGCATCGGCCGCCGGAACGGAGGTCGACGGGTCGTCTGCAGAGGTCGCGCAGGCGGCGAGGATTGCGACAGCGGCAGGGGCAAGGAAAATAAAGCGAATAGTTTTCAAGGCGGGAATACTGTACCGCACCAGCGCCCCGACGACAAGGTCACAACCGCTCAGCACCGCGCTGCAAGCCTGCCCGAGCCGATGCCCGGGCCACGCACCGGCAATCCGTGGTAGCCGCCAGTCCCCTCGATGGACGCCGATTCCGACACGAAGCGCGCGGCGCGACGCGAGCGGATCGCCCTCGCGGCCATCGTCGCAGTGGGGCTGCTGGCGTTGTCGCCCGGGCTGCGCGCCCCGTTTTGGCTCGATGACTACGCCCACATCTCGATGGTCGCCGGCACCTATCCCGGCCACCGCGGCCCGACCGAGCTCTACGACTTCGTCTCGAGCGCCGACCGGGGCGTGCTCATCGAGCGCGGCGTGCTGCCGTGGTGGACCGACGCGCGGCTCGAGCTGCGCTTCTTCAGGCCGCTCGCGAGCGCCTCGCTTTACGCCGAGCACCTGATTTTCGGCAGCTCCGCCGGCGCGATGCACGCGGTTTCGGTCGCATGGTGGCTCACCGCCGTGCTGGCCGCCCGCGCGCTCTACCGGCGGCTGATGCCCGCGCGCGTCGCGCTGCTGGCGACGGCGTTCTTCGCGCTCGCGCCCTGCCACGCCGTGCCGCTGGGGTGGATCGCGAGCCGCACCGTGGTGATGTCGCTCGCGCTGGGTGCGCTGGGCCTCGGGGCGCACGTACGCTTTCGAGAGCGCGGCTTGAAGCGCCATGCTGCGCTCGCAGTCGGCCTGTTTTCGGCGTCGCTCGCCTCGGGAGAATATGGCCTCGCGTTCGGCGGCTACGTGCTCGCGTTCGAGCTGTTTCGCGCCGGCGCCGCGCGAAGGCGCCTCGCCGCGTTGCTCACGCTTGCAGGGCCGGCGAGCGCATACGCCGCGGCGCGCGCCGCGCTTCATTACGGCACCGCCGGCTCGGGATTTTACCTCGACCCGACGCGCGAGCCGCTGCGTTTTCTGGCGGCGGCCCCGCGGCGCGTCGCAGTGCTGCTGATCGACGCCTGGCTGACCGCGGACGCCGATTCGTGGGGCGCTGGCGCCAGCGCGTGGGCCGTGGCGGCGGTGGTGCTCGCCACCGCTCTGGCGCTCGCCGGGCCCCTGTCGCGCGCGGCGCGGGCGCTCGCCGATGAACCCAGAAATCACGCAAAATGGCTTATTTTAGGCTCATTCATCGCGCTTGTCCCCACCCTCGCGGTCACCGCGTCGATGCGTCTCGTGGGCGCGAGCGTGCTCGGCCTCGCGCCCGCTGTGGCCGCGCTCATCGAGCACGGATGGTTCGGTGCGTCTCCCGCCCCCCCCGATCGCCGCACGCAGCACCTTCGCGCGGCGGCGGCGCTGATGGCGTTCGCGCACCTGGTGCACGCGCCGGTGGGAACGTGGATCGCGGCGAGGCAGTTTCATGCGACCGCGACAGCCTTCGCGCGCCGCGCGCGCTGGCTTCGGGAGCACATCGGCGACGCGCCCGACGCAGAGGTCATCGTCGCCCGCGGAGACTGGCAGTCTGCGCTGTTCGGATCGCTCGCGATTGCGCCCGGAAGGCCGCCAATCGCGC
Source organism: Myxococcales bacterium (assembly GCA_947473045.1). Classification (GTDB taxonomy): domain Bacteria; phylum Myxococcota_A; class Polyangia; order Polyangiales; family Polyangiaceae; genus JANYHY01. The sequence continues at coordinate 10,239 of CANJCO010000019.1, read as the reverse complement.
GCTGGAGACCGCTCGTGATGGGCGGCCACGCGCTGCTGCTCCGGCGCGACGACCGCACCCTCGACGCCATCATCCCGCACGGCCGCGGCTTCTTCCCCGCGGGGCGTGAAGACCTCTTCCGCGGCGACGACGCGCCGCTGGTCACCGGAGACGAAATCACGATCCCGGGTCTGCGCGTCACCCTTCTCGACGCTGGCGTCGCCGGGCCTGCCCGACTTCGCTTCGTCTTCGATCGCAGTCTGGAAGACCGCTCGCTCACCTGGATTACGGAGCTAAGCGACAGCTACCGGGAGGCCCCGCCGCCCGCGCCAGGGTTCGGCACGCGACTCGACCCATAACGCGTCAGGGATAGTGAACGGCGCCCGTGCCGCCGCCGCTGTGGCAGCCGTTGCAGTCCGCACCCGAAATCGCGCCGTCCATCGGCGTGACCTTGCTGCTCACGCCCCGCACCGCGGTGAGCGCTGCGAAGATCAGCTTGTCGCCCATCTGGGGCGCGTACCAGAAATTGCCATCGACATCGCTGTGCGCCAAAAAACCCGAGCCGTCACCGCCGCGCACGCGAACCTCGGCGTCCGCGGCGGGCTGCGTGCCGGCCACGTCGCTGTACACGGTGCCGCCAAAGAGAAAATAGGGCGCGTTGCCGTTGATCCCGTGGCAGTTCAAACAGGCGGCGGACTTGCTCGGGACGACGCCGACGCCCTTCGACTTGTGGTGCTGCGCGGCGCTCGTCGCCGGCACGTTGCTCACGAATGCGCCCGCGCCGGTAAACCCGGTGACGCTCACCGCGGCGTCGGCCTTGACCGCCGCATCGCCTGTCTTGACCGCAGCGTCGCCCGGCACGGAAACGCCGGCGTCGACCGGATTTTGCGACCGGTCGGCCCTGGTCAATCCATCCACCCCTGGATCGGTCGCGCTGCAGCCAATCAGCAGAAAAACAGCGAGAGCAAGCGAGCCGGCGCGCATCATGAGCGCGATGGTAGCAAGCAACGCGCCGATTGCGCAGCGGCTGGTCGCGAGGGCCTGCTTGGTAAAACGCTTTACAACCAGCCCGTCGCCCGTATACTCCCGCGTCCCATTCCACCGGCATCGCCTTTGCGCTGCCACCCCCGCCGCGGAGCCTCTTTGCCGCGGCAAACAGAAGCGGGAGTTCACATGTACGCGGTCATTCAAACGGGCGGAAAGCAATACAAGGTCGCGAAGGGCGACAGGCTCCGCGTCGAGAAGCTTCTCGGCAACGTCGGCGACGTCATCACCTTCGACAAGGTTCTGCTCCTCGGCGGCGAGGCCATGAAGTTGGGCCAGCCCCTCGTTGCAGGCGCGCAGGTCGAAGCCAAAATCACGGCTCAGGACCGCGACAAGAAGATCATCGTCTTCAAGTTCAAGAGGCGGAAGAACTACCGCCGCAAGAACGGCCATCGTCAGCCGTTCACCGCCCTCGAAGTCACCGGCATCACGGGTTGAAGGAGACACCACCATGGCTCACAAAAAAGGTGCAGGCTCTACTCGCAACGGTCGCGATTCCAATTCGCAGCGTCGCGGCGTAAAGGTTTACGGCGGCGAGACGGTCACGGCGGGCAGCATCCTGGTTCGCCAGGTCGGCTCGACGATCGCTCCGGGCAAAAACGTCGCGCTCGGCAAGGACTACACGCTCTTTTCTCTCGTCGACGGCACCGTCAAGTACGAGTGGCGTTCGCGCGACAAGAAAAAAGTCAGCGTCTACCCCGCCGCTTCCTGAGACTTCTCGGGCGGCGTGCGCGCGGTGATACCCGGGAGACCCGCGTCGATGTTCGGAGCGTAACGTGAACGTGCGCGCTCCGTCGTCGGCCCGGCCCAGGCTCATCGCCGTCGATCTCGACGGCACCTTGCTCAATCCGCAGGGCGTTCCGCACGCGCGCGACGTAAGGGCGCTAAAGGCACTGCAAACGGCCGGAGTGGTGGTCACCATCATTACCGGCCGTATGTATTCCGGCACCCGAAACGCAGCAGAAATCGTGGGTATCCGCGGACCTGTGGGGTGCGTCGACGGCAGCCACGTCGTGTCGGCCGCCACGCACGAGACGCTGTTTCACAAGGGCTTCGCTACGTCGCATGCGGGCACGCTTCGCGAGAGTTTCGCCGCGAGCGGACCGGCCACGTTTTTGTTCTCGGGCAACGCGATCGTGCACGACGACGCGGGCGAACCGTATCTCGAATACGTGGCGACCTGGTCGCCCGACATCACCCGCACCGGCAGCGTGGTCGATCACCACCTGTGGGATCACGAAGCCGGCATCACGGCCGTCGTGGCGGTAGGCAGCCTCGAGCAGATCCAGGGCGCGGCGGCTCGAATTCAAGCGGGCGTGGGCGAGCACGCGCAGGTCGCCACGTTTCCGACGCGGCCCATGGGCGCCAGCGCAGGCTGCTGGGGCATGATCGTGCGCGCGTCGGGCGGTGACAAGGGCACAGCGCTCGCGTGGATTGCGAGCCACCACGGAATCGCGATCGAGGAGACGGTCACCGTCGGCGACTGGGTCAACGATGTGCCCATGCTCCGCGCCGCCGGCCGGAGCTACGCGATGGGGCAGGCCCCGGACTCCGTCAAGGAATCGGTCACGCACATTCTCGACGAGACGCCGCTGACCGGCGGCGGCGTCGCGAGCGCGGCCCGGCACGCCTTCGGCATCGCGGTCGGCTGACGCGATGCGCGCCTCGCTGCTGGCTGCCATGTGCGCCGTCATTTTTGCGGCTCTCGCGCCTGCGTGCGGCGGGCCTGCCGCCCCGATCGCGCCTCGTTTCGTGGGCATCGCCAGCACGCACAGGGCGAAGTGCGGCTCCTGCCACGCGCACGTCGAACCTGGCGAAAAGAGCCGCGAACAGCTTGAGCGCGCGCTGTCGCGGCACCACAAGCGTGTTCGCCTGAGCGACGAAGACTGGGCGCTCATGGTCGACTATCTTGCCGCCGACGCGCGCGACGGTGGCGCGGCCGCCGACTGAGGCGCCGCTGCTGGTAGACTGGCGCGTGTGAAGTCTCCCGGGCTACGCCTGCAAATCGTGCTCGCGCTCGTGGGCGTGATGGCGCTCGCGTTCGCGCCTTTGTATTTCGCGGTGGCGAGCCTCGCGAGGGCCACGCTGCTCGCGGCGCGGGAGGAGTCGGCACGCGCCATCGGAAGGGCCGTGGCCGCCCACGTTTCAGACGTTCGCGCGCGCGGCGATCGTGATCTCGCGCGCGTGCTCGCGAGCCACGTGGGCCCGGGCGGGGTCGACGCGATTTGTGTGTATACTGCAGATGGCATTCGCGTCGCCTGCGCGGGAGACGAGCGCGAAATGGCCCGCATCAGCGCGCCCGTCGCCCCCATGCGCGAGTCGATCACCACGGTGCGGGGGGCCGCAGGACGGGCGCTCGACGTTGTGGTTCCGAACGCCGGCGGGGCCGTGATCGCGCGGCTGCGCACCGACGAGAGCACCGATCGATCGGCGCCGCTGATACGCCTCGTGGGCGGCTACATGCTGGTCTTCGCGTTCGCCATCGCGTTCACCGGCTACCTCACGCTGACCCGGCTCATCGTGCGGCCCGTCGAAGCGCTGGGGCTCGCGGCCGACAAATTCGCCGCCGGCGGGCGGCGCATCGATGTCCCCCGCTCGGGCGCGCGCGAGCTGGTCGAGTTGTCGTCGAGCGTGGCGCAAATGACCTCACGCCTCGTCGAGGAAGAGGCGAAATTGCGCAAGAAGGTGGGCGAGCTCGAGCGCGCGCAGCTGAGTCTCCAGCAGGCGCAGTCGCAGCTGGTGCGCAGCGAGCGCCTCGCGAGCGTCGGGCGACTGTCGGCCGGACTGGCCCACGAAATCGGCAACCCCATCACCGCGATCATGGGCCTGCTGGAGCTGCTCCTCGCGGGCGACCTCACGCCCGACGAACAGCGCGATTTTCTCGGGCGAATGAGCCGGGAGACCGAGCGCATTCACTTTGTGCTCCGCGACTTGCTGGCGTTTTCGCGCCCCGATGAAGCCACGCCCGACAGCGACGGGGCCGAGATCGCCGACGTCGTTCAGGTCGCCAGCGAAGCGCTCGCGCTCGCCAGGCCGCAGCGCACGTTCAAGTCGCTCACCCTGTCACTCGACGCGCCCGAGGGACCGCTGTGCGCAGCGATCGCGCCGCGGCGCCTGTCGCAGGTGCTCGTCAACCTCGTGCTGAACGCGGGCGATGCGCAGGACGGTCGCGCAGACGGTCGCGTCACGGTGCGCGCGCGCGCTCACGGAGGCCGCGTCGTGATCGAGGTCGAAGACAACGGCCCCGGAGTGAGCGCCGGCGTGCGCGAGCGCATCTTCGAGCCTTTCGTCACGACGAAAGAGGTCGGCAAAGGCACGGGCCTCGGCCTCGCGGTTTGCCGCGGCATCGTAGAGGCGAGCGGAGGCACGATCGAGCTCGACTCCGGCTACGCGGGCGGCGCGCGGTTCGTCGTGACGCTCGGCGCGCCAGTGGCCGCTCCGCCTTCGCGAAGGGGCTGAAGCCAGTCGGCGAGGCTCACGACGGGCAGACCGCGCGCGGCGAGACCGGCGACAATGTCGCGGAGCGCGGCCACTGCGGCAGGCTCGAAGTCTCCGCGCTCGCTCGCATCATGCATCAGCACGATCGAGCCATTTTTTGCGTATTTCAGCACGCGATCGGTGACGGCCCGAGGCGAGCCCCGCACGCCGTCGCGCGCGCCCACCGTCCAGCCGACCACGGTGAGCCCAAGCGCGTGCATCACGCCCGCGACGTGAGGGTTCGTGTGCCCGATGGGCGGTCGAAAGAGCGAAGCTCGCTGGCCGGTGATGCTCTCGAGCACGCGCAGGCCCTTGTCCAGATCGCGACGCCAGGCCGCGGGGCCGCGCATCGCAAACAGGCGGTCGTGCGCGTAGGAATGCAGCGCGACCTGATGACCACGGGCGACCATCTCGCGCACGATCTCGGGATGCTGTTCAGCTTTGCGACCGATGACGAAAAAAGTCGCCGTCACCCCCGCGGCCGCGAGCACCTCGAGGACGCGCGGCGTCGACTTCGGATCGGGGCCGTCATCGAAGGTGAGGACCACGCCGCGCGAGCCCGGCGGCCCCGCGATCACCGCGTCGACAAAGACGCGCAGCCGGAGCACGAGGACCCCGACCATCAACATCGAGAAATAGACGGCTGCCACGAGGGCCGCTACGCGCAGTGGCGGCGGCCCGACGAGCGCTGCGCGAGCCGAAAACGCGAGCGCCGCGACTGTTGCTGCGTAAAAGGCGGCGCGCGCCGGAGGCATCACGCGCGCGTCAACGCTTCGCCTGCCGCGGCGCTGGCGCTTCGTCGCCATCATCGGCCGCGACACCGGCCCCGCCGGCCACGCGCAGCTTTGCGCCCGCCTTCGGAGCGGCCGCGGCCGAGGCTTTGTCCTTCGCCTCGGGCGTGTTGTCGGCCTCGTAGAGCGCCCCCAGCACGCCAGCGATCAGCGGCAGGGCGATGGCGGGCAATTGTCCGATTTCGGTCGCGGCAGCAGGGCCGGCGCCAAAGCTGCCAAGGTTGACCTCAACGTGCAGCCACTTGCGCAGCGCGAAGAACAGCCCCGAAGCGAGGAGCGCGCCGAAGAACGCCTTGAGACCGGCCTCGATCTTCGCGTCGCTGGCCCAGATGGGCTTGCCTGCGATGAGGCCGACCAGCACGCCGGTCACCGCCGCCAGCCCGTACGCGAGCAGCGCAGCGGCCCCGCCCTCGCCAAACGCGACCACGCCGAGCGCCTTGATCGCCACGGCCGCCACTCCGGCGCCCACGAAGACGCCGAACAACAACCCGAAGATCAGTCGCTTGAACATGCCTTGCGCCTTCAGCGTGCGAACCCGAATGAACTACGTCAACGCTCCGGGAAAGATTCCCGAAGGCTGCGATCATAGCGCAGCGGCCCCGCGGTCGCGAGGGCCGAACCTCGCGCGATCACGGCGCTGCCGACAGCAGCGACGCGAGGCGCGTGCGGCGATCGCCGCGGCGATCCCGCCCGAGCGAGACCTTCACGGCTGCAAGGTCGGTCACCAGCACCACGAGGCGCTTGCCTCGCGTGAGCGCGGTGTACAGCAGGCTCTTCGAGAGCATCACGAAATGGCTCGAGAGCATCACGACCACGACGGCCGCGTATTCGCTGCCCTGCGACTTGTGTATTGTGCACGCATAAGCGAGCGCGAGATCGTCGGTCTCCTGCTCATCGTAGTCGACCTCCCGCTCGTCGAATCGCACCGTCAGCTTGCCCGCGGCGACGTCGACGCTGGCGATCTGGCCAAGGTCGCCGTTCCACACGTCCTTGTCGTAGTCGTTGCGAAGCTGCATCACTTTGTCGCCCACGCGCAGGGTCTTGCCTCCCCGCACGAGCGCCACGCCGGTCGGGTTGAGCGCGGCCTGCAGCGCCGCGTTGAGCGCGATCGAGCCTGCTTCGCCGCGGTTCATGGGCACCAGCACCTGAACGTCGCGCGCGGGGTCGAAGCCGAACCGCTTCGGAATGCGCTGGGTGACGAGGTCGATGACCGTCTTTTTCGCGGCCGCCGCGTCGGGCCGAAGGGTCATGTAGAAATCGGCGCTGTCATCGCCCGGCGGGGGGATAGCGGGCGCTTGTCCGGCGTTGACGCGGTGGGCGTTGGCCACGATGAGGCTCTCGTTGGCCTGGCGGTAGATATGCACGAGCCGCACGCACGGCACCGCGCCCGAGGCGATCACATCGCGCAGCACGGCGCCCGGCCCGATCGACGGCAGCTGGTCGACGTCGCCCACGAGGATGAGACGCGCCCCGGTCGGCACGGCCTGCGTGAGCGCGTCGGCCATGAGCAGATCGACCATCGACGCTTCGTCGACGATGATCGCGCCCGCTTCGATCACCGCGCCACGACCGCGCTTGAAGCCTCCCGTGCGCGGATCGAACTCGAGCAGCCTGTGCAGCGTCTGCGCCTCGCGCGACGTGGTCTCGGTCATGCGCTTGGCCGCACGGCCCGTAGGCGCTGCGAGACGAACCCCCACGTGCGACGCGGCGAGCACGGCCAGGATGGCGCGAAGCACGGTGGTCTTTCCGACGCCCGGGCCACCGGTCACCACGAGCACCGACGAAGTCGCCACCGCGAGGGCCGCCGCGCGCTGCTCCGGCGCGAGCTCGATGCCCTGCGCCAGCTCGAATTTCGCGAGCAGCTCGCCCGCCCCCGCGATCTTCGTAGCCGAGGTGCGTGCCAGCTCCAGTATGCGCTCAGCGAGCCTGATTTCAGCCGCAAAAACAGTGCGTGTAGAATACATTTTCACGCCGTCGATCAGCGTGAGGGTGACGTAGCCGCCGAGCGCCAGCGTCGCCGCCGCGTGCTCCAGCGGAGGGCGCTCCGCCTGGCCGAGCAGCTGCGCCGCGCGCTCGAAGAGCTCGTCCTCGGGCGAGTGGCAGTGGCCGCCTTCGGTGAGCTCTCCGAGCACGTGCAGAAGCCCGGCCTGCATGCGCTCGGGCGAATCGCCGGCGATGCCGACCGAGTGCGCGATGCGATCCGCAGTCGCGAAGCCAATGCCCGAGACCTCCATCGCGAGGCGGTAAGGCTGGCGCGACACCACCGCCATCGCGGCGGCGCCGAAGCGCTTGTGAATGCGCGTCGCGAGCGACAGCGAAGCCCCGTGCGTCTGCAGGAACACCATCACTTCGCGTACGCCGCGCTGCTCGCGCCACGCGTCGGCGATTTGAAGCGCGCGCGCCTTGCCGAGGCCCGAAACTTCGGTCAGCCGCTCGGGCGCCTCATCGAGCACACGCAGCGCCTCCATTCCGAAATGCGACACGATGCGCTCGGCGCTCTTTTCACCGATCCCCTTGATGCTCCCCGAGCCGAGATAGCGCGCGAGCCCCCGCAGGGTCGAGGGGCCGAGCTCGGTCACGAAGGTCGCGCGGAGCTGCTCGCCGTGCTTGCCGGTCGTCTCGAGGGTTCCGGTGACGCGCAGGCGCGCGCCGACGCCAACTTGCGGAAACTGCCCCACCACAGCCATGGGCTCGCCCCGCCCCGGCACGCGCAGCTTCACCACGCGGAAGCCCGACGACTCGCTCTCGAAGGTGACGCGCGTCACCTCGCCTTCGACGACGATCTCACCCACGCTGCTCACCGTAGTCGACCCCGGGGACTTTGCGACGGTCGCTCGTGCTAAGAGCGCGGCATGCCGGGACTGCTGACGTTCGGGCTGGTGTGCTTCGGCCAGCTGTTTTCGATCATCGATCCGTTCGCGTGCGTGCCGATCTTTCTCGGCCTCGTGGGCGACCGAAGCGCGGGCGAACAGCGGCGTGTGGCGCTCCGTGCCGCGCTGACCTGCATCGTGGTTTTGGGCGTCTTCGGCGCCGCGGGCGCGATCATCCTCCAGTTTTTCTCGATCACCATGCCGGCGTTCAAAATCGCCGGCGGCATCATCCTCTTCGTGGTCGGCTTCGAAATGCTGCGGGCCAGGGCGTCAACGACGCGCTCGACGAGCGAAGAGCGCCACGAGGCGGCGGCCAAGGACGACGTGGCGATCATTCCGATTGGGCTCCCTCTGCTCGCCGGTCCCGGAGCGATGGCCACCGTAATGGTGCTCGCAGGCAAGGCGACCTCGTTCGGCGAGCGGTGCGCAGTGTTCGGGGCGGTGCTCGCGGTCGCAGTGACAGCGTTCGTCGTGCTCGGCTCCGCGACTTATTTCTCGCGCGCGCTCGGCAAGACCGGCATCAACCTCATCGGGCGCGTCATGGGGCTGATCCTCGCGGCGACGGCCGTGCAGTTCATCATCGACGGCGCACACGACGCGTTTCCGAAGCTGTTTTCGTAGGCGCGCGCGGAGAGGTTGGCCCCGCGCGGCGCGAGCCGATTGAACGTCGACGCGGCTGCGCCCAGGGGAGCTCAACGAGAGCTGCGCTTGCGAGACCCCGACCTCCTTCGAGAGCCTGAGCGCGCTGATCGCGTTCGGCGCAGACAATCGCTGCACCATCTTCGCTTTGAAGCTTTCCGTGTAGAACAATCGAAGTCCCTGTTCACGCACCCGGAGGAAGCGAACAGGGCGGTCGAAAAACACCCTGACAGGAATTGGCCAAGCCAATTGCGTGGGGTGGGGACCGGCGAAAAACCGCGTCTTTCGGGGCGGGGAGGTGCATACCTCCCCGAGATGAAAGGCGAGCAGGCCGCTGCTTCAACGGCCTGCTAACAGGCCCTCACGCCGCTGCGCGACGGAGGCGACCACTTCCCTGACACGGTGCGGAGCAGGGGTCCCCGATCGTCTCCGCGGACGCCCTCGGCGACCAATCCGAGGGGAAGAATCAATGCTTCGGCGCTGCTACTTCTTGGTGAGTCCGTACGCCTGAAGCGTCGTCGGGCGGTCGCTCTCGGCCAACGTCACCGCGATCTTGGCGTCCTTGCCGAAGGTCAGCGTCGTTCCGCTGACTTTGTAGATGTCGAGACTCTTGCCGCCGACGGGGATCGAGAAGCCTTGGCACGTCTTGCCGAGGATGTCCTTCGTCGTGCCTGCGGCCCAATCGGTGGATTCGCAGTACTTGTACGCGTTGTTCTGCCCTGCATTGGCCGCCGTCAGGGGGGTCGACTTGAAAGACGCGTAGGCGATGTCGATCTTGGTTTCGCCCGTCGCCGTCTTGCCTGCGATCGTCGAAGTACCTGTCCAATCGGTCGAATGGACCTTGCTGGCGCACGCAGCGTCGCTGTACTCCGAGTAGTTCCCCGTGAGCGCGAGGTCATCGTACGTGATGGTCGTCACCGAATACATGCCGTTCACGGGGCCGACGCACGTCGACGCCCATGTGCCGTTTAGATCGCTTCCGGCAGCAGGCGTGGCGTTGTCGCTGCTCGAGCCTCCGCAGGCCGCGAGCGCAAGGAAGGCGGCGGACAGCGATGCGACGGAAAAGAGGTGGCCAAGGTGGTTCATGTGATCTCCATATTCTGACTTGGAAGTTTGTAACGCTGGTAGGTGGTCTGCTGTCTGCAGATTCGATGGACGCGTGGTGCACGCCATTGCGGAATCGCACCGAAGAAATGCCTTCTTGCGGCGCGCGCGAGGTCGCGGCGAGCGAGCCGCGGAGAAGTAGTCTGCTGGCGGCTCGTTGCGGGGAAGCGTGAGCCCCACCGCTCGAACTAACAGGCCGTTGAAGAACGGCCTGCTAGCCTTTCATCTCGGGGAGGTATGCACCTCCCCGCCCCGAAAAACGCGGTTTTTCGGGGTCCCCACCCCACGCAATTGGCTTCGCCAATTACTATCAGGGTGTTTTTCAACACCCTGCT
>CANJCO010000018.1 GCA_947473045.1 Myxococcales bacterium | reverse complement strand
GAGAGCCACGGGCTCGTTCCGTCAGGCGTCGCGGGTCGCATTCGCGCGATGAATCTGCAACTCGACGCCGCCCGCATCCTCGAGCACGAGAAGGTGACCAAGCACGACGTCATCGCGTTTCTCACGCACGTCGAGGAGAAGGCCGGAATCGACGCGCGCTGGCTCCACCGCGGCATGACCTCGAGCGACGTGCTCGACACGGCGCTCGCGATTTTGCTCCGTGATGCGACCGACAAGATACTGTCCCGCGCCGACGCGCTGCTCGCGGCGCTGGCCGTGCGCGCTCGTGAGCACCAGAAGACGCCGATGATCGGCCGCAGCCACGGCATCTTCGCCGAGCCGGTCACGTTCGGCGTCGCGCTCGCGGGGCACCACGCCGAGATCGCCCGCGGCAAAAAGCGCATCGCCGCGGCGCGCGAGGAGATCGCCGTCGGCAAGATCGCGGGCGCCGTCGGCACCTATGCGCACCTGTCTCCCGCCATCGAGGCGCAGGCGCTCGCTGCGCTTGGTCTCGGGGCCGAGACTGTGAGCACCCAGGTGGTAGCGCGTGACCGCCACGCGGCGCTGTTCGCCGCGTTTGCGATCATGGCTGCCGCGATCGAGCGCCTCGCCACCAACGTGCGGCACTGGCAGCGCTCCGAAGTGGGCGAGGCTGAGGAGGCCTTTTCGGTCGGCCAGAAGGGCTCGAGCGCGATGCCTCACAAGCGCAACCCGATCCTGAGCGAAAACCTTTGTGGGCTCGCCCGCATCGTACGCGCCGCGGTGACGCCGGCCCTCGAAGACGTCGCGCTGTGGCATGAGCGCGACATCTCGCACTCGTCGGTCGAGCGCATGATCGCCCCCGACGTCACCAGCACCCTCGCGTTCATGCTCGATCGCGCCGCGGTGCTCGCCAAGGGGCTCGTCGTGTATCCCGAGCGGCTCAAGCAGAACCTCGATCGCGCGGGAGAGCTCTACTTCTCCGAGGCGATTCTCCTCGCCCTCGTCGAGTCCGGCATGCCGCGCCAGCAGGCGTATGTGCTCGTGCAGCGCAACGCGATGCGCGCGTGGAGCGGCGACGGCACGTTTCGCGCCAACCTCGACGCGGACAGCGACGTCATTGCGAGGCTCGGCAGCGAGACGATCGCCCGGTGCTTCGACCTCGACCACGCGCTCGCCCACGTGCCGGCGATCGTCGACCGCGCGCTGTCGGCCGTCTGAGACGCGCGGGGGCGTCGTCGGCCTGCGGGTCGACCCGAGGCCTCCCCGTGCTGAGCGGTTGCGCCGGACGCGCGGCCGTTGTCGCTGCGACCAGCCGCGGCGGCCTGCGTGCGCCGGGCCTTGGGACAAGCAGTTATTTCGCCTTGTTCCGCCTGTCGGACTACTTCTGTGCGGTCAGCGAATGCACCGTTCGCCGAGCGCCCTGAGGAGCCCACGCACGTGCCATCGAATCAGGAGCGCATCGACAAGCTGAAGGAGAAGAGCAAGATCGCTGAGTTCGAGCAGACGTTTGCTTTGCTGCGCGCTGCCCCGAAAACCTCCCCCGGCGACTTCGACACGCTCAGGCGCGACCTCAACGTCTTCGGCCACAAGCTTCGGGCGAAGGTCGAGCGCACTCCCGGCATGTTCTCGCACATGTTCAGCGGCAACGCGGCCGCCGTCCGCGTGCGCGACGCGCTGCTCGCCTCGGTCACAGCCTTCGAAGCCGAGCTGGACGAGCTCGGGGCGCGCAATCAAGCGTCCCTGGCCCTGCTCACAGCCCAACGCACTGCCGTGGAGACGCTCGCGGGGGTCGCCAATTCGGTCACCGTCACGCCGCCGCAACCCTCCGACCCCGTCAATCGAACGCTGCGCGGGCACGTACAGGCGCTGTGGACGCTGCGCCTCGAGGATGTCTCCGAAACCTCGAAGGTCGTGGGCAGGGCCATTCGTGAGCCGGGCTCGCAGAGTCTGATGAACCTCAATGCGCTCATTGAGGCCATTGACCGTCAAGCGAAGGCCGGGACGCTGATCGACCGACACCTCGATGCGCTCGTGTGGCGTTTTCCCGACCTCTGGTTCCATCGACTCGGAGAGAGCACGTCGGGGGTATTCAAAATCACGGTCGCCCCGGGCGAAGTTCGCGTTTTTAAGCCCGTCGACTTCGAGCCCTTCGAGCCGCTCGGCATGCAGTTGCCACTACTGTTTGCCGAATCAGACTCAGAAGAGGACCAGAAGCGCAGCGTCGAGCGCCGACACCAGCGACTGGGCCTGGTGGCCCGTACGACCGCGATCAACGAAGAGGCTGCCTTCAAACTCGACCGCATCCTCGGGATGCACTTCTCCTGCGTCGCGCTTGCGAACGCGCCAAAGTGCGAGCGCATCACCTTCGTGGGCAAAGAGGGCGCCGCGTTTGCCTTCATGCAAGGCGCGGAAGTGAAGCTCAGCGAGCCGCAGGCGTGGGTTACCGACGACGTCGCTCACAAGTTTGCACTGTTCAACTACATCGTCGGCCAGATGGACTTTTGGGAGGCCATCAAAGTCGGCGACACGCTGGTCGGGATCGACAACGCGCTCGCGCTCCCGGACTCGATGGTCGCGTTTCCCAATACCTCGGAGATCGCCTGGGCATCCGACGGGCTCGCGCCGCAGTGCAAGCGGCCGCTGTCGCCCGAGCTCCTCGCGAAGGTGGCCACCCTCGATCCGGTCGCCATCAGCGAAGCGCTGGCCATGGGGAGCCCGGCCCTGCGCCCGGCGCAATTGCTCGAGCTGCGCGTCCGCATTCACTACCTCAAGCACTGCCTCGCCGGCGGCAAGACGCTCTGGGATATGGGCAACCTCATCGCGAGGCAACTGCCGACGGCGTACGAGGCGGCGCTCGCGACCATCGGGGTGCCGCGCGCCACGCGGTATCCGGTCGACGACGGCGACTGGGCGCCCCTCGCCACCGCCCTCACTGCAGCCTTTGTCTAGCAGGGTGTTGAAAAACACCCTGCTCGGAATTGGCGAAGTCAATTGCGTGGGGTGGGGACCCCGAAAAACCGCGTTTTTCGGGGCGGGGAGGTGCATACCTCCCCGAGATGAAAGGATAGCAGGCCGTTCTTCAACGGCCTGCTAGCAGGCCGTTTTTCGACCGCCCTGCCAGGCCGCAAACGCCCGCGCCAGGCGCTTCACGACGGGCGCGCTAAAATGACCCGCTCGCGTGCCACAACCGACCCATGGGGCCCATCATGATCTTCAGGCAGCTCTTCGATCAGAGTTCGAGCACCTACACCTATCTGCTCGCCGACGGGGCCACGCGCGAGGCTGTGCTCATCGACAGCGTCTTCGAGCAGCACGCGCGTGACGCGGCGCTGATTCGCGAGCTGGGCGTCCACTTGCTGTGCACCCTCGACACGCACTGCCACGCCGATCATGTCACAGGCGCATGGCTCATGAAGTCGGCGCTTGGGAGCAAGATCGGACTGTCGCCGTTATATGGAGCTACCAATATCGATCTCCCACTCACTCCCGGCGACGTCGTTCGCTTCGGCGGTGAGTCGCTCGAGGTGCGCGCGACACCGGGGCACACCGGCGGATGCCTGTCGTTTGTGACCGCCGACCACCAGAGGGTGTTCACCGGCGACGCGCTGCTCGTGCGCGGAGCGGGGCGCACCGATTTTCAGCAGGGCGACCCAAACCAGCTCTTTCGGTCGATTCGCGAGCAGCTCTTTTCGCTGCCCGACGACTGCGCGGTCTATCCGGGACACGACTATGACGGACGCACTTCGAGCACCATCGGCGAAGAACGCCGCTACAATCCGCGCATCGGCGGCGGCGCGCGCGAAGAGGACTTCGTCGGGTACATGAACAACCTCGGCCTGCCCCACCCAAAGCTGCTCGCCGTCGCCTTGCCGGCGAACCTGCGCGCGGGTCAGCCCGAGGCCGTCGACCGCGCTCCGGTCTCAGACTGGGGTCCCGTGGTGACGACCTACGCCGGCGTGAAGGAGATCGCTCCCGACTGGGTCGCCCGCAGCCGCGACGACGTCTCTCTGCTCGACGTTCGCAGCGCGGCCGAGTTCGACGGCGAGCTCGGTCACCTCGCGGGGGCGCAGCTGATCCCGCTCGAACAGCTCCGCGATCGCGTGGCAGAGGTGAAGACCGACAAGCCCGTTGTGGTCGTGTGTCAGACCGGAAAGCGGTCGGCGATGGCGACCGTCATCCTTGGCAAAGCAGGTCACGCTCGCTTCGCGAACCTCGCGGGCGGTATGGTCCGCTGGCGCGAGCTCGGATTGCCGAGCTAGGCCGCGCGCTCCAGCAAAATCATGCAATCGATCATGCTCCGTCGCGTCGCGTTCCTCGCGCTGCTGGCTCTCGTTACCGTTCCGTCTCCTTGGTCTTCGCCGCCGCTGGCCCTCGCCGTGGGCGTCGGGTTTGGGCTGCTGGTCACGCACCCGTACGCCGCGGCGTCGCGAAAGTCGGCGAAGCTCCTGCTCCAGGTATCGGTCGTCGCGCTGGGCTTCGCCATGAACCTGCAGGAGGTCCTGCGCGCCGGTCGCTCCGGCTTCGTCTACACGCTCGTCGGCATCGCCTTTGCGCTCACGCTCGGCACGCTGCTCGGGCGCGCGCTCGCCGTGCCTGCCAAGGCGGCCTACCTGATCTCAGTCGGCACTGCGATTTGCGGCGGGAGCGCGATCGCCGCTGTGGGACCCACGGTCGCTGCATCGGACGAGGAGATGTCGGTGTCGATCGGCACCGTATTTCTGCTTAATGCGGTTGCGCTGATCGTGTTTCCGCCGATCGGTCACGCGTTCGGATTGACCGAGCCCCAGTTCGGACTGTGGGCCGCGCTCGCCATTCACGACACCAGCTCGGTCGTCGGAGCCGGCGCAAAATTCGGAGCTGCTGCGCTCACCGTCGCCACGACCGTGAAGCTCGCGCGCGCCCTGTGGATCGTGCCGCTGACGCTCGGCACTGCGGCCGCGCGGGCGCACTCCCAGCGACGCGACGCGGCGGCGCGCACTTCGCTCAAGTCGGTTGCGTGGCCGTGGTTCATCCTGTTTTTCCTCGCAGCTGCCGTGATGAACACGTACGTGCGCGCGCTCGCGCCGGCCTATCCGTGGCTGTCTTCGGCGGGGCGAACGGGCCTCACCGCGACGCTGTTTCTCATCGGAACAGGCATGTCGCGCGCAAGCCTCAAGGCGGTCGGTGCGCGTCCCCTGCTGCAGGGCGTGGCGCTGTGGATTGTGGTGGCGACGAGCTCGCTGATGGTCATTCGCGCCGGCTGGGTTCACATCGACTAGCTACGCGATGGGAATGTCGATCGGCTCTCCGCGCTCGAGCCACGCGGGCACAGTGAGCCCTTTGCTGCGGAGAAAGTCGGGATTGAAGAGCTTCGAGGTGTAGCGCGTTCCTGTGTCGCAAAGAATCGTGACGATCGTGTGCCCTGGACCCAGCTCGCGCGCGAGGCGAATGGCTCCGGCGACATTGATCCCTGACGAACCGCCGACGCATATTCCTTCATTGCGCATTAGATCGAAGACAATCGCGATCGCCTCTTCGTCGCCAATCACGTAAGCGTGGTCGACTTTTACGCCGTCGATGATGGGCGTGACCCGCCCGAGGCCGATCCCCTCAGTGATCGAGCCGCCCTCCGACGCGACGGCCGCTCCAGTCGAGAAATAGGCCGCCATCGCAGCCCCGCGCGGGTCGGCCATACCGACGATGAGATTCGGGTTTTTCTCGCGCAGATAAGCGGTAGTCCCGGCGAGCGTTCCGCCGGTGCCGACGGAGCACACGAACCCGTGCAGCGCGCCGCTGGTCTGCTGCCAAATCTCGGGCCCCGTGGAGAGGTAGTGCGCCGCGCGGTTATCGGGGTTGTTCCATTGATCGGCGAAAAATACGCCGTGCGGCTCGGTCTTTCGCAGCCCATCGGCGAGGCGCCTCCCGACATGCTGGTAGTTGTTCGGATTGGCGAATGGCGCCGCCGCGACCTCGACGACCTGCGCGCCGAGCGCGCGGAGTGCGTCTTTCTTCTCCTGACTCTGCGTATTCGGCATCACGATGAGCGTGCGATAGCCGCGCGCGCGCGCCACGAGCGCGAGGCCGATACCCGTGTTGCCGGCGGTGCTCTCGACGACCACGCCTCCGGGCCGCAGCTCGCCGCGCTGCTCGGCGCTGACGATCATCTGACGGGCGGGCCGATCTTTAATCGACTGTCCGGGATTCATGAACTCGGCCTTCGCGACGATCGTGCACCCGGTGAGCTCGGAGGCGGCGCGGAGCTTGAGCAGGGGAGTGTTGCCGATGAGCGCGAGCGCGTCCGGGGTGATCATCGCGCGCTATTCCGCGCGCGCATCCGCCGCGCCTGTTCGGGTCGGGCGATGGTTGAACAAGGCGGGCCCGCGAAGCTGCGATCGCAATTCATCGGCGAGGACGATCGCACAGGCCCGGCGGGACCGGGCCATCAATCCACCCGACGCGCAGCTCCGCGGCCTGGCGCGATGTCAGGCGCGTAGCTTCAAGGCGCCGTGCACGCGTTCATCGCGTTCACGAACGCGGCGAGGCGCGCCCCGCTGAGCGCGAGTGGATAGAGGTAGACACCTAGAAATCCGCCGTTTGCCACTTGTTTGCAGACGCGCAGCGTCTCGTCTCCGATGACCTTCGCGCTCGCCACCGGCTCGCCGAAATTCAGCATCGGCGCGCCCCCGGGCTTGCCGTCCGCGAGCCAGGCTCCGAACTGATCGTCGACCGTGAACTGGCTGGAATACAGCTCGGCGAAGTGCGCGCGCACCCCTGTTGCGCTGCCCGAAGCCCACCCGGATCCGCGGTTGGTCATGTCGATGTAGCCGCGTCCCGGTACGCCGCTGCGGCACGCCGCGATGCGGGCCGACTCTGTCGCCGCGCTGTGGTTCGAGTTGGTGTCGTCATAGGCCCATTTGCTGCCGCCCGGGTGGTGCACGGTGCCGTCGTAGTTGCACAACTTCCACTCGGGGTTGTCCTTCGAGACGCGCTCATACGTCCAGCACGCGTTGCTGGCCGCCGCGCCCGCGGCGCCCGGGTCGGCGAGGCCCGTGTAGAGTGCAAACGTTGCGACGAGGCGCTTGCCGCAGGGCGCGGCCTCGCCCTCCTGGAGCTCGCGCGAGGTGTTGTAGGCGCGGGCGTAGCGGTCGAGCCACCCGGCAGGCGCGCTCACCTTCCAGCGGTCCGCGCCTCCGCAGGCGACGGTGCCTTGCGCGAGCGCCGCGCCCATCAGCACCGGATCGCGCCGATGCCTGGCCAGCAGGCTCGCGCTCGCGAGCGCGTCCGCAGTGAGCTTCACGCCGAACGCTGCGTCGGTCTGGAGCTGGGCGGCGCAGTCCGCGGCGGTGAGCTGCGGGCGCAACTTCGCGCAGAGCCCGGCGGCGAGCTTGATCCCTGCGTACGTCGCGTTCGCATCGCAGGCGCCGCTGGCTTCGAGCGCGGCATAAATCGACGCGCGCGACACCTTCGCCGCGTCCGCTTCGTGCGTCACCCAACCCGCATAGCGATCGGCGCAGCGCTGGATTTGTGCGCGATCGCCGACTTCAGGCGCTTTGTGCGCGATCACGATCCAGTGGTTCATGATTTGCCAGTCGAGCCCGGCGCACCCGTAGTCGTGGAGCGTGTTGGTGCGGGGCTCCCAAATGCCGCCGCCCGCCGCAGGCTCGGGGGGGCCCGCGTCGTCGTCGAACGCGGCGGCGTCGTCGTCGAACACTGCGCCGTCGCCGGCGTTGGGAGGCGGTCCGGCGTCCTGACCGTCGGGCGTCGCGACCGTGTCGGTGCCGCACGCGACGAGCTTCGCGGTGGCGACGAGAGCGAGCGCGGCGAGAGCGAAGCGGCGGACCATGAGAGCACGACGATATCACGTCGGCGACCGCGGCAACGGCGGGGCGGCAGCGCCTGCGTGGCCGGTTTTTGCGGTTTCTGATTTCTGAGTCGTCCCCGGCCGCATCCAGCGCCGATCCCGGCTACGCTCGGCGAAAGTCGAGGTTTACATGCGCGGTTTTCGGGGTCGTGGCGGTGCGTTGCTTGGGGCTGTCGCGATCGCGGGCGGGGTCGCCGCGTGGGGCGGCGGATGCTCGGGGGAGACGGCTCCCGTGGCCGCCAGCGATGCCGGTGTCGACGCCGCGGTGACGCCGCCCGACGACGCCGAGGCCTTCGGCGAGGGCGGTCAGTCGCAGCTCGCGATCTCCCCGGCGAACGCGACCATCGACGTCTCGATCGTCGACGGCGTCCTGACCACCAAGCCGGTGACCTTCGTCGCCAGCCAGAGCGCAACGCCCGTGGCCGCCTCGTGGTCGCTCGATCGCGGCGAGCTGGGCGCGCTCGTCGCCGCCACCGGGGTGCTTACGGCGAGCGGTACGGTCGGCGGCACGGGCACGGTCACCGCGACGTTCGGAAGCCTCACCGCCACGACGAAGGTCAGCGTCAACCTGCGGGTCGTTCAGAACGGCGGCGCGCCGTGCGTGAGCCCCGGCGCGGGAGGCTGTGGCGGCGTTGGGGGCGAAGGCCTCGGCGGTCCGGTAGACGCCCCCACACAGGCGGCGCTCCGCGCTCCCGGATCGGCGCCAGCGTCGGCGAGCGAGCTCGGGTGGCTCTATCCCTACGACGCGACCCTGTGGCCGCGCGGGCTGTTGCCGCCGCTGCTCCAGTGGCAGACCACGCACGCGGTCAGTGCAGTCTACATTCATCTTCGGCAGACGAACTACGAGTTCGAGGGCTTCTATTCGGGCAGCAGCCTCGTTCATCAGCCCATCGACGAAGCGGCGTGGAAGGCGGCCACCTACGGCAACGCAGGCGATCCGCTGCACGTCGAGATCACGGTCGCCGAAGGCGGCAAGTCGATCGGCCCCATCGCTGAAAACTGGAAGGTCGCGCCGGGCTCGCTCAAGGGCACCATTTACTACACGGAATACAGCAACACGAACCCCAGGTTCGGCGCCGAGATGGCCATCAAGCCCGGATCGGGCGCGCCCACCTACGCGACCGGCGACACCTCATGCCGCGCGTGTCACGAAGTCTCAGCCGACGGCTCGACGCTCTTTTCGACCATCGGCAACACGAGCGATCAGGCCGCCTCCGACCTCCGCAACAACGGGCAGACGATCGCCACGTACTCGGGAAATGCGCCCGACAACACGCCGAACGCGTTCAAGTTCACCTTCTCCGCGCCTTATCCCGACGGCACGTTCGCCATGGCGAGCTCGCACTACACGCTCGGCGTGTCGAACGTCATCCCGAAGGACGACGACAGCTACGCGGGAGACTCGAACCTCTTCCGGCGCGCCGACGGGACGACCATCCCGACCACCGGCTGGACGGGCGCGGTGACCACCGCGGTGACTCCCGCATTCTCGCCCGACGGCAAGCGGCTGGCGTTCAACTTCTGGGAGGGTCAGACGACCGGCGGCGTCGCTCCGGGCAACGGCCACACCCTCGCCGTCATGGACTTTTCGTGTGGCTCCGCAGACGGGGGCAGCGCGTGCGGCTCGCCGCCGTATGCGTTCTCGAATTTGCGTGCGCTCTACAACGATAAGACGAACGTCCCAGGGTGGCCTGCGTTCCTCCCCGCGGGCGATGGCGTCGTCTTTCACATGGCGTTCGACACGAACCTCTGCACGGGAACAGGCTGCGGCACGTTCTCGAAGCCACCTGCCGAGCTGTGGTGGGTCGACGTGCCCAAGAACCCGCAGACTGCGCCCACGGCCTCGAGGCTCGACGCGCTTGACGGCTTGAAAGGGGGAGTGCCCTACCTGCCGAGGAGCGGGTCGCACCCCAGCGATGAGACGCTCTCCTACAAACCGACGGTCGTTCCCATTTCGGTCGGCGGGTATTCGTGGGTCGTGTTCATCTCGCGGCGCCTCTACGGAAACGTGATCACCGGCGATCCGTTCGCCCGCGCCGACAACGTCGAGCCGTGCTCCGCCAAGCTCTGGGTCGCTGCGCTCGACTCGAAGGTCACGCCCGGTAAGGACCCGAGCCATCCCGCTTTTTATCTGCCCGGCCAGAACCTGATGCACGCCAACATGCACGGGTTCTGGGCGCCCGATCCGTGCCAGGCCGACGGCAGCGCGTGCGCGTCGGGCGACGCCTGCTGCGGCGGCTACTGCCGCACGGTCGACGGCGGCAGCGTGTGCGCGAACGCGCCTGTCGGGTGCGCGCAGGTCTTCGAAAAATGCGGCAGCGACGCCGACTGCTGCGGCGGCGCTCAGGGCGTCCGCTGCGTCAACGCCCGCTGCGCGAGCCCTCAGCCGAACTGAGCGCCGCGCTCACTGACAGCCGCAGATCGCGCGCCTTGAACCGGCGCCGCACGCGACGCCCTGCCGATCCATCGTCCGTTGCCGCTGGCGCTACGGCAGCGGCCGCAGTTGTTCGGGTGGGTTCTGGCGTCGAAGCAGACGCTACTGCAGTTGGTCAGCTGGCCCGAAAATCGAGAAAACATATCCCAATTCATGTGCGCTTCGCGCCGAATCCGGGTGGGTCAGAAACTGGGATGTACAGTCGACTGGACGAAAAATCCAGTCGACTGGACGAAAAATCCAGTCGACTGGACGAAAAATCCAGTCGACTGGACTGCCCCGTGACGGGAGCTGCCGCTGATGGCCGCGCGCGAAATACGGCCATCGGCGATCGCGGCGCGGGTTCTCTCCTGGGAGCCTGCGTGATAGGCGTGTCGCCCCATGGTGACTCTCTCTGTGCGACGCGTAACGGGCGCTCTTGCTTTCGTGGGTGCGGTCATCGGCCTCGTCGCCGCTTGCGGTCCCGGCAGCAGCAGCCCCGGCGGCTGGCCGTACCAGTGCGAGGCGCCGCGGACGTCAGGGCAGGCGTGCGGGTTTTCGGCAGGGTGCTCGGCGGGCCTGTACTGCGGGGCGGGAGGCACCTGCACTTCGCAGGCGAAGGCCGGCCAGCCGTGCCTAGGCAGTGATCAGTGCGCCGCAGGCTACGCGTGCACCGTGAACCTCGATCAGGATGGCGACTGCTATCAGTCGATCTGCGACTCGCACGGGGCCTGCCAGCTCGGCGCGAAGGCCGTCGACAAGTGTCCGATCGCCGGAGGCGTGCAGCAGGCGTGCGCGAAGGGCGAGACGTGCGTGCTGACCGGCAGCTCGAAGCCCGGCGTATGCGTCGCGCGCCCGACGTCGGGCCAGAGCTGCAAAGATCTCGATCTGCCGAACCCGTGCGCTGCCGGACTCGTGTGCGGCGCGGGTGGGGTGTGCACCGCGCCTCCTGCGGCGGGACAGCCTTGCGGTCGCGAGACCGAGTGCGCGGCGGGCCTCGTGTGCATCGCCGACGCGCAGAAGCAGACCAGCACCTGCGAGCAGCCACGAGGGCTCGGCCAGTCGTGCAACGCGGGGCAGTGCGCCAAAGGCAGCCACTGCGATCTCAAGTCGCTTGTCTGCAAGGCCAACGTGGCCGCGGGCGCGGCGTGCGCGCAGGGCAACGAGTGCGGAGAGACGCCGCTCGATGTGGGAAGCGGCGTTTCGTGCGTCAGCCAGAAGTGCGTGCAGGCGACAGGCTCCGGAAGCGCGTGCGAGCCGACGCTCCGCCCGTGCGGCGCCGGCCTCGTGTGCGACAAGTAGTCGTGCGCCACGCGCCCGTGGTGCTCGCGGTGGCGCTCGGATGGGCCTGCACCGACGACAGCGCTACGTCGAAGCCGCTGCTCGAGGACGGCGGCAAGATTTCGAGCTGTCCTGGCGGGTGCCCTTCGGGACAGCGCTGTCTCGTGTCGACCGGCCAGTGTGTCACCGCGGGGCTTGTCACCTGCTCGCCGCCGTGCGGGAGCGCGATGCAGTGCTCGGCGCTCTTCCCGTCTCCCACGTGCGTATTCGGCCGCTGCGGGCGCCCTGCCTTCCCCGGTCCCGGTTTTCCGGGAGGCGTGAGCAAGGTCATCGCGCTGTCGGTGCTCGACGACGCCTCGGGCTGCGACTTGAACGGCGACGGCCGGCCCGACAACCGACTGTCGCAGCTGCAGTCGTTCATCGACGTCAACGCGCGCCTCCGCAGCCAGATCGTGGCCGACAAAATCACCATCCTGCTGCAGCCCTCCAGCGGGGGCTCGCTCGCGACGCCGGGCACGGGCCTGTCGTTGCTGTTCGGAACGCTCGCGCCCGCGTCTGCGCACTGCGCGCCCGACTCGCCCGACGCGGTGTGTCTCTACAACATCTCCACGCTGAGCTTCGACCCCGTCACCGACGCAGACACCTGCGCGGCGTTCGTCACGTTTGCGCAGAGCGACGTGACCTCGCGCGATCTGCACGTCGAAGTCGGACCGCGCTCGGTCGCCGTCGCGCTGCCGATCGATGCGTCGAGCTGGCTGATCCAGCTCATCGGAGCGCGCCTGTCGCTCGATTTGGCCCCGGGCGATCCGGCAGGACCGGGACTGGGACTCGCGATGAAGGGCAAGCTCTGCGGCGCGGTTCCGCAAGCCGACCTGCTCGCAGCGATCGACACCATGCCCGCCGATTTGGTCGCAGGCGTTGGGGGAGCCGACAACGCGCGGAGGCTCATCAAACTCCTGCTCCCGCCCGACCTCGACGGCGACGGCGACGGCGTGCCTGAGAGCGTCTCCGGCGCCCTCGGACTGGTGGCGGCTCCGGCACGGATCGCAGGCTACAGCCCGTAAGGGCCTCGCTCTACGACACGACGCGGAAGATGCGGATCGTGCGCTTGCGCACTTCGACTTCGAACGCGCCTTCCTGTTTGCGAATGGTGGGAGCGCCTTCGTTGGGCCACGCTTCGGCGAGCTCGCGCACGCCGCGCAGCGCGACCTTCACGGAGAGCGGGGCTCGGGTGGGGTTCATCACGAACACCACGCGCGGCGCGCCCGCGGCGTCCTCGTGCACGGCGACGTAGGCGTCTGCGGGCGAGACCGGGTAGGTCGGCAGGTCGAGCTCTTCGATGCGCCTCGCCACGAGCGCGTCGGCCTCCGTCACGTCGCCGAGCGCGACCAGCTCGAGCCCGGCGGTGTCGAGGGGCCTGTCGAGCGGGCGGAAGCCTCCGTCGCGCGAGGGGACCACGGGGCCGAAGGTCACGACCGCACCGCCCGCTTCGGCGCGCTGGAGCGACTCGAAGACCTCGGGTTTGACGCCGCCCGCGGTCGCGCACACGATCCATCTCGCGCCCGCAGTGCTCGCTTCGAGGCTCTCGCCTCCCGCGTACGCAAACGGCACGCCGCGCGCGAGCAAGGCCCGCTCGAAGGCGCGCAAATAAGCCTCGCCCGCGAGGGTCGGAGCGCGCGCGCCCGGGTCGCCGCCGAGGCTGTCTTCGAAGCAGCTCACCTCGAAGCCGGCTCCGAGCACGTTGAACAGCGCGGGCGTGAGGGGGCTCACGGCGTGCGTGGCCCGCGCGAGCCGGCGCAGGGCGCGCGGGATCACGAGGCGCACCGGCGCGCTGCGGCGCAGCGAGAAGAAGCCGATCGCGTCTAGCGCAGCCGCCAGCGATTTGTAGGCGTCGGCGAATTTTCGTGGCCGCCCAAACGCGTCGATCGGCGCGCCGACCCAGCGATCGCGATCGACCGCCATGTACAGGTTGAAGCCGCGCAGCCCGTAAGCCAGCGCGCAGATGAGCGCGTAGAGCGAGTCTTTTTCGTCGAGCGGCGCGAAGAACGGCGGAAACCCTGCGCCCACTTCGGCGCCGTAGGCAGGAGCGCGCATGCCTTCGGTGCGGGCCGCGAGCTCGGTGGTGCGCCGCATGATGATGAGGTGCTCGCCCGGGTTTGCCTGATGGTAGTAATCGAGGCCCACCAGATCGATGCTGCCTGCCATTTTTGCGGCGTTCAGCGACGTGGCGGCCTCGCCGAGCGGAAAGTTGTGCAGCGTGGGTATCCCCGACAGACCCGCGTCGGCCAGCGACGCAGCGAAGCGCTCCATCGCGGTCGCCAGCAGGTGCTCGTGGTACTCGATCCAGTCGAGGTGCCTTGTGACCTCTTCCGCGGTCTTCGCGTCGAATCGAACCGGGGCCGTGACGCTCGCGAAGGTGGTCTCGTCGGCCTCGCCCCACGCGGCTCGCAGCGCCGACGGACGCTTGTATTTTGCACGCAAAAACTCACGAAAGAGCGCGATCGAATCGGGGTGGTAATCCTGATCGTACGGGCCGTCGCGAAAGTACATCGCGCCTTCGTTGTCGATCTGCAGCATCACGATCGGGCCCTCGGGCCACAAGTGCGGCGACAGCTCTGCGCCGCAAGCGGTGAGCCACGACTCGACCTCTTCGTGGAACGCCTCGCTCGCATAGCTTGGCACCGGAAAGCCCACGGGCACCATCGGCAGCATCACCGGGTTGTCGCCGGGCGTGCGGGCCATGCAGGCGCGACTCCATACGATGCGCTCGGGCAGGCCGAAGTAGGTGAGCTCGGCGTTGATGTGCGGCCCGGGGCGCAGCACGCACTTCATGCCGCGCTCGTGAATCATCGCGACGAAGCGGCTCACGTCGTTGCGGGGATCGCGCTCGCCGAAGTCGAACACGCCCTTTTCGACTTCGTGCTGGCCCCACGGCACGTAAATGTCGACGAGCTTCATGCCCATCGCGCGCATGGCGTCGAGGCACGCGGCCCAGTCGCGCGGATCGTGCCGCCAGTAGTGCATGGCGCCCGCGACGAGCGGCAGGATTTCGGTGCCCAGGTCGAGCCCCTCGGGGCAAAGGCGGACTCGCGGCGTGGCCGCGCGCGTGTGGTTCGGCATGTTCATGTCGGGGCTCAGTCGAAGGTGATGTGGGCCGCGTAGGGCTCGCTCTTGAGGCCGGAGGCGCCGATGAGCACGAGCGTATAATCGTAGCTCTTGCCTCGGGCGGTGGCGGGAAACGGGCCGACGCTGATGACCTGCGAGGTCGCGCCCGGACGCAGCGTCGCGTTCGTCACGGCGTCTTGAGTGGCGCCTTTGTAGGTCAACTGCAGCGTCGCGGCGTAGTCACCGGGATCGGAGTACGTGAAGCTGATTTCGTAGGTGTACGAGCCGTCTGCGCTGGCGGTCGCGTGCTCGGGAGCGCTGACGGTCGTGAACGTGAGAGGGCCGGCCGATACGGTGTTGACGCTGCACGCGCCAACCGCGATGGCCGCGCTGAAAATAGCCGCTCGCATGGCCTGCGACTCTACGCGCTTTCTCCCCGCGAGGCGGGAGAATGTCTCAGCGCACCGCCGCGCGCGGGAAGTCCAAATCGAAGCGCGCTCCCCCGTCGGTCGTCGCCTCGAACGACGCCCGAAGCTGCCGCGTGAGCGCCCGGATGAGCTCGAGGCCGAGCGTGCCGGAGCGGCTCGGATCGTAGTCGGCCGGCAGGCCCGGACCGCGGTCGGAGACTGTGATGTGGACGCGCTCGGACGTGGCGGTGATGGTCACGAGGACATCCCAGTTTTGCCCCGGGGCGTCGTCTGCCTGAGCGTTCGCGACGCCGTATTTCAGCGCGTTGGTTACGAGCTCATTCAAAATGAGTCCGACCGGCACTGCGATGTCGATGTTCAGCTCGATCATGTCGCCCTCCACGAGCACCCGGGCCCGCGGCGCGAAGATCGCACGGAGCGACCGGGCGAGATCGCGCGCGTAGTCGGAGAGGTCGATCAGCTCGAGCGACTCGACGCCGTAGAGGTGCTGGTGAATGAGGGCCATCGAGATCACCCGCTGCGCGCTCTCTTCGAGCGCCCGGCGCGCGTCGTCGCTCGATGTTTTGTCTGCCTGAAGCATCAGCAGGCTCGAGATGATTTGCAGGTTGTTCTTCACGCGGTGGTGAATCTCCTGCAGCAGCGTCTCCTTCTCGCGCAGCGAAGTGTCGACCGCGATGCGGTGGGCGGCCTCTGCCAACGCGAGCTTGCTCTCGGTGACATCGAACAGCGAGAGCATCGCCTGCGCGGCGCGCTCGCCCGACAGCACCCGGCGCAGCTCGCAGCGAAACCAGCGCCGGCCACGATCGGTGCCGAGCTCGGTCTCGAACGCCACGGTGTTTTCATCGGTGAGGCGCGCGAACCAGTCGTCGTAGTCCCCGGTCTGCGGCAGAAGGCCACGCAGCGTGTTCATCGGGTGCCCCTTGGCGATCGCGACAAACGGCGGGTTGCCGCTGATCAGGCGGCCTTCGTGATCGTAGAGGCCGATCGTCATGGTGTGGTTCGCGGCGAACGCGAGCATCTCTTCGGCCGGGGGCTCGTTCCGAGCCTCGATGAGCAGCGCCTTGCGGCCGTCGGCGAGCGTCACCACGTGGTGCGTTTGGTAGAAGCGGCGCGACGTTCCCTGCGGATCGAGCGTCACCCACACTCCGACCTCGCCGCCGGCGTCGACCCGGCGCAGGTAGTCGTTGAGCAGGGCGTAGACGGCTTCGGACTGGGTCGTCGCGACGTCGCGATCCATCAGATCGG
Organism: Myxococcales bacterium; assembly: GCA_947473045.1. GTDB lineage: Bacteria > Myxococcota_A > Polyangia > Polyangiales > Polyangiaceae > JANYHY01. The sequence goes on along the minus strand of CANJCO010000018.1, from coordinate 70,768 downwards.
CGACGCTCGCCGCCCGCCATACCAGCAGCCCCGGTGGGTTCGCCCACAGGCACTGACATCGCTCGGCATCGAAGACCCAAATGGGGGTGTCGAGCAGGTCGAGGCCCGCCAGCCGCTGCGCGAGCCCGTCGAGCACGGCGCGGCCCTCGGGTTCATCGAGCCTGTACCGCCGCGAAAGGCGCCACCCGCCGTGCTCGCCGCTCATGGCCCGCTGCGCGCATCACCACGCGGCGACGGCTCCCATGGGCACAAAAGTCGTAATCTGGGGTGTATCAAAGCGGCCCGACGAGCTTCGCACAAAACCGCCCCCCCGGTTTTCGACGACGGCTTGCCAAAAAGTTACTCCCGATTCGGAGCGAAGCGCGAGTCAATTTACGTACGGAGTGGCGGGGTTCTGCCGCGCCAGCTCAGCTTCAGATCGCGGTCATCTCATGCGGAAGGAGCCGAATCAGCAGCGCTTCGAGGGCGGCCATGTCGGGGTCCACATCGCGCAGGCGTGCGAGCGACGACGCCACCTTCGCCACCGTCGGTACGACGAACTTCAGGAAGGCGCTGTTGCCTTTGACGCGATCGATGAACACGAAGCGCCCCGCGTCCTTGAGCTTGCGCTGCACAGTCATGAGGTCGAATTCCACGCCGAGCGCGTCTTTTTCGGCCTGCGACATGCCTGTCGACTCGGCGTACTCCGACAGCCGCTCCTCGACGAACGCGCGATCGAAGGTCTGGTAGCTGTCGTTGAGCAGGGCGACCATGTCGTAGATGCGCGGTCCGAGCAGGGCGTCCTGAAAGTCGATCCACGCCAGCGCGCCGCCTTCGCGCACCATCAGGTTGCGCGACTGGTAGTCGCGGTGCACGAAGCCCTTCGGCCAGCCGGCGATGCGCGTGGCGAGCCGCGCGGCGATGGCGTCGAAGGTGTTGCGATCTTCGGTCGTGAGCACGTGGCCGCGGGCTTCGAGCCCCCACTCGCGAAAGTGGTCGATCTCCCACCGCAGCAGGTCTTCGTCGAACGCGCGCGTACGCACGATGGATTCGACGGGGAGCGGATCGAGCGCTCGCTGCGCGCGGGCGAGATCGGTGACTGCTCGCGTGTAGATTGCACGCTTTTGCTCGGGCTCGCGGAGCAGGTAGTTGGCGAGCGTGTCGTCGCCCAGGTCTTCGAGCAGCAGCCACCCGGCAGGCGTGTCTTCACCGTAGACGCGGGGCACGTCGATGCCGCGCGACTCGAGCAGCTCGCGCACCTCGAGAAACGGCCAGCGCTCCTCTACGTGGTGCTTGCCGATTTCCTCGGGCTTGCCGCCTTCCGGCACGAACATCGCGACCATCGCGCGGTCGCCCGATCGCACGCGGAAGTATTTTCGCGTGGAGGCGCCGCCGGGCATCGGCTCGACGGCGAGGTTGCTGTCGCCCCGCGTCGCGCGTCGCACGAGCGCCGCCAGCTTGGACATGTCGAGCTCAGGCATGACTGCGCCCCTTAGCACTTCGGCGTGCCGCCCAGCAGCCTATCGCGCTGGCGATCCGATCAGGTGCGGGGGGCTGACTTCTTCGCGGCTTTGCGGCGCGGGCTGGCCGGGGCGGCCTCGGGTTTCGCCTGGGCGGCGATCAGGGCGGCTATGCGCTCACGAAACCAGGCGTCGCGGGCGGGGGTGCTGTCTTTGCCGAAGCCGGCCCACAGGGCGCGCCGCGCGAGCGTGTATCCCATGAGCGACGAGAGCACGAGCAGCATACCGAACTCGATGTCTTCGCGGCCGGCGCGCTGCCCGTCGAACGCGAGTCGCAGCTCGATGGCGTCTGCGACCTTTCGAAACCCCTGATCGCGCCGCGGGAAGAAATCCTGCTGATCGACGCGCCCGCTGAGCAGCGCCCACGCTGCGAGCCTGCCGTAGAGCGGATCTTCGAGCTGGTCGGCGACGAGCTCGATCCAGTCGGCCGGCCCGCCGCCGGCGATCTCGGTGACCCGCTCGAGGGTGCGCGCGCGCGTAGTCGCGACGTGGGCGGCGAACGCGGCTTCGATGAGCGCGTCGAAGGTGCCGAAGTAGTGCGTCACCAGCGCGTGGCTAACCCCTGCTTCGCGGGCTACGTCCTTCAGGCCGATGGCGTCGGGGCCGCTGCGCGCGAGCAGTCCGAGCGTGGCGTCGAGGATGACGCGCCGGGCCTCTTCGGGCGTGCGCCGTAGTCGGGGAGCCTTGACCATAAGCCAACGTTAGCTATTGGCAGCCTTGACAACAACAGAAGCGTCGCTATTGTCACGGTTGACAATAACAGGAGTAACCCGTGCCTTCATCGCAGGAACAAGCAGCCGAGCTCGACGGCGCACGAATCGCCCTCTCGGGCACAACGCTCGAGCGCGCGCGGCTCGCCGCACGCTCGCTTTACAATTTGCTCCGCAATCCGGGCGACACGCGGCAGGTCTTTCTGCTCGGACTGGCCACCAGTCGCCGGGCGTTTCCCGAGCTGCTCGCGCGCATTTGCATCGAAGAAGAGGGCGCGCGCCTCATTCACGAGCAGCCCGCCATCGACTCGCGCAGCGTTGACTACGCCGCGCTGCGCAGGCTCGAAGACGGCACCCTCGGCCGGGAGTACGTGCGCTTCATCGACGACCACAACCTCGACCCCGATCTGTTCCAGCGGCCGCCGGGCATCCCGGAAATCCCCGGCTACGTCTCGCAGCGCCTGCGCCAGGTGCACGACGTGTGGCACGTGCTCACGGGCATTCGCCCCGACGTCCCCGGGGAGGTCGCGCTGCAGGCATTTACCTACGCGCAGACCGGCGCGCCGCTGTCGCTGCTCATCGCCCTCTTTGGCTCGCTGCGCTTCTCGCTCGCGCATCCGGGCATCGCGGGGGGCGCGATCGCGGGCTATCGCCGCGGAAAGCGCGCAGCGTTTTTGCCCGTAGTGCGGGTCGAAGACCTGTGGGCGATCCCGCTGACCGAAGTGCGCGCCCGCCTGCGTATCGTTGCAGAGACCAATTAAGCCGACTGTGCGAGCGCCTCGTCGCACGCCGCGATGGTCGCGTCGATGTCGGCCACGCTGTGCGCGCCTCCGATGAACGCAGCCTCATACTGCGACGGCGGCCAATACTGACCGCGCTCGCGCATGCCGCGGTGCCAGCGCCCGAAGCGCGCCGTGTCGCTGGCGCTCGCGTCGCTCCACGAGCGCACGGGGCCCGGAGTGAAAAACAGCGTCAGCATGGAGCCCACGCGCTGCACGCACGCGGCGACGCCGTGGCGCGCGATGCTGGCCCGCATCCCTGCCTCAAGGCGCGCGCCGAGGGTCTCGAGATGCGTGTAGAGTGCATCGCTTAGCAGGGCGAGCGTCGCGAGGGCCGCGCTCACGGCGACCGGGTTGCCGCTCAGCGTGCCGGCCTGATAGACGGGGCCGAGCGGCGCGACGTTCTGCATGATGTCGCGTCGTCCGCCGTAGACGGCGAGCGGCAGTCCGCCGCCTACGATCTTGCCGAGGCAGGTCATGTCGGGTGCGAGCCCCGCGCGTCCCTGAAGCCCGCTCGGCGACAGGCGCGATCCCGTCATGACCTCGTCGAAGATCGACACGGCTCCGTGCGCCTTGCACAGCTCGATGATCGCCTCGAGGAAGCCCGGCTCGGGGGGCACGCAGCCCATGTTGCCGACCACCGGCTCCACGATCACGGCGGCGATCGCGGCTCCGCGCGCTGCGAACAGGTCGCGGAGCGCCGCAAGGTCGTTGTACGCCAGCGTGGCGGTGTTGGCCGCAGCGCTCGCCGGCACGCCGGCCGAGTCGGGCACGCCCAGCGTCGCGGCGCCGCTGCCCGCCTTGACGAGCAGAAAATCAGCGTGTCCATGATAGCAGCCCTCGAACTTCACGATGAGGTCGCGGCCGGTGTGCCCGCGCGCGACGCGCACGGCGGCCATCGTCGCTTCGGTGCCGCTCGAGACGGCGCGCATCATTTCAATCGACGGGTAGAGCAGGGTGATGGCCTCGGCGAAGCGCACCTCGAGCTCCGTGGGGGCGCCGTAGCTGGTCCCGCGGGCGGCAGCCTCGGTGATCGCGCGCACCACCTCGGGGTGTGCGTGCCCCAGAATCATCGGACCCCACGAGCCGATGTAATCCGTGTATTGTACACCATCTGCATCATACAAGTAGGCGCCCGCGGCGCGGGCGATGAAAATCGGGTCGCCGCCCACGGCGCGAAAGGCGCGCACGGGGCTGTTGACGCCGCCAGGAATGACGCGCTGGGCGCGGGCGAAGAGCTCGGTCGATCGGGGGCCGGACATGATTGCGGCAACATAGCACCCGGCGCTCGCCCTGAGGGGCCGCCGGCGGAGCGATGTTTCGCGCAGATTACGTGCGCATAGCAGGGCTGTTTGCCTGCTAGATTCGGCCGCTATGAGCGAAAACAGGCGCGAGCTTGAGGCGGGCATTCACGTCGAGCTGAGGCAGGGCTCCACCTACGGCGACTACCTCGCGTTGCCCGAGCTGCTCGCGGCGCAGCGCCCGGTGACGCGCGAACACGACGAGCTGCTCTTCATCATTCAGCACCAGACGAGCGAGCTGTGGATGAAGCTCATGCTCCACGAGCTCGACATGGCCGTTACCCTCGTGAAGGCCGACCGCCTCGCCGAGAGCTTCAAAATTTTCGCGCGCGTCGCCCACATTCAGCGAATGCTCTTTGAGCAGTGGGCGGTGCTCGAGACGATGACGCCCATCGACTACCTGCGCTTCCGCGACGCGCTCGGCAAGGCGAGCGGCTTTCAGAGCTACCAGTATCGCGCGATCGAGTTCGTGCTCGGCAACAAAGACGCAAGCACCCTCGGCCCCCACAAGCACGAGCCGGTGATCATCGCCGAGCTCACCGACCGGCTGCATCGCCCTTCGCTCTACGACGAGTTTCTGCGCTACCTCGCGCGGCACGGTCACGACATCCCCGAGACCGTCACGGCCCGCGATTTCTCGCAGCCATACCAAAAGAGCGACGCGGTGCTCGAGGCCGTGAGGCGCATCTACCAGGACTCGTCGAGCCACTGGACGGCCTACGACATGTGCGAAAAGCTCGTCGACACCGAGGAGCGATTTCAGCTCTGGCGCTTCCGCCACATGACCACCGTCAAGCGCATCATCGGCTTTCGGCCTGGCACCGGCGGCAGCTCGGGTGTGGGGTTTCTGAAGAAGGCCCTCGACCTCAGCTTCTTTCCGGAGCTCTGGGAGGTTCGTACTTCGCTGACGCCGTGAGCTATGGCGCCGCGAACGTGACGCGCGCTTCTTTGCCCGCGCTCAGGTTCACCTTCTGCTCGCGCTTCGAGTCGCGATCGATCACGGTGACGTAGTTGTTGACGGCCCGCGAAACCGGCACGCGCGCCGGAACGCCCGCGCGCACGTCGATCGAGGCGTAGTCGTCGATGTAGTAGTGCCCGTCGGGCTGTCCGAGCACCAGCAGCGTCGCAGGCCTTATTTTTAGCTCGATCGCGAGATCACCCGCGAAGGAGCCGGCGGCAATCGTGCGCGTGTCGGGCTCACACGCGTCTTGAAGCACGCAGGCGAAGCGCAGCACGTGGGGCCTCGTGTCGATCGGGAGCGTGGAGCCGGCGCCGATGTTGATCGGCTGGCCGTCGTCGATGGTGACCACCACCCCGGCGACTGGCATCACGCGTACAAACGACAGCTGCCGAGCGTTTGGGAGCGGCGCAGGGAGGGGCGCGCGCATGACGGTTGGCGCTGTGCGGACCGGCGGCGCCTGAGCATCGAAACTGGGAGGTTCGGGCGCGACCGAAACCAGGAGGGATGCGTCGGGAAGGCTCGCGATCGCGACGACGGCCGCTGCGCCCGCATCGGTCATCGCAGGGCGCCTGCCGGTGACCGAACGCGATACCCCGTACCCGAGCGCCCCCGCCGCCAGCAGCAGCCCTACGGCCGGTGCCGCGCGCCTGAGCAGCTCGCCGCGGCTGCGCTCCCGGTGCATGGCGCCGACGATGCGCAGCAGGGCCGGATCGGCCGGCGCGTAGGACAAGGCGCGGTTGTAGTCGCACGCCGCAGTGAGAACGTCGCCCTTGGCGCGCGCGCGTTGTGCCAGCGCGGTCAGGCGCTCGATCATGCTTCGCGCGTGCGCCGCCTCGTAGGCGTCGGGGCCGGCCATATAGGCGCTGATCTCGGCCGGCGGGTCGGTGATGCCGAGGCGCGCGAGCTCGCCTTCGAGCGCAGCTCGCATCTCCGCGGCGCTCGGCGTTCGCTCGGCGACGTTGCGGGCCAGCGCGCGATCGAGCTGTCCGCTCCACGCCCGGCCCACACTCTGGTGTTCGTGCTCAGCGGGCGCGTAGTCCCCATCGAGCACCCGACGAAGCACCTGCGCCGGATTCGTCCCCTCGAACGGGAGGTGACCGACCATGCACTCGTAGAGCAGCACGCCCAGCCCGAACACGTCGTTTCGCGCATCGACCTCGCCGCCTTCGATCTGCTCGGGCGCCATGTGCGCGGGACTGCCCAGCACTTGACCGGTGGAAGTCACGCCCTTGGCGTCGAGGAGCTTGGCGATGCCGAAGTCGGTGAGCTTGATTTTTACGGCGTTCGCGCCAGTCTCGATCAGCACGTTCTCGGGCTTGATGTCGCGGTGGACGACCCCGGCGTCGTGCGCGTGGGTCAGCGCGGCGGTGAGCTCGAGCGCGATCGCAGCCGCGATCTCGGGCGGCATCGGCGAGCGCTCTGCGAGCACCTGGCGCAGGGTGCGCCCGCGCACCAGCTCGACCACGAGGTACTGCTCGCGGTCGCGCGCGTCGGAGACGTCGAAGACCTCGACGATGTTGGGATGTCTCAGTTTCGCGACTGCCTGCGCCTCGATGTGAAACCGGTGGGCGATCTCGGTGGAGTCACGAAGATGTGGATGGATCACCTTGATCGCGACGTCGCGCGCCAGCCTCGGATCGCGCGCCCGGTAGACCGTGGCCATGCCGCCGTGCCCGATCTCCTCGATGATCTCATACTTGGCGAGCGAGGGCAGTCGACCCTGCATCTCACCTTGCGAGGCTGCCATTCGTCACCCAGCCTATCACCCTTTGAGACCGAGTCTCTTCAAGCGGCTTCTCAATGTGCTCTCGGACAGCCCGAGCGTGCGCGCCGCGCGCGACTGGTTTCCGTCTGCGCGCGCGAGCACCTGCTGAAGAATGTCTCGCTCGATTTCATCGAAATTCGTGCCCTTTTCGGGCACGTCGACCGTGATCGGCGCTGCCGGTCGGGTCGACCCCGGCGGCTGGCTGCGGCGCGCGTTTCCGCCTCGGGCGTCGATGCGGTCGAGGGTCTCTTCGCCCAGCGCGGCGGGAAGGCCGAGGTCATCGACGTCGACTTCGCGTCCCGCATGGTAGATGGCGAGGCGTTCCATCAGGTTCGACAGCTCGCGCACGTTGCCGGGCCACGAGTGCCGGTCGAGCGCCGCCCATGCGCCGTCGCTCATGCGCGGCACGGGCCTTCCCATGCGCCTCGCGGCGGCTTCGAGCATCGACGCTCCGAGTCCGCGCACGTCTTCGGGGCGCTGACGCAGCGGCGGCACGAGTATGGGCGCGACCGCGAGCCGGTAGTACAAATCGAGCCTGAAGTGCCCGGCGTTGGCGTGCGCGAGCAAGTCGCGGTTGGTGGCGGCGACAACGCGCACGTCGACGCGGGTCGGGGTGCTCGCGCCCACCGGCCAGAACTCGCGGGCCTCGAGCGCGCGAAGGAGCATCGCCTGCACTGGGGGGGGAGCCTCGCCGATCTCGTCGAGGAACAGCGTGCCTCCGTCCGCGAGCTCGAAGAGGCCACGACGCGCGGTCGCCGCGCCTGTAAATGCGCCCTTCACGTGGCCAAACAGCTCACTGGCCAAGAGCTCGGGCGGCAGCGCGGCCAGGTTCTGCGCGACGAAGCGCCCCCGCTTTCGCGTGCTGCGCTCGTGCACCGTCATGGCGACGAGCTCCTTGCCGACCCCCGTCTCGCCGTGGATCAGAACGGTGGCGTCGGTGCCGGCGACGGCCATGACCTGCTCGAGCACTTTCGCCATGAGCGATGACGAGACCGTAAGCCGCGCCTTCGGCGTCGAGCGCACTGCGACTTCGACGTCGTCTTTGAGCCGGAGGTTCGCGTCGCGCAGCTCGGCGACCAGCTTTCGGTTTTCGAGGACGAGCCTGCGCTTCTCGGCGGCGCGCTCCAGCGTCAGCTTGAGCTGCTCGGCCTCCCAGGGCTTTTGCATGTACGCAAACACGTGGCCGCGGTTGACCGCGTCGGCGAGGTCGTCGTGGTCGCTGTAGCCGGTGAGCAGGACCCGCTGGGTGTCGGGGTGCGCTTCGCAGGCGCGCGCGAGCAGCTCCGAGCCGCGCATCGGGTCCATGCGCATGTCGCTCACCAGCACGTCGAACTCGGCAGCGTCGAGCGCCTCGAGCGCCTCCGCGCCGCCGGGAACGGTGACCACCTCGAAATCGCCCTCGAACACCGCCGCGAACACCTCGCGAAGGTCCTCTTCGTCGTCGGCGTAAAGGACGCGCGTGCGCGAGCGCGCGCTGAGGTTTGCGGGGGCCGCGGAATGCATGCCGGTCACGGTACCAACAAACGGTCGTCTCCGTCCCGGCCCGCGATGGCAGTTGGCGCGGCGGTAGAGCGGGCCTACACTCGCTGGGTGGCTGATCAGCTTCGTACGCCTGTACCCATTGGTGAGGTTCTGCCGCTCCTCGTGAAGGCCTCGTCCCGGCGGCGGCTGGTACGCCTGCGCCCTTCGAACGGCGACCGCATCGACGCCGTGCTCGTCGAGGTGCTCCGCGACGGGAGCCCGATCGTCGAGGCCGACCTCACACCCGACACCGAACAGTCGCTCCGTCGTTCAGATGAAACCGAGCTCGACTACGTCGCCGACGGCATCGAATACTCGCTGATCACCCGCTTCGCCGACTCGCTCCCCGAGGCCGGCAAGCTTCGCTTTGCGCCCACGACCATCCTGCTCCGATCGCAGCGTCGTCAGTGGTACCGCGTGCTCGTCAACGATGGCAGCGAGGTTCGCATTGGCGGTCGCATTCGCACGATCGTCGACTTCGGAGGCAGCGGCATCGCCTTCGAAATGAACCCCGACGAAGACGGCGACCTCGTCAGCGGCCATGAGCTCGGCGTCATTCGCATTTGTCTGCCCGGGCAGCAGGTGATCGAGGCCGCCGCGGTTGTTCGCCACGTCGACTCCGACGCCCGGTCTGGCCCCGACAGCCGCACCGGTCCGGGGAGCGCACCTGGAAAGACGCGTCGTTGCGGCGTCGAGTTGGCGCGAATCGGCGACTTCGATCGCGACAGGCTCTGCCGCGCCGTGGCCGCGCGTGAGCGTGAGATCCTCGGTCGTCGTCAGCACCCCAGAGGCGCGGTGCCGGCAGGCTCGATCGCGCTCGTCAGTCGCGACACCGGGCGGGCGCGCGTGCGCCGCCTGCTCGACATCGGCAGCGGCGGCGCGCGCTTCGCCATGGAGCCCGAGGCCGACGTCGATCTGGTGGCCGGCGTGCGCCTCCCGGTCATCGAGCTGCGTCTGCGCGGTCTGCCCTCGATCAGCGTCTCGGCCTCGGTCGCGCGCATTCGTCGCGACGGCGGCGAGGTGTCGATCGGCGTCGAATTTCGCGACATCTCCGCCGCCAATCGCGAGACCCTCGCGCGCTACGCGCGGTCCGCGGCGTGGGGTCAGCTGCGCTGAGCGGCTAGCTTTGGACGGGCTGCTTCAAACGGTCGGTGAGCTCACGGGGGCGACGCGCGTTCGCATCGACGCGCGCCTGCAGTCGCTGTGGGGCGGCTACGGAGAGCTCATTCGCGTGAACCTCGAAGGCGCGGAGCGGCGCACCGCTGTCGTCAAATGGGTGAATCCGCCCGTCGTCGGCGGACGCGAGTCGTCGCGATCGCACGCGCGCAAGCTCCGCTCCTATGATGTCGAGCTCGCGTTTTACCGCGACTTTGCGGCGCGATGTGGGCGCGGCAGCCGCGTTGCTGCTTTGCTCGGTTGCGCCTCGCGGGGCCAGGAGCGCATCGTCGTGCTCGAAGATCTCGACGCCGCAGGTTTCGGTGCCCGCCGGCGCGATCCTGTGGGACCGGAGCTCGACGCTTGCCTGCGCTGGCTCGCGTGCTTTCATGCGAGCTTCCTGGGCGTGAATCCAGCGGGTTTGTGGCACACCGGAACGTACTGGCACCTCGCGACGCGCCCCGATGAGCTCGCGGCGATGGCCGACGACGCGCTGCGCGACGCTGCCGGGCGCATCGACGCGCTGCTGTCGGCGTGCGAATTCAAGACGCTGGTGCACGGCGACGCGAAGCCCGCGAACTACTGCTTTGGCGCAGGCGAGGTGGCGGCGGTCGACTTTCAGTACGTCGGCGGGGGACCCGGCATCAAGGACGTTGCCTACTTGCTGTGCGGCCGGTTCGGTGCTGGTTCGGCGCGAATCGAAGCCCAGTGGGTCGACGTGTACTTCGCGCATCTTCGCGCCGCGCTAGCCCTCGGCGGCGCAGCGCGCGTTGCCTCGGCCGTGGAGGCAGAGTGGCGGGCCCTGTACGCGGTGGCGTGTCTCGATTTTTACCGGTTTCTGGCGGGCTGGTCGATGTCAGCCTGGTCGGCCGACCTCCATGCGCAGCGATTCGCCCGTGAGACGTTGCGCGCGCTGGGGTGAAGGGCAGGTCGCGCGCTGCGTCGCGCTAACTTGCAGGAAGCCTGGCGCGCAGCTCGCCGTCGAAGCTCCGGAAAACGCTCTCGTTGGGCCACTCGGGCGCCGCGTCGACGAGGCTCTCGGCGTCGCGCGCGCGCCCTTCGTCGACCGCGATGATCGCCGCGGCGTACGTCATGGGCCAGTGCACCAGCGGAGATACGTCTGCTGCTTCGCGGAGCGCTGCGAGATCGCCTTGTCGCGCGATGTGTTGGAAGGCGCGCACCATCGCAGCGAGCCCCGTTCGCACCTTCGCGACGCGCCTGCGCGCAAAAAAGCCGGCCCGGGGCATGGGCAGCGCGGTGAGCACTTCGGTCTTGGCGAGCGCGGCCCCCGCGTCGCCCTCGAACGTGTCGAGCAGCGCCTCGACGAAGAGACGTTGTTCGATGGCCGCGTCCCACGCCGCGCCCTTCTTTGCGCGCCCAAGCGCTGTGCGCGCGGCTTCCGTCCATCCGTACGATGCATAGGCCGTGGCGACCATCAGCGGGGCCATGGTCTCGGGATACATGACCTGCTCGATCGAGCGTCGCCACGCTCCGAGCACGCGGTTTACGTCACCCGACAGAAACATCAGGCGCATGCGCCTGCGCGCCAGCAGCATGGGAACGACGGCCGCGGCCATGACCACGGCCATCGGGAGCAGGACCCGACCATCGCGAAACGCCATGCGCGCCAGCAGCGCTCCGCAAACCACGCTGATGAGTAGCGGCAGCACAGCACCACGACGCACGACGCTCATACCCATCAACATGCGTCTGCTGACGCGGGGGCGCAACATCGGCGCACGCACGCCGGTTTGGTCAGTCGCGATCGCCCGACTTCGAATCGCCGACGCCGTGCCTGCGCAGGTAGCCGCGAACGTGCGCTCGCTCCATCGCCGCGCGCCGACCGATCTCGCTCACGTTGCCGCTGCACTCAGCATAAAGCGCCGTAAAGTACTCACGCTCGAAGCGCGCGAGCACGTCGCGCTTGGCGTCTTGAAAGGTTCGCCCGCGGGTCGGTGTGCTGTCGGCCGTGCTGCTCGAAATGAGCGGCGAGAGGTGCTGCGCGATGTCGAGCGGCCCTTCCTTGCCGAACGCGAGCGCTACGGCGACGACGTTGCGCAGCTCGCGCACGTTGCCGGGCCAGTCGTGACGCATGAGGCGCTCGAGGGAGTCGTGCGTCACGCGCTCGTAGGCGCCATCGTCGCCGAGGTCACGCATCATGCGGCGGATGAGTGCGGGCAGATCTTCGAGCCGGTTGCGCAGCGCAGGCAGCTCCACCTTGAGCTGCGCCACGCGGAAGTAGAGGTCGCTTCGGAAGCTTCCGGCGTTGACCTCGCGCACCAGATCGCGGCGCGTGGCGGCGATGACGCGAACGTTCACCGGTCGGTAGGTGTTTGAGCCGACGCTCTTGATGCGCTGCTCGGCCAGCGCGCGGAGCAGCTTCGGTTGAACGTCGATGGGCAGCTCGCCGAGCTCGTCGAGAAAGATGGTGCCGCCGTCGGCCTCTGCGAACGGAGAGATGCGCTTGTCGACGGCGCCCGTGAAGCTGCCGCGCTCGTGGCCAAAGAGCGCGCTCTCGGCGAGCGATGGCGGAATCGACCCGCAGTCGACCACCACGAACGGTTTTCGCGAGCGCGCGCTCGCTTCGTGGATGGCCTGCGCGACGAGCTCTTTGCCGGTGCCGGTCTCCCCGCCGATGAGGACGGTGAGCTCCGTGGGCGCGGCCTTGCGGAGGCGCTCGAACACGGCGCGCATCCCTGCGCTGCTTCCGACGAGCGGACCGAACTCTGCGACGTCGGAGACGCTGACCTGCTCGGGCGTCGACGGCGCGAACTCAAGGATGGTGTCGCCGCAGGAGATCGAGCTCTTCTTGGTGAGGTAAACTTCGCCGATGCGGGTGTCGCCCACATGCGTCCCGTTGCGCGAGCCGAGGTCGCGAACCCGTACGCCGCGCTCGGTGGCCACGCACTCCATGTGCACGGCGCTGACTTTTTTGTCGTCGAGCACGAGGTCACAGGCCTCGTTTCTTCCGACGACCTGAGTCTCGGGGCCGATTTCGAGGTCCGCGCGGCTCGCCTTGCCGCGTGCGACAGTGAGCGTTCCGCCACGTACTTCGAATCGCCCCTTGGCGACGATTGTGTGGTCCACGCCCTCACTTCTATCACGACACGCGCCGCGCATTGCAAGCGGGCGCTCGCGCGGGCTGCGATAACGGGTCAGCGGTCGTCGCCGTCGCCCGCGAACGTGCCGCCTATGTCGGTGTGTTCGTCGGCTCCCCAGCCGTCGCGCGCCCGGAGGCTCGTCGGAGGCGGCGGGACGGGGCCGCCACCCATCGACTGCCTCACCTCGCGCCAGCTCGCGAGCGCTTCTCGGGCGCTCACGTAGCGGGAGGCGCGATCGCGCGACATCAATCTTTCGAGGAATCGCTCGATGGTCGCGGGCCACTCATCGCCCGTGGTCGCCGCGAGCGACGGCGCTTCGCGATCGAGCTTCAGCGCGATGAGGGTGAGCGCGTTGTTCCCCTCGAACGGAAGCCGGCCCGTGAGCGCGCGAAATGCAACCGCGCCGAGCGCATACAGATCGGCGCGCTCGTCGACCCGGGCCGAGCCGCGAACCTGCTCCGGGGCCATGTAGGCGAAGCTGCCGAGCGTGGCGTCGATCGCAGTGAGCGAAGGTTCGCTCTTATGCCGACCTGCAGTGCGCTGAACCTTCGAAATGCCAAAGTCGAGGATGCGCGTGCGCTCGGCGGACTCCGGCGGCGAGGAGCCTCGACGGGCGCGCTTCGGCGGAGCTTGCCGTCGCTCGATGAAGAGGTTGGCGGGCTTGATGTCGCGGTGAACCACGCCCGCGTCGTGCGCGGCGATGAGGCCCTGCAGCGCGTCGTCGATGATCGGCGCGACGTCGGCGAACGCCAGGTACTGCTCGCGCTTGAGCCGCTCATCGAGCCCTTCGCCTTCGAGCTGTTCAAAGGCGATCCACAGCCGCCCGTTGCGGTCTTTGCCGGCGCCTACGATGCCGGCAACGAACGGCGAATGAATCTGCGCGGCGATCGAGCTCTCGCGCTGAAAGCGGGCGACCAGATCGGGATCACGCGCCGCTCGCGCATGAAGAACCTTGATGGCGACCTTCTCTCCGGCCGTGCCTTCGGCGGCATAGACCTCGCCCATGCCGCCGTGCCCAATCAGGCGGCCGATCTTGTAGAGGCCTCCGACGGTTGCTCCCACGAGCGAGCCAGGTTCCGCCATTAATCGGAAAACGCTAGCACGCTCCGGCCCGGCCGATCGGCCAATCGCGGCCGCGCCCACCTGCCTCAACGATTGCGTATGTTTCTGTGCCGCTCTGCTAGCCTTATGGCTTGCGTAACGCAGGGCGCGCGAGCGCAGCTGCGCATGCGCGGGGAGAAAATGATGCGGACCGTAAAAGACGTCGAGGCCTATCTTGGGCGCATGAGCCGTCACTTCGAAGCCGTCGAGGCGCAGCCCGGCACCTTCGTGGTGCAGTCGTCGCCCAACCTGCCGCCTATCGCGGTTCGTGTCGATCCGCCGCTCGTGGTGCTTCGGGCGCACGTCGGTGATCTCGCGGCTGTCGACCACGTCGCGCTGCTGCGCCGGCTGCTGACGCTCAACGCGCGCTCTCTGGTGCACGCGAGCTACGGCCTCGACGAGCATCGCATCGTGCTGTCGTGCGCGCTCGAGCTCGAGAACCTCGACTACAATGAGCTCGAGGCCGCGCTCGAAGAGATCGAAATGGCGCTGAGCGCGCAGGTGCCCGAGCTCAGCAAGCTCGCCAAAGAGTCCTAGCAGGGTGCTCGAAAAACACCCTGATAGGAATTGGCGAAGCCAATTGCGTGTGGGGACCGGCGAAAAACCGCGTTTTTCGGGGCGGGGAGGTGCATACCTCCCCGAGATGAAAGGCTGGCAGGGCGCTGCTTCAACGGCCTGCCAGGGACGAAACACTCCTTTTCAGGGAGCAAGGTAGACGATGGGAATCTTCAACCGACTCGCGCAGCTCATTAAATCAAACCTGAACGACCTCATCAGCAAATCCGAAGATCCGGAGAAAATGCTGAATCAGGTTGTTTTGGACATGAACAACCAGCTCGTGGAAGCGAAGAAGCAGGTCGCTGCTTCGATCGCCGACGAAAAGCGTCTCGCCAAGCAAGTCGAGCAGGAGCAGGCCAACGCGAGTGAGTGGGAGCGGCGCGCGATGATGGCGCTGCGCGCGGGCAACGAAGCGCTCGCGAAAGAGGCCCTCAACCGCAAAAAAGAGCACGACCAGCTCGCCACCACGTTCAAAGATCAGTGGCAAAAGCAGAAGGACGCTGTCGACAAGCTCAAAAACGCGCTCCGGATGCTCAACGACAAGATCGAAGAGGCGAAGCGCAAGAAGAACGTGCTCATCGCGCGTAAGAAGCGCGCCGAGGCGCAGCAGGCGATTCAGGCCACCATGAGCGGCCTCAAGGATCAGAGCGCCTTCGAGACCTTCGACCGTATGTCTCAAAAGATCGACCAGATGGAAGCCGAGGCCGAGGCCGGCGAAGAGCTCGCCGAGGAGTACAGCGGAGATACGCTCGCTTCGCAGTTCAACAAGCTCGAAAAAACGGCGGGCGCAGACTCCGAGCTCGAAGCCCTCAAGCGCAAAATGGGGCTGGCGCCTGCCGAGCCCGAGCCGGCGCGCCAGGATGTGGTCGCGCGCGTCGAGGCCCATCCCGAGCCGAGGGCGTCGACGCAGAGCGAACAGGACGAGCTCGCGGCGGCCCTCGAAGAGCTCGAGGTCGAGCACGAGCGCGATCAGAAGAAGATGGGAAGGTAGCCGCCGGCCGGAAAGCGGGAGGCGTGCCCCCAAAGCGTGATAGCTCTGGGCCGTGAACAAGCTTGATTCGCGGGTCGCGAAGGTTGGGAGTACGGCGCACGCCGAGCCCGTAGATGCGCTGGTCGCGGCGTTCGACGCCCGGCTTGCAACGGGGCTGACGGCGGCCGAAGTCAGCGCGCGGCTCGCGCGAGACGGCTACAATGAGCTGCCCGAGGCGCCCAGGCCGAGCGCCCTGCGAAAGTTTCTCGAGCAGTTCACCAACCCCATCGTCATTACGCTGCTGGTGGCGGCCGTGATCGCGATCGTCGACGGGGCGCGCAATACGTCGGCCCCGCTGCTCGTGCGTTTCGGGGACGCGACGGCGATCTTGCTGATCGTGGCGCTCAACGCCGTGCTCGGTTTCTATCAGGAGCGTCGCGCCGAGGCCGCGCTCGACGCGCTTCAGAAGATGCAGACGCCGGCTGCCCGCGTGCGCCGGGACAACAAAGTGTCGGTTGTGCCCGCGCGCGAAGTGGTCACCGGTGACATGCTCGAGCTCGAGGCGGGAGATGCTATCCCGGCCGACGCGCGACTCGTGCAGACTGCAAACGTCGCGGCCGAGGAGAGCTCGCTGACCGGCGAGAGCGCCCCGGTGGGCAAAGACGCGAGGAGCGCGGTCGCGTCCGACGCCACGCTCGGCGACCGCAGCAACATGGTCTATTTGGGCACGAGCCTCGTGCGCGGCCGTGCGCGCGCCCTGGTCATCGCGACGGGCCCCAACACCGAAATCGGCAAGCTCTCGAAGCTGATTCAGTCGGCAGGCGAAGGCCAGAAGACTCCCCTCGAAGACAAGCTCGATGCGTTCGGCAAAAAGATTTTGTGGACGTGCCTCGCCCTGTCGGTGCTGCTGTTCGCGCGCGGCATGTTCCAGGGCGTTCGCAGCTGGAATGAGCTGCTCCTCGAGGCCGTGAGCCTGGCGGTGGCGGCGATCCCCGAGGGACTGCCTGCGATCACGACCATCACGCTCGCGCTCGGAATGCAGCGAATGGCCAAGCGCGGCGCGATCATTCGCAAGCTCGCCGCGGTCGAGACGCTCGGCTCCGCGACGGTCATTTGTTCCGACAAGACGGGCACCCTGACCCAGAACGAAATGACCGTCCGCGAGGTCTACGCGAGCGGCGTGAACTACGCCGTCACCGGCACCGGCTACGATCCGCGCGGTGAGCTTCTGGCGCCCGACGGGGCCGTGGTCGAGGCGCACGGCAAAACGCTGCGGCACCTGCTTTCCGGGGTCGCCATCTGCAACAACGCGCAGCTCGAGAGGCGCTCGGACGACTCGTGGAAGGTCATCGGCGACCCGACTGAAGGAGCCTTGCTCACGCTCGCGGCGAAGGCGGGCGTGCCCCGCGAGTCGCTTATTTCCAGCGTTCAGCTGATTCGCGAGCTGCCGTTCGACAGCGATCGCAAGCGCATGACGGTGCTCGCGCTCGACGGTCGCGGTCGCGAGATCGTCTACGCGAAAGGGTCCGCCGACGTGCTCGTGCGGCTCTGTTCGCGCTACCAGACCGATGCGGGCGTGCTGCCGCTCGATGCCGCCGCCGAGGCTCAGTTGATGGCCGTCGCGGACCGGATGAGCGCAGCTTCGCTGCGGGTGCTTGGCGTTGCCCGGCGTGTGGTTCGCGATGCCCCATCGGCGGGTGACGACGCCCCGCCGCCGAGCGCGGCCGATCGGCCCGAGCACGAGCTCGAAGAGCAGCTCACGTTCGTGGGGCTCGTCGGCATGATCGATCCGCCCCGCGTCGGCGTGAAAGAGGCGATTCGCCTCTGCGCAGAGGCCAGCGTGCGGGCCGTGATGATCACGGGCGATCACAAGCTCACCGCCGTCGCGATCGCGCGCGAGCTGGGTCTGTGGGAGGACGGCGCGCTTGCGATCACGGGCGCAGAGCTCGAGGCCATGACCGACACGACGCTCGAGGCCAGCGTCGATCACGCGCGCGTGTTCGCTCGGGTCACCGCAGAGCAGAAGCTTCGCATCGTCAAGGCGTTCAAGGCGCGCGGACACGTCGTCGCGATGACCGGTGACGGCGTCAATGACGCGCCTGCGCTGCGCGAGGCCCACATCGGCGTCGCGATGGGGAAGGACGGCACCGACGTCGCACGCCAGGCCGCCGACATGGTCATCGCGGACGACAATTTCGCCACCATTGTCGAGGCGGTGCGCGAGGGTCGGGCCATCTACCGCAACATCCAGAAGTTCATCTACTTCCTGCTCTCTTCAAACGCGGGGCTGCTGGCGGCCGTGTTCACGGCGTCGTTTATGGGCGGGCTGCAGCCGCTGACGCCGCTCATGATTCTGTGGATCAACCTGGTGACCAACGGCCTGCCCGCGCTCGCCCTCGGCATCGACCCGCCCGATCCGTCGCAGATGGCCGAGCCGCCGCGCAAGACGACGACGGGGCTGCTCACCGGCCGCGAGTACTTCGGGATCGCGTTCGTCGGCTTGTGGATGGGCGGTTGCGCGATAGCAGCGTACGCGTGGCCGTGGCCCGACAACGGCGGCGCCGACGGCATTTTGCGCGCGCGTTCGTTTGCCTTCACGTTGCTCGCGATTTCGCCGTTGTTTCACGCGTTCAACTGCCGCAGTCCGATCGTGTCGGCGCTGTCGATGAAGCCGCTCCTGTCGAAAGCGTTGGTCCTGTCGGTCGTGGTGAGCGCCGCGATTCACCTCGTGTCGATCTTCGTCGTCGGCCTGCGCCCTGTTTTCAGGACGTTTCCGATGACCGCCTACGAGTGGGGCGTGACGCTCGCCCTCTCCGCCTCGATCATCCCCGCGATCGAGCTCGCCAAGCTCGCGCAGCGCGCGATGGGGAGTCGCCCCGCCGCTTCGAGGGCTACGTAGCCGAGCTGGCCGCGCGCGGCTCGAGTGCGCGCACGACAGCCTCGTACGCGGGCGCGGCCTCGGGGAGCCCAATGGCCACGAGGCCGGGCACCACGTCTTCTTCCATGCCCTCGAAGAAGGCGCGGGCGTATCCGGCGGCGCTCAGGGTGCCGAAATTGGGGCCCGAGCCGCGATCGGCGGAGGCTAACGCCCACGCCCGGCCGGGGCTCGCGAGGCACAATCTCGCGTAGTGCAAAAACAACTCCGGAAGCTCGGCGGCCAGCGCGGCTCGCTCCGACGCAAACGCCTCACCGTCGTCGCGCATGAGCAGCGCGCCGAGCTCCCATCCGAGCTCGCCGTGAAACGTTTCGTCGACGACAATCGCCGCCACGACCTCGCGCGCGAGCGGCACGTCTGCGGCCCGGAACGCGGCCTTGAACATTCGACCGCTCAGCGTTTCGCCGACGCAGAAGGCGGCGACGATCGCCTGACGGACGCGCGCGCGCGACGCTGCCGCGCCGAGCAGGTGCAATGCCTCGGGATCGATTTCCGGCGCCGCAGGGCGACCCAGCGCCTCGCACATCCGCAGGCACAAATCGGTGTGACGCACTTCGTCGGCCATCATGCGCGCGAACGCGCCAGACCAGTCGAGCGGCGCGCCGAGCAGGTGCAGCTTCGAGGCGAGCTCGGTGAACAGCGCCAGCGAGTGCATCTCCTGAACGGCCCGCGCTTGCCAGAGCGAGGCCGCCGCGTCGAGATCGCGCGGGGAATAGGCGGACGCGTCGAACGCCTGCCAGTCGACAGCGCCCCGGCGCGGCTGCGCGATGGCCTCGTGCTCGTGTGTGAGCGCGAGGTCGGGTCCGCTCAGCCTTCGCAGCGCGTACATCGACGTCGGCTACTACTGCGGCATCGCCTTCGGGGGCGCGTTCATGATCGGGCGCTTGATCAGGCCGCCGGCATCGACGGGAGGCGGCGCGTTGACGGGCGCCGAAAACGAGGGGGAGGGTGCGTTGATGTGCGGCTTGATTGCGGGGCCTGCGTCGACCGCCACCGGCAAGACCGCATCGGGCCGCACCGCAGCGCTCGCAGCGGGGCTGTTCGTCGGCGCGATGGCAGGGGCCGTCGCAGCGTCGGCGGCCGCGGGTTCCGCCGTTGCGCCGATGCGGATGGCGTTCGGATCGGGCCCGTTGACGGGGCCAGGCTCTTTCGCGCAGGCGGCGGCCATGCCCAGGCCGACGAGCGCGGCTCCCTTGGTCAGCAGCGACAAACGGCTTTTGCGATGATCGATCATGGCGCGTACGATACACCACAATACGGCCCCGCGCAGGCTGCAACCCATGCGTGGTATCGTTGTGTCGTGCCCGCCCCCGACGATGTCTACGGCTTTGCCGATCTCGTCATCGACGGCAATCTTCATGTGATCGGCGCCGTCGGCGAGGGCGGCTTCAGCGTGGTCTACAAGGCCATGCATCTGGGGCTGCGTGAGCCGGTTGCGATCAAGTGTCTCAAGCTCGATGCAGGCTCCAGCCCCGAGGTGCTCGCCTCGTTCACGGAGCGCTTCTTCGACGAGAGCCGGATTGCGTACCGGCTTTCGCAGGGAAACCTCAACATCGTTCGCAGCATCAGCACCGGCACGACCCTCTCTCCGTCGACCGGCAAGCCGGTGCCCTACATGGTCCTCGAGTGGCTCGAAGGCACATCGTTCAGCACGGCGCTTACCGATCGCCGCGCGCGCGGGCTCCGGGGGCGGTCGCTGGCGGAGGTCATCGCGCTCTTTGAACCGGCCGCGAGCGCGCTGGCCTATGCCCACGCGCAGGGCATTGCTCACCGAGACGTGAAGCCGGGCAATTTCTTTCTGGCGAACACGCCCGACGGATCGCGGCTCAAAGTGCTCGATTTCGGCATGGCGAAGGTCCTCGATTCGGCGTCGATGGGCTTCTCGGGGGCCGCGACCATCGGCGGCCTCGTCGTCGCTTCGCCGCGGTTCGCCGCGCCCGAACAGTTCGATCCCGCGCGCGGTGCGGTGGGCGCCCGTACCGACGTCTACTCGCTGGCGCTCGTGCTGGTCGAGGCGCTTTCGGACCGTCGCGCCCGAGACTGCGCGGGTTTGGGGCAGTACATCGTCGCAGCGATGGACCGGACGCGCCTCCCGACGCCTCGAGCGCTCGGCGTCAACGTCACCGATGCCGTCGAGGCGATATTCGTAGCGGCGCTGGCAGTCGATCCCGCCGCCCGGCCGCGCGACGCGGGTGACTTTTGGGCCAGGCTCAAGGCGGCGGCGACCGAACCTGAAGCCGCGCGCGCGCCGCACCCGCGACCCGACGCGTTCGCGCTTGCGACGCGAGTCGATGCCCCGTCCCACGACGCTAAGGCGACGATCGTTCAGGCCGCGGCGATGGCTCCAGACGCTGCGCTTCCGAGCACGGCCCGTCCGCCTGCGCCCACGGCCCACGGGGGCACGCTCGTCATGGCCGCGCAGGTTCTACCGGCGGCGGCCGCGGTCGCCAGCCCTCCGCGCGCGCAGCGCCCGCTCCGTGAGGGTGGCGCACGGCTCATGTCGCCCGCGGAGCGCGCGTCCGCGATCGCGGCCAGCGCCGTCGGGCCCGACTCGCCGCGCGCCGCCGCACACCCGCCTGTTCGCGACCTCGAACTTCGCGCAGGCGACTCGGTGCCCTCGCGGGCGCCGGCCGGTCGCGGGCGCTGGCTGCTCGTGGCGCTGGCCGGAGCGCTGCTTGTCGCCGCCCTCGCGATCGGTTCCTGGCTCGCCTATGCTGCACGCTTCGGGCGCTGAAGCGATGATGGTACCGTTACGAGCTCCGTTTTTTTCGCCGCTTCGCTGCTCGTTTTCGCTGCTGTGCGTCGCCCTGAGCCTCGGGATTACGGGCGCCGCGAGGGCTGACGAAAAGACCGATCTCGAAAAAGGACGAAACGCGTTTCTGACGCGCCAGTACGTCGAGGCCGAGGCTCGCTTTCGCACGATGCTCGACCCTGCGACCGGGAGCCTCAAGAGCGCGGAGCTCATAAACGAGGCGCGTATGTACTGGGGCGCAGTGAGCATGGCGATGCACCGCGGCGATGACGCCGAGGCGCTCTTCGCGAGGGTGATTCGCCAGAATCCGGAGTACCAGCCGGATCCGCTCACCTTCACGACCGAAGTGCTCGACAAGTTCACCGACACGCGCTCGCGCCTCAAAGACGAGATCAACGCGCAGAAGGCGCGGGAAGCGCGCGACGACGCCGATCGCAAAGCGCGTGAGGCCGCCGAAAAGCAGAAGCAGCAGGAGCGGCTCAAAGTGCTTGAGCGGCTCGCCGCGCAGGAGACCGTCACGACGACGCACTCCCGATGGGTCGCGATGCTGCCGTTCGGTGCCGGTCAGTTTCAAAATGGTCGGCAGGGCGCAGGCGCGTTTTTCGCGCTGAGTGAGGGCGCGCTCGTCGTCGCCTCGGCCGTGACGTTCGTCGTCTTTCTCGGGCAGCGCGCGCAGGCCGCGGCCCTGTTCAGCGATTCAGGTGCACAATACAACCAAGCCACGGCGACGGCCTACAACGGCTATACGAGCCGCGCCAACACGACCCGCGTCGTTAATCTGGCGATCGACGGCGCGCTCGTCTCGCTCGCCGCGGCGGGCATCATCGAAGCGCAGGTGCGCTACCAGGCCGACGTCACCATCACGCGTCCGCGCGCCCTGCCCGCCGCGTGGCTCGCACCGTCGCTCGCGCCCTCGCGCGAGGGCGGCGTTGCAGGCGCGACGCTCACCGTTGGCGGAGACTTTTAGCGCGTCGAAAGCGGATTTTCGCTCGCGCGCGCCGAGCGCATGAGCTGTCAGGCCGGCGAGGACTGCGTCGGCGAGGTCGACTGAAGTACGATATCGTTTGAAGTCGCTCCTCGCGTAGCCGCTGGCAGTGCAGTCGCAGCCCCTCGTCGAAGCGCCCGTTTGCGAGGTGCAAGTCTTCTAACAGGACGCTCGAAAAACGTCCTGTTAGCCGTTCATCTCGGGGAGGCATGCACCTCCCCGCCCCGAAAAACGTGGTCTTTCAGAGGCCGCACCCGACGCGAGTCGCTTTGCGAATCTCCAGCAGGGTGTTTTTCCAGCGCCCTGCTGATCGCGCAAGGGTTTCGCGATCGGCGTGTGGCGCGCTGCATCAGTGTGCGTTGACGCACGCGGGGCGCTGGGACCCGCACGAAAACGAGTCTATATATGCGCGGCACCAACTCCGAGGTTCCACGATGCCCGTCTCGCTCGCTCACCCCGATTTGTTCGTCAACCGCCACGTCGGCCCGTCGCTCTCCGACACCGAAAAAATGCTGCGCGAGGTCGACGCCCCGTCGCTCGACGCGCTCGTTGGCGAGACGGTCCCCGCGTCGATCCGCCTTGGCCGGGAGCTCGCGTTGCCGGCCGCGATCAGCGAGGCCGAGGTGCTCGAGCTCGCGCGCGCGCTGGGGCGCAAAAACCGGGTTTTGAAATCGTATATCGGAATGGGCTATTCGGGCACCATCACGCCGCCGGTGATTTTGCGCAACGTCGTCGAAAATCCCGGCTGGTATACCCAGTACACGCCCTATCAGGCTGAGATCGCGCAGGGGCGCCTCGAGGCGCTGCTCAATTATCAGACGATGGTGAGCGAGCTCACCGGCCTCGAGATCGCGAACGCGTCGCTGCTCGACGAGGGCACCGCGGCCGCCGAAGCGATGCATCTCGCGTGGGAGTTCCGCGGCAACGATCAAACGCACAACACGTTCTGGATGAGCGACGCCTGCCACCCGCAGACGATCGAGGTGGTGCGCACGCGGGCCACCGCGCTCGGCATCAACGTCGAGATCGGCGACGCGCGTACGGTCAATTTCTCGAGCGCGGAGAGCAAGCCTTTCGGCGTGCTCGTGCAGTACCCGGGCACCGACGGAGACGTGGTCGACTTCCGCGCGCTCGCAGCCCACGCGCACGACGTCGGCGCGATCTTCGCGGTGGCCGCAGATCTCCTTTCGCTCGCGCTGCTTACGCCGCCGGGTGAGCTCGGCGCCGACATCGCGCTCGGCAGCTCGCAGCGCTTCGGCGTTCCGATGGGCTACGGCGGACCTCACGCAGCGTTCTTCTCGTGCAAAAACGACCTGGTGCGGAAGCTTCCCGGCCGCATCATCGGCGTGTCCGAAGATGCCCAGGGACGCCCCGCGCTGCGGATGGCGCTCCAGACGCGCGAGCAGCACATTCGGCGCGAGAAGGCGACGAGCAACATCTGCACCGCGCAAGCACTTCTGGCGATCGTGGCGAGCTTTTACGCCGTCTATCACGGCCCCGTCGGCATTCGCGGCATCGCCGACCGCGTCCACGCGATGGCGTGCGTGCTGGCGCTCGGGCTGAAAAAATCGGGCAAGCAGCTCGTGCGAAGCGCGTTCTTCGACACCGTCGCAGTGCAATGCGACGCCGACGCGATGATGCGCGCTGCGGCGCTGGCGGGCTACAACTTGCGCAAGCTCGGCCCGACCTCGGTGGCGATCGCGCTCGACGAAACCACCGCGCCCGCCGACGTGGCCGCGCTGCTGCAGCTCTTTGGTGCCGTGGGGCTCGACGTCGACGCGCTGGCCCGCGAGGCTGAGTCGGTCATCCCGGAGTCGCTTCGCCGCGTCTCCCCGATCCTCACGCACGCGGTGTTCAACCGCTACCACTCCGAGACCGAGATGCTTCGCTATATGCGCGCGCTCGAGGCGCGTGACCTGTCGCTCGCGCACGCGATGATCCCGCTCGGATCGTGCACCATGAAGCTCAACGCGACCGCCGAGATGATTCCGGTGACCGACGCAAACTGGAACAGCCTGCATCCGTTCGCGCCGCTCGATCAGGCCCAGGGCTACGCCGAGCTGTTCGCCGAGCTCGAGGCAGCGCTTTGCGAGGTCACCGGTTTTTCGGCCGTGTCGCTTCAGCCCAACGCTGGGTCGCAGGGCGAATACGCCGGACTCCTCGTGATCCGCAAATACCTCGAAAACAAGGGTGAGGGGCACCGCCGGGTGTGCCTGATCCCGCAGAGCGCCCACGGCACCAACCCCGCCAGCGCGGTGATGGCCGGCATGCAGGTCATCGTCACGCGCACCGACGCACTCGGCAACGTCGACGTCGCCGATCTCGAGGCGAAGGCGAAGGAGCACGCCCACGAGCTTGCTGCGCTCATGATTACGTATCCGTCGACGCACGGGGTCTTCGAAGAGGATATCAAGCGCATTTGCGCGCTGATTCACGAGCACGGCGGGCAAGTCTACATGGACGGCGCCAACATGAACGCGCAGGTCGGACTGTGCCGGCCGGGCGACATCGGGGCCGACGTCTGCCACTTGAACCTGCACAAGACGTTCTGCATTCCGCACGGCGGCGGCGGTCCCGGCATGGGGCCGATCGGTGTCGCACGGCACCTCGCGCCGTTCCTACCCGGGCACCCCGTGGTGAGCATGCCGCAGGCAACGGCGACCTCGATCGGCGAGATCTCGGCGGCGCCGTGGGGCAGCCCGAGCATCCTGCTCATTTCGTGGGCGTACATTCGCATGATGGGCGGCGCGGGCCTGACGCACGCCACGAAGGCGGCCATTTTGGGCGCGAACTACATCGCGCGCCGGCTCGATCCGCATTTCAATGTAGTCTACAAGGGAAAGCGCGGACGCGTGGCGCACGAGTGCATCGTCGACGTTCGGCCGTTCAAGAAGAGCGCGGGCATCGAGGTCGACGACGTGGCGAAGCGTTTGATCGATTACGGGTTTCACGCGCCGACGATGTCGTTCCCGATCCCGGGCACGCTCATGATCGAACCCACCGAGAGCGAGAGCCTCTTCGAGATCGATCGCTTCTGCGACGCGATGATTGCCATTCGCGAGGAGATCCGCGCCGTCGAGGAGGGGCGGCTTCCGCGCGAAGACAACCCGCTGAAGAACGCCCCGCACACCGCGTCGCGGGTGATGGCGACGGAATGGAATCACCCTTACACCCGCGAGCTCGCGGCGTTTCCCACGAGCTTCACCCGTGAGCGCAAATTCTGGCCGGCCGTCGCGCGACTCAACAACGCGCTCGGCGACCGCAAGCTCATCTGCTCGTGCCCGCCCATCGAAGCCTACGAGCGGGCATGAAGTCATCGGCGCCGGACACTGCTGAGACGCCGGCGGTGACGGCGCTGCCCGCACGGATACGCGACTACGAAATCTGGGGTCGCCTCGGCGAAGGTGGCATGAGCGACGTCTGGCTCGCCAAGCACGCGCTGCTGGGCGTGCCCCTCATTTTCAAGACAGTCAAGGCGAGCATCGGGGCCGGCGCCACAAGCGGGACGCGCGAGCTCTCGCGGGTGCTCGAGGAGGCTCGCTTGATGGCGCGCATCACCAATCCCCGCGTGGTGCGCGCGATCGACGCGGGCGTTCACGAGGGCGTTCACTACCTCGTCGAGGAGTACGTCGACGGCATCGATCTCGCGGAGCTCGATCGGCGCAGACGCGCTTCGCTCGGCGTGGGCCTGCCGCTCTGGTTCGTTGCACAATGCATGCGTCAGACGTGCGAGGCGCTTCACGCCGCGCATCAGGCTGGCGTTGTTCATCGCGACGTTAAACCCTCGAATCTCTTCGGCTCGCCCGAGTCGGGCGTCAGGCTCGGTGATTTCGGCATCGCCGTGCGCGGCAACGAGTGCGAATCGGAGCTCGGGGGCACCCTGCGCTTCATGGCGCCCGAGCAGCTCGCGCGCGGCGAGTTCAGCAGGCGCTCGGACGTGTGGGGGGCAGGGGCGACCGCGTGCGACCTTCGCTACGGGCAGCCGCCGTTCGCGAGCCTGGGCGAGCTGCTCGACGTCGACGCGCCGCCCTCGATGCCGCCGCCGACTTCGAGCGCTGAGGCCTATTTTCAGCACTTGTTGCGCTCCATGCTCGCCAAGGATCCCTCGCTGCGTCCGGCCGACGCCGCCGAGCCCGGGCGGGAGTTCGGAGTGCTCGAAGCCGCGCTCGCGGGGGCACAACGCGTGGCGTTCACGTGGCTCGATCGCAACAGCTTTCGCGTCGGTGACTGCGCTGTCTCGCTTCGTGTGGGCGATCTCGCGGACGCGGCGGCCGACGTGATCGTCAGCAGCGCGAACTACGAGATGAAAATGCGCACGGGGTCGGCCGATGCGCTCCGGCGGCGCGGCGGTGACGTCATCGAGGAGCAGGCGCGGGAAGGGGGAGAGCGACCTCTCGGGACGTGCGTCGTCACCACGGCGGGCGCCCTCGAAGCCAAGCACGTTGTGCACGCGGTCAGCGCATGGAACGAGGCCTCGTGCATCGGGCGCGCCATGCAGCGCGCGCTTCTGCTCGGCGATGAGGTGGGGGCGCGCACCCTCGCCATGCCGGCGCTCGGAACGGGGCTGGCGCGGGTCACGATCGAGACGTGCGCCAACGCGATGATGAGCGCGCTGCGCTGGCACCTGGTCCTCGGCGGCACGCGCCTGCGCCATGTCGACGTGATCCTGGGCAGTGAAGAGAAGCTGCGCGCCTACCGCGAGGTGGCCGAGGAGGCCCTGCGCGATCAGGGGGCGAGCCGCGCCGCTGTCGATCTGGGATTGCCGGTCGAGTCGGGCGTGGTGCGCGTCGAGGGCGCCACGTTCCTCGATCCGGGCTCGACCCGCAGCGCCCGTTGACGTGCTCAGGCGGCGATCCGGCGCGCGCGCCGCGTGCCTACGGGCACTGCGCGAGGCTTTGAATCCACTGTTCGATGACGCCGGTGCCCACGGTGTCGACCAGCGCCGATCCGAGCGGAGGCATGCGCAGCGAGTCGAGTCGCCGCATGCGCGCGAGCAGCACCGAGCGCGCCGGATCCCCCGGGGCGACGATCCTCGCTCCGGTGATTGCCAGATCGCCCGCCTGCGGCAGGCCGCACATGGCCGTCGCCGAGAGCTTCGTATCGTAGCGCAGGTCGAGGTTGCCTCCGCCGCCGCCCTCGGGCCGGTGGCATCCGGAGCAGTTGGCGTGAAGGTAGGCCCGCGCGCGGGACTCCAGCGGCGCTGCGCCGGCGACGGCGGGCATCGCGGGGAGCTGCTCCGGCGCCGGTAGCGGGGCGCTCAGCACGCCAATGTGATCCAGCGTCGCGAGCTGGTTCGAATTTCGATTGGTTGTGGGATACACGTAATTCGAGTTGAGCTGAAGCACTTCGGGGCCGAGCGTGGAGCCCGCCGCCGAGGTGTGGCATCGGCTGCACTCGGCTCTGCTTGGGAAGTACCAATTCTGTGCGCCGACCGGATCGGTCTCGTTTGCCAGCAGCAGATTCGCGTCGGTCTGCGAGGCGTTCCACTTGTACGAATAGCCGGCCCATCCGCCGTCGGTATGTCGCGTAAGCAACCTCGTCTCGATGAGCTTGCCGCCGATCGCGAAGCTCTTGACCATCACCGATCCGACCGGAAAGTCGAAATGCCCTGAGGGCAGAATCGAGATATGCGAGCCCTCGGGAATGGCAAAATAGCGCCCCTTCTGCGCGCCGTCGCTCCACAGCTGAGACACTGGCTCGAAGGGGATCATCCCGGCGGACGGCTTCGTCGCATCGGTGGGGTCGACGCAGCCGGTTGCTTTCAACGTGGCCGGGAAATTCGACGACGTCGGAGCGCCCGCGGCGACCAGTTGGTAGATGCCGCCGTTGTTGATCGAGACAGCGAACACTTCGCCCGCGGCGTCTTCTCCGAACGCCACCCAACCGGACCCTCCGCCCCTGTCGCTGACCTCGGTCGCAGACCACCCGGAGGCTCCGCCGTCTGTGAGGTACCACACGCGGCCTGTCTGGTAGTCGCCAAAGACGTATCTCCCAACCATCGACGCAAGGCTGGAGCCCCGATACACCACGCCGCCGGTCATCGATTGTCCCTGTGTGTGATCGTATTCCCACACCGGGTCGATAAGCCCGGCCGTTTGGCAGTTGGTCATCGGCTTGTAACAGTGCTTGCCCTCCCGCTGGCTCCATCCGTAGTTTCCCCCGAGCGCGATACGGTCGATCTCCTCCCATTTATCCTGACCGACGTCGCCTGCCCAGACCTGCCCGGTGGCCCGATCGATGCTGAAACGAAACGGGTTTCGAAGGCCGAACGCGAAGGTCGCAGGCTCTCCGCCGCCGCTCGAAAATGGATTCGAAGTCGGTATTCCGTAGGCGCGTCCTCCGGACGGATGGTCGACGTCGATGCGCAGAATCTTTGAAAAGAACAAATTCGTGTTTTGTCCGTGTCCGAGCGGGTCTCCGGCGGATCCGCCGTCTCCGAACGATGCATACAGGTAGCCGTCGAGCGGTCCGAAGTGCAGGTCGCCGCCGTTGTGATTGGTGAAGGGCTGTTCGAATGGCCCCACGATTTCTGCGTACGTGCTCGCGGCGAACGAAGCGCCGTGATCGGTGCTGGTCATGCGCGCGATCACCGACCGCATGCCCGTCGCGCCTCCCGTGGTGGTGAACGAGAGAAACAGCTGTCCGTTGGTCGCAAAATTGGGGTGAAACGCGAAGCCGAGGAGCCCTCCCTCGCCGGCGGTGTTGACCGGTCGCGGCACGGTCAGCACGGTGGTGGGCGTTGCCCCGGGCGCGGAAGTTGAAAACGACACGACCGTGCCTGCGCGCTGCGCGACGAACAGGCGCGAGCTGTCGCCGGGGATTGCGGCCAGATGCATCGGCTGCGCCAGCGTGACAGGTGCAAACGCGCGGACGAGCTTTACTGCGGCGTCGCTGGGAGGCCTGTTTGGCGCGACGCACGTGAGGTTTGCGGGCCGCGTGTCGATTCCCCAGGGGGCGGCGACAGGGGGAGGCGGGCGGGTCGCGTCGGCGAGCGCGCTTGCGTCGGCGAGCGCGCCTGCGTCGGCGCCCGGGGTTGCGTCCTGCGCTGCCGAGCACCCGGCGACGCCGAGGACCATCGCCAGCCATACCTGTCGCACCGCTCGGAGCTGCATGCGACGATCGTAGCCGCGCGCCGCGGGCACGTCGAAGCGGGCAAGGTCGAAAACTGCGGCAGAGCCCGCATTTTAGGCCTATTTCGCGATCGTCGCGATCGTGGCCAGCAAGATAATCGCGCCGCCGATCACGGTTGCAGGCTGCACGCTTTGGCCCAGCGCGACCGCCGCGACGACGACGGCGACGAGGGGCTCGAGGAGGGTCAGCGTCGAGGCGTGGCTGGCCGGGATGCGGCGCAGGCCCCACGTGAACAGCAGGCCGCTCAGCGCGCCCGGGCCGAGCGATCCGCCCACCAGCCACGCCATGGCGCGGGCGTCGACGTGCGACCACGCGCCGGAAGGTACGAACAGGGCGAGCAGCGGCAAGGCGAACAGGCCGTGATAAAACATCAGCTCGGCGCCTGAGAAGGTGCGCGACAATCGCTTGTTGACGATCACGTTCGAGGCGTAGAAAACCGCGCTCCCCGCGCCAAGCGCCGCGCCCATGGCGTCGTTTGCGCCGCGATCGGCAGCCCACGGGCGTAGCATCACGACGAGGCCCGCGAACCCGATGGCGGCGGCCGCGTAGGTGCGTCCGCGCGCGCGCTCGCGCAGCAGCAGCGGCGCGGCGATGGCGACGAAAATCGGTGTGAGATAGTGCGTAATGACCGCGATCGCGACGCTGGTGGCCTGATACGCGCCGAAGAACAACACGACGTTGAGGGCGTCACCCACGCCCAGCCACGCGATGCCGATCCACTGCTTCTTCGTCGCGCGCTCGGGGTACCGATCGCGCAGCAGCAGCGGGGCCGCCGACGCCGTGATGGCGATCATGACCACCAGCGACTCGAAGGCAGGATCGAGCCCTCCGAACGACTCGGCCCGCTTGAGGAGCAGCGGCCACATGCCCCACGACGAGGCGGCGATCGCCACGAACGCATAGCCTCCGGCGCGACTACGAGAGGCCTCGGTCGCCGTCACTGGAGCTGCTTTTTCAGCTGCGTTACGAGCGTGAGCGCTTCGAGCGGGGTGAGCCTGTCGGGATCGAGATTTCGAAGCAGCTCGAGCACCGGATTTTGCTTCGGTGGCGCGAAAAGGTCGAGCTGCGGCCTGCCGTCGCGCGCCCTCGAGGGGCTGTCCTGTTCGAGGGATTCGAGCATCACCCGCGCGCGGGCCAGCACGGCCTCGGGCACACCCGCCAGCCTCGCGCAGGCGATGCCGAAGCTGCGCGACGCGGCGCCGTGCGCGAGCTTGTGCAAGAAAATGATGTTGCCCTCGTGCTCGCGCGCCGACACGCTCCAGTTGTCGCAGCCGGGCTTCGTCTTCGCGAGCTCGGTGAGCTCGTGATAGTGCGTCGCGAACAGCGCCCGGCAGCCGGGCGCGTCGTGCAAGTGCTCGGCGACCGCCCACGCGATCGCGAGGCCGTCGTAGGTGCTGGTGCCTCGGCCGATTTCATCGAGCACCACGAGCGACCGCCGCGTCGCGCGGCGCAGCACATTGGCGGTCTCCTTCATTTCGACCATGAACGTGCTCTCGCCGCCCGCGAGGTTGTCGCTCGCGCCCACGCGCGACAGCACGCGATCGACCACGCCGACGGTCGCGCGCTTTGCGGGCACAAAAGAGCCCATTTGCGCCATGATCACGATGAGCGCGACCTGCCTCATGAGCGTCGACTTTCCGGCCATGTTCGGGCCGGTGACGAGCCAGAGTCGGGCCTCGGTCGCGCCCGGAGATGCGTCGAGGTGCACGTCGTTCGGCACGAAGCGCCCTTCCGCCGCCAGCCGCTCGACGACCGCATGACGGCCGTCTACAATCGACAGACGCGCGCTGTCGTCGACGTCGGGTCGACAGTAGTCGTGTCGGTGCGCGACGAAGGCGAGCGCCGTCGCGACGTCGAGCTCGGCGATGCGCGCCGCCACTTTTCGCAGGCGTTCGGCGTGCGCTGCGAGCTTGGCCACGAGCGCGTCAAACAGCTGCGCTTCGCGCGCGATTCCGCGCTCCTCGGCGTGCGCCAGTTTGTCGGCGAGTCCGTCGAGCGCGTCGGTCGTGTAGCGCTCGCCCGTCGCCACCGTCTGCTTGCGTCGCCACGACGCCGGCACCTTCGCGGTGTGCGAGCGGGTGACCTCGATGTACCAGCCGAACACGCGCGTGTAGCGGAGCTTGAGGCTCGCGATGGACGTCGTCTCCCGAAGCTGGGCTTCGAGCTCCGCCATGAGTTTCTGGCCGTCGTTCTGCAACGCCCGGGCCTCGTCGAGCTCGGGATCGAATCCGCTTTTGACGGCGCCTCCGTCCGATGTGCGGATGGGCGGATCGTCCGCGAGCTCGCGCTCAAGAGCACGCGTGACGTCTTCGCACAGGTCGAGCCACGGCTCCTCGGCGAGCAGCCCGAGCGCCTCCCGCGCGCCGCGATCCGGGCACGAGTCGAGCGACCGGGCGACGGCGGGCAGCTCGCGGAGCGACTCGCGCAGGGCGGCGAGATCGCGAGGCGTGGCTCGCGCGAGCATGAGCTTGATCGTGAGCCGCTCCAGATCGCGCATGTCGCCGAAACGTTCGCGCAGCTCATCGCGCATGGCGGGGTTCGTGACCATCAGCTCGACGGCATCGAGGCGCCTGCGAATCGCCGCTACGTCGGTGATGGGCGCGAGAAGTCGCCGCCGGAGGAGCCGCGCCCCGGGCGCCGTTTTTGTGGCGTCGAGCTGGGCGAGGAGGGAGCCCTTCGATTCGCCTGCGAAGGTGCGCACGAGCTCGAGGTGCTGCTGCGTCGCCGGATCGAGCTCGAGCGCGCCGCCCAGCTCGTAGCCAACAAGGCGGGTCACGGGCAGCTGTCGGCCGGCCTCTGCAATGGATGCAAAATGCACGCATCTGGCTGCGGCTCTGCGCGCAGCAGCAGAAGGGCACGTCCGCTCTGCTTCTCC
Source organism: Myxococcales bacterium (assembly GCA_947473045.1). Taxonomy (GTDB): domain Bacteria; phylum Myxococcota_A; class Polyangia; order Polyangiales; family Polyangiaceae; genus JANYHY01. Next base: position 38,669 of record CANJCO010000018.1, on the reverse strand, counting down.
TGCGCCAAGGGCCCTACCCAAAATGGTGGCCTCCCCCTCAGGCAGTGCGCCCGCCTGGCGCACAGTGAGCCGGGGCCGCGCGGCCCGCAAGTCGAGGCTGGCCGCGGCGGCGTCTGGCCCGATCAGCAGCTCGCGCGGATCGAGCCTGAGCAACTCAGCGGCGGCGCTCGGCACGTCGGTCGCCTCGCAGGCCATGAGGTCGCCGGTCGACAAATCGAGGGCAGCGAGTCCAATGTTGCCGCCGTCGACTTCGAGCGCAGCGAGGTAGTGGTTCTGTTTCGCGTCGAGGTTCGCGTCGTCGTACGCGATGCCGGGCGACACCACACGAACGACCTGCCGCGGGACGATGCCTTTCGTCTTCGACGGATCGGCCATCTGCTCGGCGATGGCGACTTGAAAGCCCTGCTCGAGCAGTCGCTGAATGTAGGCGCTCGCGGCGTGGTAGGGCACGCCGGCCATCGGAATGGGCTGAACGTCGTTCTTGTTCCGACTCGTGAGCGTGAGGTCGAGCGCGCGGGCGGCGATCACCGCGTCTTCGAAGAACAGCTCGTAGAAGTCGCCGAGGCGGAAGAACACGAGCGCGTCGGGGTGATCGACCTTCGCCGCGAGGTACTGGCGCATGACGGGCGTGGCCGCGCCTGTGGCTTTTCCCTCACCTTTGGGGCTCGCCATCGCCCAGCGATCCGCTCAGAAATACGGGGTGTGGCCGATCGCCACGGTGCTTAGGTCGATGAGGATGAGGCCCTGCGACGCGCCGTCGACGACTGCCATCTGGCCGAGCGACTCGATGAACCGCATCGACTGCGGAAGCACCGCGAGCGTCGTGGAGGCGAGGTTGACGGTCTGCGGCACGAAGCCGCCGCGCGCGCTGAATTTCCAGGCCGCGTCGCGCTCCGAGAACGTGTAGAGTGCAGCCTCTTCGGGCTTGCTCGCGCTCGGCACGGCCGACACCTTCATCCACGCCGAAAAGAACGGATTGCGGAGTGCGCGCGCGCTGTTGCGCGTGACATCGGTGCCCAGCACTTCGACCATGCGCGACGACAGCAGCGTTTCGCGGCGCTCGCAAGACAGCGCGCAGGCGCCGGTCGCCGCGTCGGCTACGACGTGGCTCAGATACCCGGTCACCGAGCCGGAGGCGACCCACTCGCCGCCGGCGCGCACCTTGAAATGTGCCTGATTGTGGAAGCAGCACTGCGCGAGCCGCATCACCTTGCTGTTGGCCGCGGGCGCGATGCTGTGGCCCTGCGGGTTCGGTGATTTTGGGTCGCGGTAGGCGAATTGTCCGACGACGAGGTGGTCGTCATACGCCTCGAGGACCGGGAGGTCGCGCGCGGGGCTGAACTGCGCCGCGGGGCCGAAATACTGGGCGCATACCGACGCGCGCTGCGCAGCCGTGGACACGTTCTCGATGCCGTCCCAACACGAATTGGGAAGCGACCAGTACGGATCGGTCGACGCGAGAACTTCGTCGACAAGCTGGACGTAGTCGCCGAGGCGCGCGGCGGATCCGGCCGGCAGGGCGGTCGGATCTTCGGCCGTGATCGCCTCGAAGCGTTGGCTTCCCACGCGCGCATCTTCGACGCCTCGCCTGCACACGTTGCCGGTCGGCACCCCGAGCGTCAGCGTGGAATAGTCGGTTCCGGAGAGCGTGGCCGCGATGCCGTCGAAGCCAGGAATGAGCCCCTCGAATACGACCGACCAGTCCTGATCGACGTGCACTTCGGGGTCGTCGAAGCTCAGGCGTACGCCGCTGGCGGCGTCGACGCCGCCGGGCTTGAACGGATCCTGGTAGCGCGTATCGCGCGCCGGCCGCAGCACTGCGTCTTTGGTGTTCGAGCTCGCGAGCGCGTTGCTCACGTACAGCTGCGGGGTTCCGAGCACGTTGGGCACGTGCACGCCCGCGGTCGCGTCTTTGCGAAGCAGGTAGGCGGAGCGCGCGCGATGCGGCTGGCTCACAGGGAAAAACCACTCGCCGGTCGACTGATCGATGCCGCTCGCGTCGATGGCCGCGGGAGCCTCGTAAGGGCCCGCCCCGGAGACCTGCGCGATCGCGAGATCGCCATAGCCGTCGGTCTGCACGCCAGCCGTCGACACGTTGCCGCGGGGTTTCGCGTCGAGGTACGAGGGGCGCCGGCACGGGGCGTCCCAGTCATCGACGTCGATCGTCGCCACTTGCCCGTTGGTCAGCGTCGCCATCGCGAAGACGCCGCGCAGTCGCGCAGGACCGAGCAACGCAGCAACGCCCGAGGCGCTCGCGCGGTAGTTCAGGCCCGGATCATCGGCGCCGGCCGAAGGGTTGGGGGTGCAGAGCGCGCCCGTGAGAGCGGTCGTCGCGCCCGCGGCCGTGAACGGGAAATCGTGGCGCACGAACGAAATCGCCGCGATAGGCGTATTGAAAAGTATGCGATCGGGCGGCTGAAACGGGTTGATCTCGGCGTTCGGCTTCGAGAGCGGCGAACGCGGTGACGTCGCGGGATCGGTCACGTCGTAGACGATCAGACCGCCGCCGTCGCGGTCGATGGCATACAGAAAACGCTTGTAGTCGCGGGTCGTCGGGCTGATCGCGATCGACTTTACGGTCACTACGCGCGCAGGCTCGAGGGCGCTCGACACGACCAGCGGCGCCAGCTCGCGCATGGCGGCCGGGTTGCTCGCGTCGATGACGTGGATGATCGGAAGCGCGTCGTCACCGACGTAGAGCGTCGTGCCGGCGACGGCGAGCGACGAACCGTGCGCGTGCGTTCCCGGCGTGCGCCGCAGATCGCGTGCGCCGGCATCACCGCCGTCACAGCCGAGCCCGGACGGCAGGCGCGCACCCGCGTCGTCGGCGAGCGGCGCGGAGAGGTCGACGCCGCCGTCGACGTAGGGAAGACCGTTGGGCCACGTTGGGCCGGCGACCCAGCTCGGCGGGACCTGATCGCCGAGCTCGATGATGTTCGAGATCGGGCAGGGCGTGAGCGAGCCTGGACCGATGCGCCCGTCGGCGAACGCGGCCGGATCGATCGTGACGAGTTTTGCCGAGTCGGTGGCGCTGCCCGGAAGCAGCGCGACGACCTGGTAGTCGGCGGCGGCGACGCCTGCATCACCGCCGCTGCCGCGCGTCATCACGGTCACGCTGGAGGGGGCCTGCGGAAGCAGGCACGCCGGCCACGCAGCAATGGACGGCGCGACGGGCATGAGCAGCGGGCCCGCGTCGAGCCGTCCTGCCTTTTCGTAATCGGCGATCGACAGGCGCTGCGAGTCGCCGATGAGGTCTACGCTCGGAATGGCGTAAATTGCGCTCTTTCCGACCTCGGCCGACCCAACGAAGACCATTCGTCCGTCGGGGGCGGCGGCGACGTCGGTGGGGAGCTGCCCCACCGGCAGGAAGTTCACCCCTGGGCTCGTCGACGACACATCGACCACGACTCCTGCGGTGAGATCGACCACGGCGAGCTCACCCCGCAGCGACTGGGTGACCACGGCAAACAGGTGATAGGGCAGCAGCGCTCCCGTTTGCCCCGCGGCCACGGGCGCGCAGTTTTGCTCGAGCGCAGGCGTCGGCGGCGTTGGGAACCCGTCGTCGCCGAGGACGCGCATGCACACTACATCGACCCGCTGCGCGCGCTCGAAGGTGCGCACCTGAACCGCGGTGGTGGTGGTCGTGCAGCTCGTTTCAGCGATGGCCGCGCCGAGCGTGAGCATCGCGATCGCGCCCACTGCGACGGAGGCCCGCTTCGTCGCCACGCGCTTGACGGTCATCACGATCCCTTCGGCGCAGTAGGGGCGCCGAGCCTGAAGACGATGGTCTCGAATGAAGACTTGTCGGTGCGCGACGCGTCGAGATCGAGGACCTGCAAAAACGAGTCGGTGAAGCTCGCGAGGTAGGCAAAGCGGTAGCGCAGCACGCCAGGATCGGGCGCCTGCCGCGGGTCGGCTGCCACGTGGCGCCCGAGCGCCGCGTCCTCGACCGAGAACGGGTCGAACGCGAGCGCGAACGGACCGCGCCCGACGCGCAAGATTCCCTCGAGCGCCCCGGCGTCGGGATCGTAGACGAGGATCTGACTCGCGTCGTAACAGACGACGAACACGCGCAGCGCGTAGTTGCCGTTCTTGTCGACGATCGGCGCCAGATACAGCCGCGACGGGCCGCTCGGCAGCGGGAGGTTCGAGCTCACGTTGAGCACGTCCGCGTTGTAGACGGTGCTCGTGCTCGAGCCCGACTCGCCTACCGTTCCGACGACGAGCGACGACGGGGTGCGGTTGGTGATGAACACGCGCGAGGGGGTGCGGGCGCACGCGATGAGGTCGGCCTGAACGTCGCCTGCGGTGCGCGGCGGACTCGCGGCCGGGTCGGCGGGCGCCACGGCCGCTTTGCAGCGGATGCGCGGACTCGGATCGATTACGATGCCGCGAGAGTCGGTTCCGCCGGCGTTGCTGCCGAGTCTGAAATTCGCCTCGTTGATGAGGAAGGGGCGCAAGAGCGAGGACGTGGCTCCGGCTCCGCCGCTGAGGCCCGGCGCCTGGTCGTCGTAGTAGCGCAGCATGGAGATCTGCGTAGAGGACCGGCTCGCTTCGAGGAAGGCGGGCCGAGGCGCCGCCGCGCAGGGGGCCGCGGAGCCAACGCACTGTTGATAGGCGTCGGGGTCGTGAGGGATGCTCGCAATGCCGACGCCGCCGGCCGGGAGTCCGTCGAGCACGAACTGAATCGACGGAGTGGTTACGCCGCTCGGCGACTGCGCGTTCGGGTCGTCGCTCGGGGCCGCGAGGCCGGTGGAGAACAGACTGGCCTTGGTGTCGGACTGGTGCGTGATGACGAGGCTCGTCGCGTCGTCGGAGACTGCCAGTCCGAACGGCTCGCCCGGCATGGTGACGCCGCGCGTGTTGCCCGGCTCACTGCCGGTGTTGCCGGCGTGGTGGGCGTCGTCGCAGCGACCCTCGCCCGTGCGCCCGCACTGCAGGGACAGTCCCGGGTAGTTGCGGGCGGCTGCCAGGTCGTCGGGGGGGGGAGCGTCGAGGTCGACGTCGATGTCCGCCCACGTGAGTGAGGCGTCGCCCCGGACCGGCATGAAAAGCCTGTCTTTTACAGCGTTTCCGCTGCTGTCGCGCTGCGTGACGCGCCTGAGATCCGTGGCAAACGCGCCAATGATGACCGCGTCGCGGAAGTAGCGCGAGGGGTCGACCGGGGGCGCGCATGTCCAGCCCGCGGGCTGCGTTCGCGAGGGATCGTCGGGTCGACCGGTGGGCGCGTTGTGCGCGCAGTCGAAGTCGGCGTTCGTCGACGTGGGCGACGTGAGGTACGGCACGTTCGGGTCGTTCGGGTTGGCGATCGTGCGCACGACATCGCGCCGAATGGCGTGAAGATCGTAGGCTTGGAGCGTGCCGCCGTTCCACTGCAGGTCGAAGTCGCTGTTGGCCGCGTAGAGCACGTTGCCGTGCTCGGAGACCGCCAGCGCGACGGGAAAATAGAAGCTGCTCAGCGGAGGCGCCTGACCGCCGCCTGCCGAGTAACAGGACGCAGTGCCCGCCGCGATCGCGCCGAGCGCGAGGGCAGCGGTAGCCGTGAGGCCGAGGATTCGGGCGCGTAGAAGCATGCGAAGCGCGCGGAAGCTAGTAAGCGCGGCGCGGGGTGTCGAGGGCGCTTTACGCGGTGGCCCGCGAAAGACGCAGCGGTTTGCGGGGGCCGAGGTGGCGATTAGAGCAGTTCGAGGATCAGCACGCCGCGCTCGGCGGCCGGCTCGGCCTCTTCGGGACGGGGTCTACGATAGGGCGCGTCAGGTTGAATCTCGACCCGCGGCTGCTCGTGGCGCCACTTGTCTTCCTGTTCGCGTTTTCGGATCTGCTCAATGATGAAGGGAGGCAGCATGCAGACCCTCCGAGGTCAGGTCGGGAACTTCTCACTATAACCTAGCAACGACGGCCAACAGGTCAAGAGATCGACCGGATCTACGAGCGGCTCAGCGGGTAAATTGCTCGATCAGGGCCGCCTCGCGCGGGAACAAGGCGAGCAGCTCAGCCCGGCCGGGCATCTCGAAGTCGGCAAAATCGAAGCCTGGGGCGACCGTGCAGCCCACAAGCGCCCAGTCGGCCGTCGGGGCCGCCGCCTGCCAGACCCCGGCGGGCACGACGTACTGAAGCACCTCTGCGGCTTCGATGTGCTTGCCGAGCGTCACTCTCGCAGCCGCGCCAGCGTCGGACAGGGTCGCGATTTCGAGCGGGCCGCCGTCGAGGTGGTGCCAGATTTCAGTCTGAGCGACCCTGTGCAGTGCCGAAAAGGTTCCCCGCTCGAGCAGAAAATAGATGCAAGTTACACATGATCGCGGCTCGCCGCTCGCGGGGTGCGGGGCGGTTGCCGGATCGCGGTAGAGTTCGCGAAAAAATCCGCCCTCGGGATGCGGCGCGAGCCCAAGGGCCTCGATCAGGGCGCTGGCGGGTCTCATGGTCGTCATCCCTTCGAGAACACGAACGTCTCGCCGCTCACGTCGACCTTTACGACGGCGCCCGCCGCGTAGCCGCCCGCGAGGATCTCCTCGGCGAGCGGGTCCTGGAGCTTCTTCAAAATGGATCGCTTCAGCGGACGGGCCCCGAAGCCGGGCTCGTAGGACATGTCGACGAGCGCCATCTTGGCGGCCTCGCTCAGCTCGAGTGAAAGCTCGCGATCGGCCACGAGCTTGCCGAGCCGCTTGAGCTGAATGTCGACGATGCCGCGCAGGTCGCGCTTGGTGAGCGGCCGAAACACGACGACGTCGTCGATGCGATTGAGAAACTCGGGACGCAGGAACGTCTTGAGCTCATCGCGCAGCACCTCGCGCATCGCCTCGCACCCTTCTTCGGTGTCGAACATCTTGATGTCGGCGTCGAGAATTCGCTGGCTTCCGATGTTGCTCGTCATGATGACGACCGTGTTCGAAAAGTCAGCGAGCCTGCCGCGTCCGTCGGTGAGGCGGCCGTCGTCGAGCACCTGCAGCATCAAGTTGAACACGTCGGCGTGGGCCTTTTCGACCTCGTCGAACAGCAGCACGCTGTAGGGTTTCCTTCGGACGGCTTCGGTGAGAAACCCGCCTTCCTCGCTGTCGACGTATCCGGGCGGCGCGCCGACGAGGCGCTGGGCCATGTGTTTTTCCATGAACTCGCTCATGTCGAGCCGCGTGAGCGACTGCTCATCGTCGAACAAAAACTCGGCGAGCGCCTTGGCGAGCTCTGTCTTGCCCACCCCGCTCGGACCCAGAAAAAGGAAGCTGCCGATGGGCTTTCCGGGGTCGCGCAGGCCCACGCGCCCTCTGCGAACCGCTCTCGAAACGGCGCGCACGGCTTCGTTCTGACCGACGACGCGTTTGCCCAGGCGCTCCTCCATCTTGAGCAGCTTCTCGGCCTCGCTCTCGAGCATCTTCGCCACGGGGATGCCGGTCCAGTCGCCGAGTACCGTGGCCACGTCCTGCTCGCCGACGATGTTGTTCTGCTCGGCGAGATCGGCGGTCGAGAACGCGGCGGAAGATTTTTCGAGCAGCGCGGTCGCGTCGGGCAGCGCCTTGTGCTCGAGCTCCCCGAGGCGGGCAAAATCCTTTTTTTCGCGGGCGATATCGATGTTTTTTTGCACCTCTGACAGCGCAGCGCGCGCGGCTGAAAGTGCGCGCGACAGGCTGCGTTGCGCGTCCATCTTCGCGCGCATGTCGCTGACCTTCGGCGCGAGCGCCGCGATCTCCGCGTCGATGCGCTCGCGGGTCTTTCGGCTCATCGCGTCGTCGTCGCCGGTGACCGAGGCGCGCTGCGCTTTGAGCGACGACAGCCGCCGGATCGCGGTGTCGACCGCAGCAGGCACGCCGTCGATCTCGACGCGCTTGCGCGCCGCCGCCTCGTCGAGCAGGTCGACCGCGCTGTCGGGCAGGGCGCGGTCTTGAATGTAGCGTTTGGCGAGCCGCACCGATGCGACGATCGCCGGATCGCCGATGCGCACGTGGTGGTGCTCTTCGTAGCGGGTCGCGATGCCGCGCAAGATTTCAATTGCGAGGTCGGCGCTGGGCGGATCTATCGTGAGAATGGTGAAGTGACGCAGCAGTCCCGCGTCTTTCTCCTGGAGCTTTCGAAGCCCTTCGGGTGACGTCGTCGCGAGCATGCGCACGTCGCCCCGCGCGAGCATGGGCCGCAGCAGATCGCCGACGCCGCTGCCGACGGAGCCCTGCCCGAACAGCGACTCGATGCCGTTGATGTACAATATCGTCTCGCGGCCGCCGGGCGCTGATTTGAGCTGCGCGAGCGCTTGCTTGAGACGCTCCTCGACCTCACCGCGGAGCTTGGCGCCCGCGACGAGAGAGCCGATCTCGAGCTCGACGATGGCCATGTCGGCGAGGTTGTCGGGCACTTCGCGCGCCGCGATTTGGCTCGCGAGCGCGCCGATGATCGACTGCTTTCCGACGCCCGCTTCGCCCACGAGCAGCGGGTGGTTTTTTTGGCGACGCTCGAGAATCTGCTGTAGCCGTCGCACCTCGACTTCGCGACCGATGTACGTGCCGTCTTTGCTGCGCGCGATGAGGTCGCGCACGAACGGCGACGCCTGGCCTGCCGCCGTGGTGGACGCCGCGGCGACTTCGCGCGTCGCGTTGCGCAGCGCAGACATGTGCGGCCTGAGCGAGCCTGGACCCAGCGCGAACGCCTGGAGCACGATCGCCGCTGACCCGCGGATTTCCTGCGAGAGCGCGTTGAGCAGCTGCTCGACGCCGACCGCGCCTCCTGCGGCCTCCTTTTCAGCCCGCGCGAGCAAATCGAGCATCGCGTTCGACAAATAGGCGAGAGCTCCGCTCGATTTCGCGATGCGCCCGAGCGCTGCCTCGGCCTCGACGGCGACGTCTGCGGGCTCGGCACCGGCCTTTCGAAACACGTCGGCCGACCCGCGATCGCGGTCGAGCGCGCGCGCGAGCAGGTGCACCGGCTCGACTTGAGCGTGCTTTCGCTCGTCGGCCAGCGACTGGGCGCTCGCGACGAGGGCCCGCGCTTCGGGCGAATACTTTTCAAGGTGGATGGTTTGCTCGGCCGGCATGGGGATCGCGATACTAGCACTTGCCAAACGCTGCCGAAGCCGCACGATCACGCGCCATGAACGCTGACGTCGTCGTCTACACTACCGATTACTGCCCCTACTGCACGCGCGCCAAGTCGCTGCTCGACAAGCGCGGCATCGCCTACGACGAGGTCGACATCAGCGCCGACCCGGCCAAGCGTGCCTGGCTCGTCGAGACCACGGGAAAGCGCACCGTTCCGCAGGTGTTCATCAAAGGCGAGCCCGTCGGGGGTTCCGACGAGCTCCACGCGCTCGATCGCTCCGGCGAGCTCGCGAAGAAGCTCGGGAGATAGCCGCGCGGCCGCTGCAAATCCGCGCCTCGTCGCCGCCGCATCGTCTATTGTCGCGACAAGCAGGAGCGCAGGCATGTCGACCGGTCGGTTTTTCAGCATGATTTGCGTCGCGCTCGTCGCGAGCGCGCCCGCGTGCAGGCAGACCAGGGCCGGCGACGATTGCAAGGTAGACGGGCGCCAGCGATGTACCGACAAAACGTCCGCGCTCGTCTGCGTCGACGGTCGCTGGGAGTCGCTCGCGTGCCGCGGGCCGACGGGGTGCACGACCTCCGGCGGCGACGTCGACTGCAGCAACGAGGGGTATGAATCGGGTGAGTTCTGCGATCCCGCCAGTGACGACTACGCCTGCAGCGTCGACAAGAAGACGGCACTGAAGTGCGTCGCGAAACGGTGGGCTCCCGTCGACCGCTGTTTGGGACCGGGCGGCTGCGTCGTGACGGCCAAAGAGGTCAACTGCGATGACAGCGTTTCCGAGCCGGGGGCCGCGTGCCAACCCGAGGGCGATCTCGCCTGCTCGGGCGATCGGGCCTCCACGCTCGAGTGCAAAGCCGGGGTGATGGTCGCGCACCAGCTGTGCCGCGGCGGGTTGGGATGTCGCAAGCAGGGCAACAAAATCGCGTGCGACGACTCGGTGGCCGGCCTCGGGGACGCGTGCCACATCGAGGGCGATGCCTCGTGCTCGGGTGACAAACTCGCGATGCTGACGTGCCGCTCGGGCAAGATGGCGTTTTCGCGGTCCTGCGTCGGGGGCTGCCACGTGCTCGCCGGCGAGATCGACTGCAAGTAAGCGGCCGCTACGAGACGAGAGCAGCGAGCGTGCGGCGCATGTAGCGCGTGGCGGTGCTCAGCGTGACGGCGGCGCCTCCCTGCGTTCGCGCGATGGGGGGCGCGACCTCTACGACGTCACCGGCGACGAGGCCCACTTCGCGGCCGAGGCGATCGATGAGTTCGCTCACGAAATCGACGCTCAGGCCGCCCGGCTCCGGAGTGCCGGTCGCGTCTGCCCAGCGCTCATCGGTGCCGTCGATGTCATTGGAGAAGTAGACGCCGCGCACGCCGGTGCTCTTCACGTGCGCGACGATGTCGTCGATCGCGCGCGCCTCGTCGGCCACGCATTCGCTTGACCAAAATTGCCGCACGCCTGCGGTCGACTCCCAGTGGGCGCGAGGGTGGCGCGTGGCCCGGATGCCCACCTGCGTCATTCGTCCCTGACCGCCGATGAGAAGGTTGGCATGATGGGACCAGGTCGCGAAGCAGATGCGGACCCCAAGTCGCTCGGCAAGCAAATCGGTGTGTGCGTCGATTTGCACGATGCCGAAGCCCGGGCGCGCGCGAAACAGCGCGGCGGTGACCGGCCACGCGCAGGAGTGATCGCCGCCGAGCATGAACGGCTTGACCTGCGGATTTCGCGCGAGCACGAGATCAAGGGCGCGTTCGGCGATCGACAGCGGCGATACCGGCATCGCGCGGTCGGGCGTGTCGCCGTAGAGCGCGCGCCGCGAGGCGTCGATTTGCGCGGGCGCGAGCATCTCGTCGTGAAGCAGCTGCGGTACCACGCGCACGTCACCGAGGTCGACGACGCCGCTGGCCTCGCACCAGGCCGGGTAATCGGGGTCTTCTTCGAGCATGTGCGCGCGGATCGCCTGAGGACCGATGTTGGCGCCCCGCAAGAAGCCAGCGCCAACGTCGGACGGGATGCCCAGCACGACGACGCGCGCCTGCGCGATCTTCTCGAGCGAGGCGAGCCAGCGCTCGGTCACCTCGGCCTCGTTGTGTGCACAATACAGCTTTCTCTGCATCGCCTCCTGCTCGGCGCGGCCGGTCGACACGACGTACAGCCCGCCGCCAGCGGGCCTCAGCAACTGCGACAATTCCGACGTTGGGTCCATCTCGGCCCATTGTACACGCGACTGCGCGCGTCCACTTCAGGGTCGCGTGGGGGCGCGCGCAGCGGTACACGTTGAAGTCATGAGCAATGAGCAGGGTTTTCGGGCGTTGCGCCTTCGCTTGGTCCTTTCGGCCGTCACGCTGTCGATCGCCGCAGCGGCCCTCGGGGCGTGCACGCTGCCCGTGCAGTCGTGCGACTGTGTCGACGGGAACATCTTCGTGCGCGTTCCGCTGGGCATGGCGGCTCCGACCAACACGGTCTCGCTCAGCGGCAGCGCGTGCGCCGGCGCGTCGCCGCTTTGCGTCCAGACGTCGGGCCCGAGCTGCATCGAATTTTCGATCGCGCCGGTCGCTGCGGGGCCCTGTCAGATCGAAATTTTTCTCACCGATCACCAGTTCTCCGCCGTGGTGAACGTCAAGCAGCAGACCGGGTGCTGCAGCGGCCTGTTTCCCGACCCGCTCGGCGCCGGAACTGTCGATGTCACTGGCGGCCATTTCAAGCTGACGGCTGAATGAGCAAGTCCACAATCGCAGCGCTCGCCGCCATCGCCGGGTGCACGCTCGTCGTCGGTTGTCCGAAGCCTCCGCCTGCATCTTCGGTCGTGGGCGCTTCGGCCGCGGCGCCGCCCGCTCCTGACGCCGGCGCCGATGCGTCGCCGCAGCCGATCGCGGCCGAGCCTCTGGTCGTGCTCACCGATCGCGCGGTAGGGCCTTATCTCGCGTGGTCGGGCGATGGCGGGCTGGTCGCTTACGTCGGAGGCAGGAGCGGATCGCGCGCGGTCATGACGATCGCGCTCGGCGCCCGAGGCGAGGCGCTGTCGCCCCCGAGGCCGGTGGCCAGCGTGGGCACCGACGCCAACGCGCTGATCGTGCGCCGCGTGGCCGGCCAGCGCTACGTGATCGCGTGGACCTCGCTGACAGACAAAGGCGAGGCGCTCTCCGTCCTCACCGTCGCGGCAGATGGCGCGCTCGTCACAGCGCCCTCGGTTGTCGCGCAGACAGCCGACGACATCGTGTGGAGTGACGTGCTGACGACCGCGTCCGGCGCGGTGTGCGTGTGGGCCGAGCAGACGCGGGGCGGTGACGCGAACGTGCTCGCGGTCGGCCTCGGCGCCGGCGGCCAACCGCGCGGGGTGGCGGGAGCGATCGCGCGCGGTGTGGTCGGCTGGCAGGCTACGCGCGCCGATGCAGGCGTGGGGGTCGCCGTGCTTCGGTCGCCGAAAGTCAAGCCGGCGGTCGCCGCGCGAACGACAGGCTCGCTCGGCTGGCTCCGGCTCGACGCGGAGGGGCGCGCGGTCGGCGAAATGGCCACAATCGTGGCGGCAGACGTGGTTGGCGTCGATTTCGACGTCGCGCGCATCGCGTCTCCCGCGGGCGACAGCTTCGTCTTCGGTTGGACCGATCGAGGCGGGCTCGATCCGGAGGTCGCGCTCACGTCGCTCGCCCCCGGCGGTGCGCCCTCGAAGATCACGCTCCTCGATGCGGGACAGGGAGGCCATGCGCTGGTCGGACTGGCGAGCAACGAGGCAGGCGCGGTCGTGCTCTGGGAGGACGCCCGCGCGCGCGACGTGGCGACTAAACGCGTGCATACTGCACTGATTCGCGACCCGCGCGATCTGAGCGCGGTCGCCGTCCGTGGCCCGGCCCTCGACGTTCGCAGCGGCGAGGCGCCCGAAACGCGCCCGTCGCGCGACGGCTTCGCGTGGCTCGCGCCCAGCCCCGCTTGCCTGGCAGAGCCGTGCGCGGGTGCGCCGGTGAGGCCCGTATTTCTGCGCTTCGATCGCGATCTGAGCGTCGCTCAAGCCGACGTGCTCGCGACCCCGGAAGGCGGCTCTGCGCTCGCGTGGAGCCTCGACTGCGAAGGTGATCGCTGCGCGGCGCTCACGGCGAGCGGCGCCGCCGAGACGCGCGTGTCGTTCATCGACCTCGCCCCCCATGCTTCCCGCATACGACCGCCCCTCGCCCTCGCGCAGTCGCCCGCGCTCGCGTCGCTCGTGACGCTCACGTCCGGAGGGACGATCACCGATGTGGCCGCGGTGACACAAAACGGGCTGCCCGTCGTGGCCTCGCTCGCGCGCGCCGACGGCGCAAAGTCCGACGATTCGCAGGCGCTTTCGCTCTACCTTCCGGGCCGCTCGCCGGCGCAGTCGCTCAAGCCGCTCTCACTCCGCGCGACCGCCACCGGAAGCGTCGCGATGGCGCCGACCGCGGACGGCGCAGTGATCGCCTGGGTCTTTCGCGAGGGCCGCGACGCGCAGTTGCACGCCGCACGCGTCGACGCGACGGGAAAACGCACCCGGGATGTCACGCTCACGACGTCCTCCGGCGCTAAGACCGACGTCGCGATCGCCGCGGTCGATGGCGGATTCGTCGTGGCCTGGGTCGACTCGCGCGACGGCAACGGCGAGGTCTACGCGCTGCGCATAGGGGCCGACCTCTCGCGCGTCGGTCGAGAGGAGCGCATCACGACGGCTCCGGGTGACGCGAGCGACCTCGCGCTTGCGGGGTTGGGAGACCGCGTGATCGCGGCGTGGGCGGACCCGCGGGAGAGCGCCGCCGACGGCTTCGCTGACATCTACGCGGCGTCGATTTTCGCCCGCGACGGCAAGCCTGCCGCGCGTGAAGCACGCGTCCTCGCTACGAGCGCGCACTCCCGCTCGCCGGCGCTCGCGTCATCGGGCGGCGAAGCGCTGCTCGTTTGGATCGAAGATGCCCCCCCTGGCGGCGCCGGCCGCTCCGATGCCTACGGCGCCATGTCCGCGACCCTCGACGCGGCCGCGCGCCCGAAGGGCGACCCCCAGCGCCTTCGCTTCGGCGTCGATGGGCTCGCGACCAGCATTACCCTCGACGCGACCGCGAAAGTGCCGCGGGGCGTGGTCGCCATAGGCGATGCCGCCGAGCTGCGCTTGTGGCTGTTTTCGCTGACGTCGGGAAAGGTCGACGCGCGCCTGCTGGTCGCGCTCGACGGCCCTCCTTCGCTCGACGTTCCGCTCGCGCTCACGGGGCGCGATCTGCTCTTTGGTGACGACGGCCCCGAGGCGAGCGACGCACGGCTCCGCTACGGCACGCTGTCGAAGGACCTCGCGCCGTGACGTTGCGCGTCGGGAGCCGCGCGCTCGCGTTTGCCTTCGTGGCGGCGTGTGCGGGCACACTGAAGCCGCCCGGCGCGAACGCTCCTCGCGCGTGCGGCGGCCTCGAGAGCGCGGCGTGTGGGCGCGCGGAGGGGCTCCTCGCGGCGGCCTCGGCCTTCTCGACGGTGCGGCACGAGTACATTCTCGATCCGACGAGCAGCTTTGCTCCAGGCCGGGGCCTCGAACAGTCTGGTGCTTCGTGGACCGCGCTCCCCATCGCGTGCGCCAGGCCGCAGGGCTCTCCGAGCGCGAGCGCGGCGCCGCGGCTCGACGCTCAAGTCATCGACTTCGGCTTCGTCGGCGTGTCGATCGACTCCGTCCTCGTGTCGGCGGACGCTGACATTTCTGCCTATTTTTCCGGGGGAGCGGGTGGCGGAACGCACCGCGTGCGCCTCGTCGCCATCGCGTTCGTGAGAGATCTCGACCCCCAGTTCTTCGAAGCGACCGACGAGGTCTCGCTCTCGGGACAGGCCTGCGCATGCCGGTCGGCGACTCACTTCGTCGGCGCCGTAAAAATGGGCGGCATGCTCGCCTACGAGACGACCGTCAGCGAGGGCGAGGTCCACGCGAAGGCGCTCGATTTCGTGAAGGCGAAAATCGCTGCGCGAACGGCGAGCGTCACCGAGACGCGTGTCGGCGGCCTCGAGGTCACGGGGCTCGACGAACCCGGCGACCCGGCCTCCGGCTCCGGCGCGCGCAAGCCGCTGTCGTTCCGCGTCTCGCAGCCCGTGCCGATTGCCTACGCCGTTTATCCCGTCGCCGACGTGTGCAAGCTTGGCTTCCCGGCTCCGGACGTATCGCCCGCGCTCGTCGATTTTGGCGACACCCCCTACGGTCACGAGTCGACCCGGCTGCTTCATGTCGTCAATCGGGCTCCGTTCGAGCTTCGCGCCACGGTCGGAGCCCGCGTTGTCGACGTCGGGGCGCGCGCGAGCGCCGACGTGCCGGTGTCGTGGGCGCCGCAGGGCGACGTTGACGGATGCGACCCGCAGCAGCGCGACGAGACGCTCGTGTTCGCGCCGAAACAGGCAGGCGCGCCGGTGACGCCCGGGCAGCAGAGCGTTCGACTCGTGGAGACCGTGCGCTCCGGAAAGGCTCGCATCACGCGGATGGAGCGTGTCGACACGGGGGAACGCCGCTCGCCGGACTACGCCGCGACTGCGCGAGACTGGACGTGTCCGCCCGACTACGCCGTGGCCGGTTGCCGCACGCAGAGCGAGGCCTGCGGCGGGGTGGTGGGGGGCTGTTCGAGCCAGAGCTATTCGGTCTCGGCCGACGTCCGCGGCAACGGCTGCCACTTTGGCTGCAAGGGGCCGTCGTCGCTCCTTTTTGGTTCGAATTTCTGCCGCTTCGACGCTGTGATGGACTGCAAACTCTCGTGCGGCGCCGCCACTCCCGGCCGCGCGTCGACCCGCGCCGAATAGCCGCGCGCGCAACTTCTGACGGCGGCCGTCGACAGGCTGTGACTGCGCGCGATCGTGCGCGCCAACTGTCTCAGGAGTTAGGTTCATGCATCCAGTTTCGACATCTGCTCGCCCCGACTTCGTCGCCGTTACGAGCGCGCCGCGCCCCACGCCGCTTCCCGTGCGCGTGAGCTTCTCGGAAGTGTTGGCAAAGGGAGCGCGTGGCGCTGTCGCCGGCGCCGAAGCCGCTGTGCGCGCGCTGCCCGGGGGCTCGCTCATCGCGGTGGCACTGAGAGGCGCGGCCCACGGCGGAGCCACTGCGGCCACGGCCATGATGAGCGGCGCTGCCGGCGCCGGTGTGGGCGCTCCGTTCGCGCCTGAGGGCCCGGGCGCCCACGCGTCAGGGGCTTCCGCGGGCGGCGAAGGGGGAATCGAGTCTTCGCTGCAGCAGTCTCAGGAAATGAACCTGTACTACCTGCAGATTCAGGAGCAGGTAAACGCGCAAAATCGCTCCTTTTCCACGCTGTCGAACGTGCTGAAGGCCGAGCACGACACCGTAAAAACCGCGATCGGAAACATCCGCTGATGCATGCCCGCGCGCGTGTTAGAATTTAGGCCACGATGAGCATCGATCGCATTGGCAAAAGCAGCGGCCCGGGGCCTGCGCCTGCGGCGTCGTCGCCTGCTGCGGCGAGCGAGCCCGCGAGCAGCTTCGAGGTCGCCAGAAACCAGCCGGCGAACGCTGTCGCGGCCGCGCCGCCTGTCGCCGGGTCGGCGCTCGCTCAGCTTCAATCGGGAAAGCTCGACCTCGAGGGTTACCTGGGCGCGAAGCTTGAACAGGCCACCGCGCACCTGCAGGGGCTCGCGCCGGCGCACGTCGAGGCCATTCGCAGAGCGCTCCGCGAGCAGCTCGCCATCGACCCCGCGCTCGCGGATCTGGTGACGCAAGCCACCGGTCGCGCGGCGTCCGCGCCCGAAGACTAAGCGGTGCGCGTGTCGCGGCGCGCGCTGGTGCTCGGGCTCGCGGCTGGCGCGTGCTCTCGCATCGATGCGCCGCCGTCGCCCGAGGCGCTGCCTGCGGGTGCTCGCGGCGCGGTGGAGGTGCTCGAGTGGCAGACGGCAGGCGTCTCCACGCGGGCGGTCGTGCTCCGCCCGAGGTGGACCGCCGCGCAGCGCCTGCCGGTGCTCATCGCGCTTCACGGTCGGGGCGAAGCGGTGAAAGCGCCCGCGGCAGGAGCGATGGGTTGGCCGCGCGACTACGGGCTCGTTCGCGCGATCGCGCGGGCCTGCGCGCCGCCGCTGACCGACGCGGACTACGAGGGATTTTCGGTGCCCGCGCGCCTCGCGGCTGAAAATGCGCGCCTCGCTGCGCGCCCGTTCGGGGGCCTTGTGGTGCTGTGTCCGCACTTGCCGGATCTCGATCCGGCGCGCGAGTCGGCCATCACGGACCTCGGCCGTTTTTTTTCCGAGGTGCTGCTGCCGCGCGCGCACCGCGAGGCGCCGGTTGTCGCGTCGCCCGAGGCCACGGGCATCGATGGAGTGTCGCTTGGCGGACACATCGCGCTGCGCGTCGGCCTGTCGCGTCCGGACCGCTTCGGCGCCGTCGGAGCCCTTCAGGCCTCCATCGACGCGGCCGGAGTGGGCGCGCTCGTGGAGCGGGCGAGCGCGGCCCGTAGAATACGGCCGGCGCTGGCGCTTCGCCTGACCACGAGCCATGACGATTTCTTCGCCGCCGTGAACCGCAACCTGTCACGAAGCCTGCTCGCGGCGGGCGTCGCTCACGACTTCGCCGAGGTCGCCGGGCCGCACGACTACGCGTTCAATCGCGGTCCCGGGGCCTTGGAAATGCTGCTCTGGCACGATCGCGTGCTGGCTCGCGCGTGAACGCGGCCGCTTCGCTACAGGCCCAGCCAGGGACCGGGCGCGATGGTCTGACTGCCGTGGCGCACTTCGAAATACAGCATCGCGCCGGCGCCGTCGTCGCCTGCGGTTCCGATCCGCTCGCCAGCCGCGATGTCGTCGCCGATGTGCACGTCGACGGCGCCGAGGTTGCCGCTGACGGTATAATAGTGGTCGCCGTGGTCGATGATCACGATGCGGCCGAACGCTCCGTAGCGGTCCGCGAACGCGACTCGGCCTGTGTAGACGGCGCGCACAATCGCCCCTTCCGGACACCCGAACTCGAGGCCCGGACCGTCGGCACCCTCGCGCCGGGTTTGCCGGATTTGCGCGCGTGCGGCGAGCGGCATGAGCAACTTGCCGCGGGCCGCGCCGAAGCCGCCGGGGGCGTCGCTCGCCGCGCTGCCGACGGCCACATATTCGCCGTCGCCTGCCGATGATTCGAATGCCTTGTTGAAGGCCGCTTGGCGGCGTGCTTCGTCGTCGACGGCGAGCCTGGCCGCGTCCATGGCGCTGCGTTGCGACGACAGCGCCTCGCGGTCGCGGGCGACGCGTTCGAGGTTGCTCGCGAGGGCGGCGCCGCGCGCGCGCAGGCGCTGCTCGCCTGAAATCTCGTGTTCGACGGCGTGCCTCGCCCGCTCAACGCGCATCGCGTGGGTGACGAGCGCCTCGAAGCCGGCTCCGACGGGCAGCATCCCGGCGCGCGTCAGTTTGTAGTAGTCGCGGTTGCGTCGAAGCACGCGGGCATGCGTGAGCGACGCCGACGGGCTCAGCTGCGTCAGCTCGCGGCGCGTGGCGAGCTCTTCCGAGTCGAGATCGGCGATGCGCCGATCGAGCGCGGCGAGCGCGAGGGCGGGCGAGGGCGCAGCTGCCGGGGCGGCGTCGCTCATCCTGGCGACGAGCGCGACCGCGACGACGGCGGCGAGGCCGCGACGCATCAGACTGTCACCAGCTTGCGCAGGCCGAGCGCGGCGGCGAGCGTTCCAAGCAGCGCACCGACCGCGATCATGCCCACAGCGCCCTGCCACGGAAGAAACGCCGGCTCCACACCGATCATGCGAGAAAGCTCGAGGTCGACGCGCGATCGCATGATGAGAAACAGCGCGAACAGCAGGGCGATCGCGACGGCTGCTCCCATGGCGCCCTGCGCGCTGCCTTCCATCAGAAACGGCGATTTTACGAAGGACGGCGTCGCTCCTACGAGCTTGAGCACTTCGACTTCCGCCCGCCGCCTTTGGAGTGCGAGCCGCATCGTCGAACCCACGACGGCGAGGACCGAAGCAAACACGACGAGCGCCAGCAGGCCGGCGGCGGCCACACCCCCGCGTACGAGCCGCGCGAGGCGTTCGGTCCAGGCCTCGTAGGTCTCGACATCGTCGACCGACGGCAGTTGCGACAATTTGCTCTTGATGGTCGTTAGATCGGCTGTCGAAACGTCGGGGCGGATGTCGACCTCGATCGACGCGGGAAACGCCTCGTGCGGAAGTGCCGCGAGCGCGTCGGCGGCTCCGCCGATTTGCGAAAAGTCGCTGTGGGCCTGCGCGCTCGACACGTAGCGAACCTGCGTGACGCCGGGCGTCTTGGTGAGCGCTGTTTTGAGCGCGTCGACGTCGGCTACCTTCGCGTCGTCGCGCAAGTACACCGAGACGCGGCCGGCGTGTGCCCAACGTTCTTCGATCGCGCTCAGGTTCACGACCACGAGGAGCGCAGCGCCGAGGCATACGAAGGCGACGGCCAGAGAAAATACGCTGAGCGCGTGCAGGCGCCATTCGCGCAGCATGCCGCGTTTGGCGCGCCTCGCCGTCGCTTGGGAGAAATCGAACATATGTCCTCAGACCGGCAGGGCGTTGTCGTAACCGCTAAATCCGTCGTCGCCCGGGGTTACTCCGGCGCGCACGTCGACCGCTTTTCCTTCGTCGAGCACGACCACCCGACGCGGTCGAATCTCAAGCAGGCTGCGATCGTGCGTCGCGAACAGCACGGTGGTGCCGGTCGCGTTGATGTCTTCAAACAGACCGAGAATGTCGATGGCGAGCTGCGGATCGAGATTGCCGGTGGGCTCGTCGGCCAGGATGAGCGCGGGTTCGCCGACGATGGCGCGCGCGATCGCGACGCGCTGCTGCTCGCCGCCCGACAGCACGCCGGCGCAGTCGCCGCCTCTTCGTGCGAGCCCGACGCGATCGAGCGCCTCGCCTACGCGAGATGTGATGAGACGCTGCGGCAGCCCGAGCACTTCGAGCGCGATGGCGACATTTTCGAACACCGTCCACGAGCTAACGAGCTTGAAGTCCTGAAACACCACCCCGAGGTTGCGTCGCAGATAAGGAACGGAGTCCTGCGAGAGCCGCGCCACGTCGCGGCCCATGAACAGAATCCTGCCGTCGTCGACGGTTTCCGACCGGTAGAGCAGTCGCAGCAACGTCGATTTGCCCGAGCCGCTTGGGCCGGTGAAAAACACGAATTCGCCGCGCTCGATGACGAGGTTCATGCCGCGAAGCACGGGCGATCCGGGCTTGTACGACTTGTAGACGTCTTCGAACATCAGGATTGGACGCGAAGCGGCGTCGCGAGCGAAGCGCGCGCCAGGCCTCAGCTGCGGTTGGAAACCGCCTTCCTTCGGGTCGTCGGGACCGTGCATGCCCTAGCCGGTATCAAAGGTCTGCGTCGCCGGACAACTTTACGGTGAGTCGTTGATGCAGGCCTGCGCCTGCTCGGCGAGCCCGACCGCCCTGGCGCCGTCAAGTCCGCTCGCGAGCGCCGCGGATGATCGTCCGCCGATCGCGCGCAGAAAAGCCTCGGCCTGCGCCGCGAGGGGCTCGCCCTCGGGGGTCGCGAGGCGCGACGTGAGCTTGCCGTCGACCCGCTCGAGCGTGGCTCGTGCGAGGTCCGCCTCGTAGAGGCCGCCCGCCGCTGTGCGGGCCTGCAGGGTGCGGATGCGCGCACGGCCGCCCTGGCCGAGCTCGAGCGACGCCGCGCACGGACCAGCGCTCGCGCTCAACTCCGCGTGATCGGCATGTCCGCGCGCGCTGAGGAGCGTTGCGGTGTGACGGGCGAGATAGGCCGCGAGGTCGAGGTCGTGGACGCCCAGATTGAGCAGCAGGCCTCCGCTGAGCGGCTGGGCCGCGATCGACGACAGGCGCCTCGTGGCGACGTGGGTGAAGTTGAGGCCCAAGTCTACCAGGGCGCGGATCGCCGGGTTGAAGCGCTCGGAGTGGCCCACGGCCAGCACGACGCCCCGGGCCCCGGCGGTCGCACAGAGCGCGTGCGCCTCCGCAGCCGCGATGCACAGCGGCTTTTCGACCAGGACGTGCCTGCCGGCATTCAGCGCCTGCGCGACCAGCGCCGCGTGCGCGCCGGTTGGTGCGGCGATGACCACGGCGTCAGCAACGGCGAGGGCGCGTTCGAGCAGGCAGACCTCCGCTCCGACCTGTCGCGCGAGCTCCGACGCAGCGGCGTTGCTCGGGTCGACGATGGCCACGACGCGCGCCATCGGTGACTCCGACAAGACGCGCGCGTGCCTCGCGCCCATCGCGCCTGCGCCGACGACTGCGACTGCGATCGCCCCGGCGGCGCTGCTCACCACTACTCGTAGTGCGGGTAGCTGAAGCGCGCCTCGGGCGAGGTCAGCGCCTCGCGCAGGAACGTCGCGGTGCGGGTCCACGCGATCGCGCTGAGCGCGGGATCGGCCACGAGGTGCGTCTGCCCGAGCAGCGGCACGAACTCGAAGGTTCGCTTCGCGCGGGTGAGGGCGTCGACCAGCTTGATGGTATGTGTAAAATACACGTTATCGTCTGCGGTCCCGTGCAGCAGCAGCAGCGGGCGGTCGATGGGCTTGTCGAGGGCGGCCATCGAGAGCAGCGACTGGCCCTCGTAGGCGACCCGCGCCTCGGGCAGCTGGCCGAGGTAGCGCTCGCTGTAGGCAGTGTCGTAGTCGCGCCAGTCGGCGACGGGCGCGCCCGCCACGCCGGCCTTGTAGAAGTCGGGATGCGACAGCACCGCGGCCGCCGCGAACGAGCCGCCGAACGACCACCCGTAGACGCCGACGCGGGCGAGGTCGAGCTCGGCGAGCTCGGCGCCGAGGGCCTTGAGGGTGTCGATGTGGCTCGCGATCGGTCCCTCGACGAGGCTGTCTCCGTTGGCACGCGCCCAGGCGCGAGACCGGTTGGGGGTGCCCTTGCCGTCGATGGCGATCACGATCGCGCCGGCGGCATCGGCCATGAGCTGCGCGCGAACAAAGCGCGAGGCGTCGACGACGGCGACGTTGATGCCCGGACCGCCGTAGGCCGCGTCGATCACGGGATATTTTTGGCCCGCGACGAAGTTGCGAGGCCTGACAACAGCGGCGCGAACCTGCTCGGTGCCTACTTTGCGCAGCTCGACCTGCGGCACGAAGTCCGGGCGCTCTGCGGCGCTCGGAAGGTCGCGCGCGGCGCCTTTTGCGAAGCTCTGGGTCGCCGATTTTGGGAAGCCGCCGGCGGTCGCGGTGGTCGTGATGAACACCTCGTGGTTCTTGCCAAAATGCCCGTCGACGTAGCTCCGCTCGGGAGTCACCGGTTCGGCGGCGCCGCCGCCTGCGGGCACAGTGAACAGGCGCTGCTCGGACGGCTCGGCGCCGCCCGCGAACACGAGGCGCTTGTGTTCGGGGTCTACGTCGAGCAGTTGCCTGTAACCTACATCTTTCGGGACGATGGTGCGCGCGACGGATTCGCCGCCCCCTTTGGGCACCTGGCGCTCCTCGAGCTCCCAGCCGCCGCTGCGTTCGCTCGACCAGTAGAACGCGCTGCCGTCGGGCAGCCAGCGCGGCACAGAGGCGTCGAGCTCGAGCCAGGCGTCGTCGTGCTCCTTGAGCAGCACGCGCGTTTGTCCGGTCTTTGCGTCGACGGAGAGCAGCTCACCGTTTTTCTGCGCCCGATCGAGCACGTAGAGCGTCAGCGGCGCGCCTGGGTCCCATCGAACCGTCGCCACATACGGGTATTGTACATGGTCCCAGTTGACCCACTTCACGCTCCCGCCCTTGATGGACGTGATCCCGAAGCGAAGCTCGGCGTTGTTGGTGCCGACGCGCGGGTAAAAGGTCTTGTCGGCCTCGCGTTCCGGGTGGCCGGGATCGCCGACGTGAAGCTGCTCGACCTTTGACTGGTCGGCCTCTTCGAAGGCGATCTGCTCGCTGTCGGGCGAAAAGTAGAAGCCGCGGCTGCGCTCGAATTCTTCTTGTGCGACGAACTCGGCGACGCCGTGCGGGCGGGTCTCGGTGCCGCCGGTGGTGACGGCGTGCTCGGTGCTGCGGCCGTCGGTTGCGATGATGCGAACATCGTCGCGGCGCACGAACGCGGCCCATTTGCCGTCGGGCGACAAGTGCGGGTCGAGCGCGACGCCCTCATCCGTCGGCAGCTCGCGCTGCGTGCCGGTCATGCGGTCGAAATAGAAGAGCTTGCCCGACAGCGGGATCAGCACGCCGAGCCCGTCGGCGGACAGCTCGAACGAGGTGATGCCGGCAGCGGTCACGCGCATGCGCTCGCGTCTCGCCCGCTCTTGCGCGGACAAGGTCTCGGCGCCCTGCACGAGCGCCTCGGGCGTCACGAGCGCCCGTGCGTCGCCGGTGCGCAAATCGAGCTTGAAGAGCGACTGTTTCGGATCGCGCGGCGCGCTCGCGAGGAACAGCACGCCGAGCCCGTCGGGGGTGACTTCGGCGCGCTGCGGCGCTCCCAGACGGTAGTTTCGCGTCTGCGCGAGCGCCGTCCATGCGGCGGCGGGAACCTTCATGGGCGGGGTCGCCTGCGACCTGGCGGCTGCAGCGCTCGCGGGCGGCTTTGGCGTGGCGGTCGCGCGGCGGGCCACCGGCGCGGTCGGCGCTGTTGCGGAAATCGGGGGAGCCGCTTCGACACAGGCCGCAAGTACGGCAGAGGCCAGCAGGACTTTGAGCAGAGCGCTTCGCATGAGTGGCGAGCAGCATAGTTGAATACGACTGCGATGGTCGACCCGCGCGTGGCGTGTTATCCCCGCCCCTCCCGCGGGCCGCGGACGCAGTGTTGGCGCCAGGTCCGCAAGCTGATCCCATGTCAGACGAGACGACGATCCCCAACGAAGGCGCTGAGCCGAGCCCCACGCGCGCCAAAGACGCCCTCGAAATGGCGGCCTTTGTGGCGGAAGGCAAGGTCGCGTCCGGCGTCAGCGCAGCGACCCGCGACGACTACCTCGCGCTCGCGCGCCTCGACCCGCAGGCCATGCGCGGCCCGCTCGATCGCGTCGTGATGGGGAGCGATCCCGAGGCAGGGCTCGACGCGCTGCTCGCGGTTGGCGCGCTCGACGCGGTTTTTCCGGAGATTCAAGCGCTCGTTGGGTTCGGCGACGGCGAGTGGCGCCACAAAGACGTGTGGAAGCACACCAAGCAGGTGGTGCGTCAGGCGGTTCCGAGGCTCGAAGTGCGCTGGGCGTCGCTGTTTCACGACATCGGCAAGGTCAGAACCCGGAGCATCTCGCCCGACGGCAAGGTCCATTTTTTTGGGCACGCCGAAGTGGGCACGCGCATGTTCGACAAGCTCGACCGGCGCCTCGGCCTCTTCACGCCGGAGCCTTCGCTGAAGGAGACCGTGCGCTTTCTCGTGCTCCATCACCTGCGGGCCAATCAGTACGATCCCGGCTGGACCGACAGCGCCGTGCGCCGCTTCGCCCGCGAGCTCGGCGATCACCTCGACGATCTTCTCTGCCTCGCGCGCGCCGACATCACCACGAAGCGCCCTGAAAAGAAGAAGAAGGGCCTGTCGCAAATCAGCGAGCTCGCCGCCCGAATCCGCAGCCTCGAGGAAGAAGACGCGAAGGTTCCCCCGCTACCGGGCGGCGTCGGCGACGACATCATGCGCGCATTTTCGCTCAAACCTTCGCGGCTCATTGGCGACATCAAGCGCCAGCTCGAAGCCGCCGTGGCCAGCGGCGAAGTCGAGGCGAGGCAGCCCTCCGAGGCGTACGTCGAATTCGTGCGCGCAAACAAAGAGCGCTTCGGCATCACGTCCGCCTAGGCGCGCTTCAGAGATCGAAGCCGAGGCCGACCGCGAGGCTCGCGGCGAACACGTCTGTGCCGGTGGAGGCGATGCCAACCGGGGCGCCCCCCGCAGTGGTGGCCCCGCGGGTGGTTCCGCCGCCGTAGAGCGTGCCGCTGAAGCCCATGCCGAAGCGTGAGGTCAACTCGGCGAAGACCACGAACGGGCGACGCACGCGGTAGGAAATCCCGAGCGACACGGGCACTTCGACGAACCCGCCCCCCGCGCTGTCGACCGACGCAGCTCCGACTGGCAGCGGCTGGGAGTAGGCGGCCGAGTACGCAGCGACGTACCCGACGCCCACGGCCAGCCACGCGCGAAAGTCGCCGCGCGGCCACGGCGGAAGCAGCTTCAGGCGCAGCCCGGAGGCCAGCATGTTCTTCGTGGCGACTGCGTCGTTGGTGGGCGCCAGCTCGCCGTGCACATACGCCCCTGCGCGAAGCAGCGGCATCAGGGCGAGGTGTCCTTCGATGCCGAGGATCGGGCCGGGGAGCGCGCCTCCGCCCGAAGCCCCCGCGAGCACGCGCTGCGAGACGCCGCCGTAGGCCCCCAAATCGCCGCGCAGCTGGGCGCGCCCGTCGGCTGCGACGCTGCACAGCGCGAGCGCTACCGACGAAGCGATCAGTTTGCGGCAGGACATGTGTCGCTCGGGGGCTTGAGCAGTACGCACCCGAAGTTGGGCCCGCCGTCGGCGCTCTTGCCCGCGACTGGACAGCACTTCCGGGCGCCGCTGCACAGGTCGTTGGCAGGATCGCACGGGGCAGGGACGAGCACCGCGTCTGCGGCGTCGCTCGCGGCTGCTTCGCTCGCGGCTGCTTCGCTCGCGGCGGCGCCGCTGTCGCCCGCCGGCGCAATGCTCGCGGCGTCGGTCCCGCACGCGAGCCACAGGGTGGCGCCGACGGCAGAAGCGATGAGGAGGCCCGCGCGGTGGTTGATCAACGAACCCGTGAATCTATCACGCGGCGGCCGCGCGGTACAGTCCGCGGGGCGCTCAGTGCACGCTCGCCGGCTTTGTCCCGAGCTTGACAAGGTCTGCGCGAATGCGGGCCGCGAGCGCGGGATCGGTCGCGCATTCGCCTGCGCGGGTGAGGTCGGCGCGCCCTTGCTCCACCGCGCCGAGGCGCGCCGCCAAAAGCCCCCGGTCGCGCAGCGCAGAGGCGTCGGTCGGCACGAGCGTGACGATGCGATCGAGCGCGACCAGCGCGCGCGCGAAGTCGCCGCGTTGCAGGTGGACGCCGCGAAGGTTCATGAGCCACCGCAGCAGCACCGACCGGCTCGAGGCCGCGACGAGCAGCTCGGGCGCGAGCGACGACGAAGGCCGCCGCGGCATGGCTCCCTGAGCCGTGACCCGCTGTTCGAGGGCAGCCAGCCCCACGTCGTCGAGCGCGCGCCCCCCAAAGAACGGATCGACCAGCGCGACGCTGCCGCCGGCGTCGTCGATGCGCACGATGAAGTGGCCGGGAAACGCCACGCCGCTCGCGCGGATCCCGGCGCGTTGGGCGACCTCGCAGTAGACCACCGCGAGCGAAATCGGAATGCCGGTTCGTCGCGCGAGCACAGCGGAAATAAGGCTGTTTTCGGGGGCGTAGTAGTCGGCTTCGTTCCCGTGAAAACCCAGATCGACAAACAGGTGGCACCGCAGCGCCTCGGCCTGGTGCGCGGCGGTTTCGGCGGAGAGATTTTTCGCGAGGAGCGGCTGCGCGAGCGCGTCGACTTGCGCTTCGATTTCGACGGGGTCGAGCGACGGCTGCTCGTCGCGCGCAAGCAGCGACACCCCGCGCAAGAGGTCGAACGGCTCGCCGGCCGCGATGAACGCTTCGAAGCTCGAGGCGCGCGTCACGGCGCTTGCGCGTGCGCCCTGGGCGCGGGACGAACGACCTTGCTCGATTTGCCGTCCGCGATCGCGATGTTGGCGAGCTCATCGGCGCGTTCGTTGAGGGGAATGCCCGAGTGGCCGCGCACGTGCACGAACTCAACCGGTCGACCCTTGAGCTCAGCCTTTATCTTCGCGATGATTTCCTGATTCGCTTTGGCTTTCCAATCCTTTGACAGCACGCCGATCGCGTAGCTGCTGTCAGTGTGGACGATGGCCTTCGCGCTGCGGGGCACGATCGCGAGGGCGATCGCCACGCCGGTGAGCTCCGCGACGTTGTTCGTGGTGTGGCCGAGGTAGACGGCCTCCTCGGTGACGCTGCCGTCGGGCGCGACGACGATGCACGACGCCGAAGCGTTGCCTGGATTGCCCTTGCAAGCGCCGTCGGTGTACGCCACGAACGCGTCGACGTGATGCACGATGTGAGACGTGGGCGCGGCCGCGCTCGCCTTGAGCTTCGCGGCGGCCTTCGGCGGAGCCTCTTCGCCGGCCGGACATGCATCGTCGGGCAGCAGCTCGTCGCCCGCAGGCCCGAGGTTACGAACGGCTGCGCGGTAGGCGCGCGGGTCGCCGAGCTTGTAGCGAATCTCGACGCGGCCCGCTTCGTCGGCCAGCGAGCCGTCGACGTGCGCTCGAGCCAGCACGCGCTGACCTCGAATCGTGACCCACTTCCAAGGCATGTTTCGCTGGCTACCACGCGCGCGCGCCTGCTTCCACCGGCCCCGCGCGAAGGCCGGCGGCGCAATTTACGACGCGCGCCCCGCCAGCGGGTGTAAAAGATAGTTTTATGGGCAGCCTCAATCTTCAAGCGAAAGTTCGCGCGCGAGCTTTCTCGCTCATCGAGCTCATGGTCGTGATTGCCGTGCTCGGCATTCTCGCTGTCGTCGCGATCGGCGGAGCGGTTCAGTACCGCGCCAACGCGAAGACGGCGGAGGCGACCAACTCGGTGACGCAGATCGGCAAGCTCGCCGTCGCGTCGTACAATCGCGAGAAAATGTCGGGCGCTTACATTGTGCCCGGCAGCAAATCCGGGTTTTCGCAGGCGCTTTGCCTCAGCGCTGCGAACAACGTCCCGGTCGCGGTGCCGGCGGGCTCCAAGTACGTGTCCGGCCCCTCCGACTGGCTCGCGGGCGACACGTTTACCGGCTGGATGTGCTTGAAGTTCGAGATGCTCGGGCCGCAGTACTATCAGTACGGCTACACCGCCGACGCCTCGGGTCTCGTTGGTTTCAGCGCGATCGCCGTGGGCGATCTGGGCGGAAGCGGCAACCTCACTTCGTTCATTTACGAAGGCCGAATCGTCAGCGGCGGGGTCATTCTCGCGCCCACGCCGCTTCGTAACCAGTAACCGCGCAGCGCGCTTTGCTCGCGCCCGCAGAGGCGCTGGCGCAGTTCGCTGGCCGCGGTGTGCCGTGGCCGTTTTCGAGGGCGTTCATGAAAGCTCAATTCGCAGGTCGGGCGCGCGCGTTTTCGCTGATCGAGCTCATGGTCACCGTGGCCGTTCTCGGCATTCTTGCGGTGGTCGCGATCTCCGGCGTTAGGCAATACATGTTTCGGGCGAAGACCGCCGAGGCGACCAACAGCGTGACGCAGATCGGCAAGCTCGCGAGCGCGTCGTATTTTCGCGACAAGATGTCGGGCGCCTACCTCACGCCGGGAGGCAGCTCGGGAATCACGCAGAGCCTGTGCCTTTCGGCCGCCAACAACGTTCCGGCCGCGGTGCCGAGCGCCGCGAAATATGTCTCGGGACCGACCGACTGGCGAACCGGCGACTCGTTCACGGGCTGGACCTGCCTGAAGTTCGAAATGCTCGGGCCGCAATACTATCAATACGGATACAGCGCCGACGCCTCGGGCACGAGCGGGTTCACGGCTACGGCGATCGGCGATCTCGCGGGCAGCGGAAATCAGGTCAGCTACACGTATGAGGGCCGCGTTGTGAGCGGCGCGATCATCCTCGCACCTCAGGTACTCGAGTCACAGGTCGGCGGCGGCGGCTGCAGCACAGTAGCGGGCAGCAGGGGCTCATGGGGAGCGATCGCCCTCGCGGCGTTGGCGCTCATCGCGACGCGCAGGCGGCTTCGAGCGGCCTGACGCCGCGGGCGCTCTGCCGCGCCTGAAGCCTGTATTTCCGGACCGCTCAGGGCTAGCCTCCCGCGTCATGCAGCCTGGTCCGGTTCGGCCGATGGTTTTGGTGATCCTCGACGGCTTCGGCGAGCGGGCAGAGCGCGCCGACAACGCCGTGCGCATGGCCGCGACTCCGGAGCTCGACGCCCTCAGCGCGCGCTTCCCGCATGGCGTGATCGGCACCAGCGGTCCCGACGTGGGCCTGCCGCCCGGGCAGATGGGCAACAGCGAGGTCGGCCATTTGAATTTCGGAGCCGGCCGCATCGCGATGATGGACATCTCGCGCATCGACAACGCTGTGTTCGACCGATCGCTCGGCACCAACGAAGCTGTCGCCGCCGCGACAGCCGAAGCGAAGCGCGCGGGAGGCAAGCTGCACCTGCTCGGGCTCGTGTCCGACGGCGGCGTTCACAGCTTGCTGACGCACCTGCTCGCGCTCATCGACGTCGCGAGCGCCGCTGGTGTTTTATGTATTGTGCATGCTTTTCTCGACGGCCGCGATGTGCAGCCGGGAACGGCGCCGGCGTTCATCGAGGCGCTCGAGCGCGGACTCGCGGGCAAGGGCGTCATCGGTACGGTTTCGGGGCGCTATTTCGCCATGGATCGCGACAACCGTTGGGAACGGGTGCAGCGCGCGTTCGACGCCATCACGCATGCAAAGGCCCGCAGGTACCCGTCCGCGCTGGCCGGCATCGCGGCCTCGTACGCTGCGGGGAAGACAGACGAGTTTGTTGAGCCGTTCGTGGTGGGAGACTACGCGGGCGCCTCGGCGAGCCGCGACTCCGCGCTGCATTTCAACTTCCGACCCGACCGCGCGCGCGAACTCACCCGGGCGCTCGCCACGGGCGACTTCGACGGCTTCGACCGCGGAGGCGCCGGGCGGCCATTTGTGCATTATGCATGCATGACGACTTACGACCCGTCGCTGGGTTTGCCCGTCGCGTTCCCGAAAGAGCCGCTGGTCGACATCTTTCCCGAGGTCATCGCGCGCGCCGGAAAGACGCAGTTTCGCTGCGCGGAGACCGAGAAATACGCCCACGTGACGTATTTCTTCAACGGCGGTCGGGAGGAGCCTTTCGCGGGCGAGTCGCGCGTCATGATTCCCTCGCCCAAAGACGTCGACACTTACGATGAGCGCCCGGCGATGAGCGCCGTCGCCGTGGCCGACGCGGTGGTAGCCGCGATCGACTCGGGAAAGTTCGACTTCGTCGTCGTGAATTTCGCCAACCCCGACATGGTGGGTCACACCGGCATGCTCGGAGCCGCCATCGCTGCAGTGCAGGTCGTCGACGGTTGCGTGGGGCGTGTGGTCTCCGCGACCCGCAGGGCAGGCGGGGCGGCGATCATCACCGCCGATCACGGCAACTGCGAACAAATGAAAGACCCGGCGTCCGGGCAGCCGCACACGGCCCACACCACCAACCCGGTCCCGCTCATCTACGTCAACGATGCCGACCCGGAAGCGCGCGTGGCAGCAGGCGGGCGGATCTGCGACGTGGCTCCGACGATGCTTGCGCTCATGGGTCTCGACAAGCCCGATGCGATGACGGGCGTCGCGCTCCTGTCGCGCGGCTGATTCGCGATGTCGGAGGCGCCGCGGTTCGGCTCGTACGAGGTGGTGTCGGAGCTCGGCTCGGGCACGCTCGCGACGGTCTACAAGGCGCTGCAGCAGCCCCTCGGCCGCAAAGTCGCCATCAAGGCGCTCAAGTCGACCATCTCTCCCGCGTCGTCGTTTGCGTCGTCGCTCGAGCGGGAGGCGCGCATCCTTGCCGAGCTGCTCCACCCCAACATCGCGGCCTTGCTCGATTTTGTAAAAACATCTGATCAGATGTATTTGGTCCTCGAATACATCAGCGGATTCAGCCTGGCGGACGTGCTTGGCAAGAAACACAAGCTGCGTCCCGAAGTGGTCGCGGCGCTCGGCGCGCAAGTGGCGAGGGCGCTCGCGCACGTTCACGAGCGCGGCGTTGTTCACCGCGACATCAAGCCGGCGAACCTGATCATCGACCGGCGCGGAGACGTGAAGCTGGTCGACTTCGGCATCGCGCAGCGAGAGCGCGATTCGGCGACCTCGGAGGCGCTCACGCTGAGCCGCGAGCCGCTGTTCGGAACGCCGGCGTACATGGCTCCCGAGCAGCTTCTGGGCGACGTGGCGCTGCCCGCGAGCGACCTGTTTTCGCTCGGCGTCGTGCTCTACCAGTGCCTCGCCGCGGCGAAGCCGTTCGACCGCGAGGCCGATCGACAGGGCGACGCGGGACGCGCCACCGGGCTGCGCACCCGACGGGATCCGCCGGTGCCGCTTCGCGCGCGCGTGACCGACGTGCCGCGCGTGATCGAGCGGCTGATCATGAGCTGCCTCGAGAAAAATCCTGACGATCGCCCGGCGAGCGCGCGCGAAGTCGCGACGGAGCTCGAGTCGTTCGTACGCGGTAGAACGGAGGCGAGCTTTGCGGAACTGGCGGGCTCGGCGCTGGTCGCCGCGCGGCTGCGTCCCGCGGAGGTTTCGAAATCGCGGACGCGGCTGACCTCGCGTGCCGCCGTTCCGCGCCCGTGGAGTTCTCCGTGGACGCTCCTCGGGGCCACGGCGGCGCTGGGCGTCGGCCTGGCTGCTGTGCGGCTCGCGGCCCGAGGAGAGCCCGAGGAGCCGTCAGGCGCCCCGCCCGTCGTCGCGATGACCGCGGCGTCGATCGGCCAGGTGCGCGTGCTGGCCTCGCCGTGGGCCGAGGTCTCGGTCGATGGCCAGCCGGTGGACGTGACGCCCATTTCGCGGCCCATCCTGCTGAGTCCCGGCGCCCATTATTTCGCGTTCGCGCACCCCGCGGCCACCACGGAGCTGCGGCGCGTCGTCGTGACGGCGGGCGAGTCGATCACGCTCGACGTCACGATGGCGATCACGGCCCTCGCAGCCGCCGATGCCGCAGTCGACGGAGGCGGGCGATGAGCCGCCTGCGCGTAGCGCTCGCTGCGTGCGTTGTGTTCGTCGCGCACGCCCGCGAGGCCGCTGCGTTTCCGCACGTCGTTCAACAGGGGGAGTCGCTCGCGTCGATCGCGATGCGTGTGTATGGTACAACCAAACTGGAGTCGGTGCTCGCTGCGGTAAACGCGCTCGATTCGCAGGGCGGCAGCGCCGTCGTCGCGGGCATGCGCCTCGAGCTTCCTGCTCCCTGGCACCACCGCGTCGCGGACGGCGAGTCGTGGGCGCAGCTCGCCCGTGCTTACCTCGGCGACGCGGAGCGCGCGGGTGCGCTCGCCCGGATGAACGACGCCAGCGCGTGGATTGCCCCCACCCCGGGCGCGGAAATCCGCGTTCCGTATGTGATGACGATTATCGCAGCGACTGGCGAGCAGACCTCGGATCTGGCGCGGCGCTACCTCGGCGACGCCAAGCGCGCCTGGGAAATCCACACGTTTAACGCGCTGAAGGATCGCGAGCTGTCCCGCGGGCAGGTGGTGCTCGTTCCGCTCGTCGACCTGACGTTGACCGCCGACGGAAAAGCAGACGCGGTTCGCGCGGCGGGCCTCGATCAAACGCAGGGCGGAGGCGGAGTGCTCGACGCCCAGAAGCGCGTGGCCGGTGAGCTGCCGGAGCTCCTCGCCGAGGTGCGCTCCGGCCGGTGGGTCGAAGCGGTCGCGCGCGGCAATCGGCTGCTCGCAGCGCCCGAGCTCTCGCGCGGGCAGCTCGCCGCCATCCACCGCTCGCTGACGACCGCGTACGCTGCGCTCGGCGCGTCAGAGTTCGCCGCCGCGGCATGTGCCGCGTGGCGGCGCGAAGATGCGGGCGCAGCCGTGCTCGATCCGGTCTCCGTTTCGCCAAAAATACGTGCAGTATGCAAATAAATGGGCCACGGACTTCGCGAAGGTCGCGGTAAGGTCAGCGCACGATGACGCACCCTCCGGTCTCCGTTGCGGCGCTTCGTGCCGGGCACGTGCTCGGCGGTCGCTTCGAGATCGTCGGCGTGCTTGGGGAGGGCGGCAGCGGCATCGTCTATGACGCGGTCGCCCTCGGCGACGGCGCCCGCCGGCCGGTCGCGCTCAAAGTCATTCACGGGCATCTGGTCGGCGACGAGCAGATTCGAAAGCGATTTGCCCGCGAGGCCGCGATTTTGCGCCGCATGGAGGGCGCGCACCTGTGCCCGGTGCTCGATTTTGGGGAGCTTCCGGCCGGTTTGGGCGACGCCCGGCCGCTGCTCTTTCTCGCGCTGCCGAAAATCGACGGCCCCGCGCTCGACGCGGTGCTGCGCGAAGAAGGCGCGCTCGGGGTTGACCGCGCGGTCGGCCTCGCGCTTCAGATTTGCGACGGGCTGTCTGCGGCGCACGCCGAAGGGGTGATTCATCGCGACTTAAAGCCCGGAAATGTGCTGCTCGAAGGTGGATCCGTGGCGATCGTCATCGACTTTGGTATGGCCAAAATCGTGACCGGCGAGGGCGCCGACGCGACGGTGCTCACGCAGCGAAACATGGTGTTCGGTACGCCGGAATACATGGCGCCGGAGCAGGCGCGCGGCGATGAGCTCGACGCGCGGTGCGACGTGTACGCGCTCGGCGTCGTGCTCTACGAAATGCTCGCCGGGGAGGCGCCGTTCGCCGGAGCCACGGCGCTGTCAGTGCTCTCTGCGCACCTTGCGCAGCCGCCGCCGCCGCTGCTCGCCCGGGCGCCGCACGTGCCCGTCGCGCTCGAAGCCGTCGTCATGCACGCGCTCGCCAAAAGTCCCGCCGATCGCTACGCGAGCGCGGCCTCGATGCGTCTGGCGCTTGGGCGCGCGCTCGCCAGCCCGGGCGACCCTGACGCGGTGGCGCCGGCTCGCTCCGAGGTGCCGCGCAGCGCGCACGAGGCGCTCGGGCACGCCGCGACGATTCCGATCCCTGCTCCCACGCCGCCCGCCGGCCGTCGGGGGCCGCTCGTGTCGCCCGCTGCAGAGCGCGGCAGCGGACGCAGATTGCCGGCCCGTGCGCCGTCGCTCGCGCCTCCGTCGGGGAGTCGCATGTGGCTGTACGTTTGGGCCTCGGCCGTGGCGATCGGTCTGGCCGTCGGCGTTTGGCTCGGCGTCAGGTGAGCTCGCTTCGTGCGAGGCGGGCCCACGCCGCCGGCACGGGGGCCTCGCTCGTCGGCCACGCGATCGCGTCCTCGGGTTGCGTCATCCCGAGCACGCCCCGCAGCCAGGCCATGACTTCGTCGGCGCTCACCCCGGCTTCTCGCAGGGCGCGGACGCTTGCGCCCCGCGCGCGCTTGGACAGGCGCTGCCCGAGCGCGTCGACCACGAGGGGAACATGCGCGTAATGTGGGGTCTTATTGTATCTGAGAAGATGCATTAGATGCAGCTGTCGCGGCGTTGAAGAGAGCAAATCACGCCCCCTGACGACCACATCGATGTTCATTTCGGCGTCGTCGACGGCGGCGGCGAGCTGGTAGGCGAACGCGCCGTCTCCCCGCTTGAGGACGAAGTCGCCGAGCGCGTCGACCGCGTGCCGCTGCGATCCGCAAGCCAGGTCGTCAAACGTGATGAAACCCTGTGTTCGTAGCCGTAACGCAGGCGCTCTTTTCATCTGACGTGATGGATTAAGATCGCGACAAATCCCCGGGTATACGGTCTCTTCTCCTTCGTGCGGTGCGCTCGCCACCCGCGCGATGTCGGCGCGCGAGCAGTCGCACGGATACACGCGTCCGGCGCGCTCGAGCGCGGCCACCGCCGCCTCGTAGTGGGCGCGGCGCTCGGACTGCCGCACGATGGCGCCGTCGACGCCCACCCCCAGCCAGTCCAGATCACGCGCGATTCGGTCGGCTGAGCCGGCTACGATGCGCGGCGGGTCGAGGTCTTCGATGCGAAGCCGCAGCGCTCCACCGCTCGCGCGCGCGAGCGTGTGCGAGGCCACCGCGACCAATGCGCCGCCCAGATGAAGGTCGCCCGTAGGCGAAGGCGCAAACCTCGTGGTTGTCACCGCGCCCCCGTCGCTCTAGCAGGCTGTTGAAAGCGGCCTGCTAGCCTTTCATCTCGGGGAGCTATGCACCTCCCCGCCCCGAAAAACGCGGTTTTTCGGGGTCCCCACCCCACGCAATTGGCTTCGCCAATTTCTAGCAGGGTGTTTTTCAACATCCTGCTAGCGTTCCGGACCGAAAAAAACATGCAATACAATCCCTACGCCCCCCCGCAAGCTCCGATGCCTCCGATGATGCCGCAAGGCGGCCCGGGACCCAACGTCGGACCGTCCGGCTGGACGGTAGGCGAGGCGATTTCCGCGGGCTGGGAGGCGGTGAAGTCGCAGTTTGTCACGCTCGTGTTCACGTTCCTCGTGAGCGGCATTCCGAACGTCGTCATCAGCCAGATTTCAGGCGCGATCACGAAGCAGTACGCCGACCCGGGCAATCCGCTGCAGATGTTCTCGGAGCCGGGCTACTGGATCGTGACCGCGGGCTTCACCATTCCCACTTCGATCGTCGCCGCGTTTTTTCAGGGCGGCCTGATCAAGATTTGGCTCTCGGCGGCGCGTGGTCAGACGGCTTCGTTCGGCGATCTGTTTGGCGGCGGGCGCTCGTTTTTGTCGATCCTGGCCATCACACTCCTTCAGCAGCTCGTTTTTGTGTTTTCGTTGCCGTTTCTGCTGGTGCCGGCCCTCGTGTTTTCCACGGGTATGGCGCTGGCGCCCTTTTACGTCGTCGATGAGGGGATCGGAGCCATCGACGCGCTCAAGAAGAGCTGGGGCGCCACCACGGGCCAGAAGGGCAGCATCTTCCTCTTTCAGCTCGCGTCGGCCGGCGTGCTGATTCTCGGCTTCGTGGCCTGCTGCATCGGTGTCGTCGCGGCCTTCCCAGTCGTCATGGTGGGGATGGCGTTCATCTACGTGCGGTTGTCGGGCAACGTCGGCGAGCCCTCCGGCTTCGGCGGACCTCCCATGGGCGGATACGGCGGACCGCCCTACGGCGCGCCCCCTGCCGGCGGCTTCGGCGGACCTCCCAATGCAGGCGGATTTGGCCCTGGACCCGGCGGTTTCGGGCCTCCGCAGCCTCCGCAGGGATATGGGCCTCCCGGTGGATACGGCGGACCTCCCATGGGAGGTGGCGGCTACGGTGGACCTCAGGGCGGCGGCGGCCCCCAGGGTTACTGACAAAAAACAAGAGCGCCGGGCCCTCGAAGCTCGGCGCTCTTTCTACGTTGGGTCGCTTTCGGGCGCGCCGGGGTCGCCGGGCGGCGACTCAGTGCCCCGCGGGCATCACCGGCATGCCCGGCATCGCTGCCGTGGTGGGCGCGTCCGGCTCGCCGGCGTCGGCCGCTGCGGGGCCGGCGTCGACGGAGGGGGTCACGTCGGCGCGCGTGAACGCTGGCGTGACCAGCCAGACGGCGGCAGCAAGCACGAGGAGCGCTGCGCCGAGGGCGGGCAGCCACATCGGCGACTTGGGCTCGGAGAGCGGAGCGTCGTGGGCCATATGGCTATGGGGTAAACAACGAGGGCGCCCGCGCTGTCAAGCACAACAGAAGAAGCGGGGGCCGTCGCGCACCTGCTTGACGCGCGCTATGATGCCCGCCGTGCGCCTTCGACTATTCGCCACAACCGCCGCGGTTTCCGCCGTGATTTTTGCAGTCGCGCTCGCTTCTGCCCAGCTGACGCCGCTACCCGGGACGCCGCTCGCCCAGCCGGTGAGCACGATTCCGCCCCCGGGCGTCGACATGCAGGCTCCCGATGCGTCCGCGGCCTTCGAGGGGGCGCGCAAGGGCGTCGTGGTGCTCGAGCAGGCCGGCCGCGTGACCGGCTTTGGCACCGTGCTCGGCGCCGACGCCCGCATTCTCACTGCGCTGTCGGCGATGGCGGGCGCGGAGGCCTGCGACGTGAAATATTCGGACGGCCACAAGGTGCGCGCGCGAATCGGCCACAAAGACGCCGACGCCGACCTCGCGCTGCTCATTCCGCTCTCGGGCCGATACGCCGAGGGCCTCGCCGCAAGCGACGCCGATCCCGCTGGCGCCGATTTGCGCACGTTCGCGCCGGGCGTGCAAAGCCGCCCCCTTTGGCAGCCTGCCAGGGTCAAGGCGGCGGCCGACGGGCATGCGCGCGACCGCAGCGCCACGTCCGCGCTGCTGGAGCTCGACGCAAAGTCGTTGCCTCTCGCGGGTGCTCCGCTCATCGACGCGACGGGCGGCGTCTCCGGGGTGGTCGTGCGGATGTGCCGGGCGGCCGACGCCTCCGCGTGCGCGCCCATGGTCGCCGCGCAGCCGCTCTCGGCCCTGCGACGCTTCCTGGCCCGAACGCCGGTCGATGCCGTGCCGCCGTCTCCGTGGCTTGGCATTCAGGGGACGCCCGAGGCCGCTGGCTCCGTGCGCGGTGTGCGCGTCCTCGCGGTGGCGCCGGGGTCTCCCGCTCACGCGGGAGGGCTGAAATCGGGCGACGTCATCACGGCGGTCGACGCCGCACCGGTCGATTCTCCGGAGCAGCTTCAGGCCCTCATCGCCAACCACGCCGTGGGCGAGTCGGTGAAGCTCGCTGTGGTGTCCGGAGAAAAATCCCGCGACGCTGTGGTTTCGCTGCGCGCTGCGCCATGAATATCGACGCCTCGCGCGTCGGCGGCATGACGGAGTCGTTGACATCGCGGGGCCGGCGCGGTCATTGTTCCCGAAGCAGGTGAGCACCCCGCTCATCGCACGGCGTCCCCTCTCCCGACAGGCTCCCCTTGGCAGGACCGCTCCGCATCGAAGTCGCCGGCGAAACCAACGTCGGGATGAAGCGCAACCACAACGAGGACAATTTCTCGGTCATCGAGGAAAATGGCCTCTACATCGTGGCTGACGGCATGGGCGGGCACGCCTCCGGCGAAGTCGCGAGCCAAATGGCTGTTGAGTCGCTGAAGGAGTTCTTCGCGGCGACCCAGCAGGATCCCGAGCGCACGTGGCCCTATAAAATGGACCGCAGTAAGGGCTACGAGGAAAATCGCCTCATCACCGGCATCAAGCTGGCCAACCTGCGAATCTACGAGAGCGCGCAGCGCGACGCTGGCCGCAAAGGCATGGGCACCACGCTCGTGACCATGTTCGCAGTGGAAGACGGCGTCTACGTCGCCCACGTCGGCGACTCACGCGGCTATCGCGTTCGCGAAGGCAAAATCGAGCAGCTCACCGAGGATCACTCGCTGCTCAACGACTACATCAAGATGAAGCGCCTCACGGCCGAGGAAATCGCGAATTTCCCGCACAAAAACGTGATCGTGCGCGCGCTGGGCATGAAGGACACGGTCAAGGTCGACACCCGCTACGACCAGCCGCGCGCAGGCGACGTGTACCTGCTCTGCTCCGACGGCCTCAGCGGCCCAGTCACCGACGAAATGATGCTCGAAATCTGCACCACGACCGATGATCTCAAGGCCATGGCGACACGGCTCATCGAGAAGGCCAACGCCAACGGCGGGCCCGACAACATCACAGTCGTGCTCGCGCGCTGGCTGTCCTGAAGCATCCCCGTCAGCGGCCACAGTAACCTTCGCGGCCTGCTCCGAGGGTCGGGCGGGGGCCGTGAACGCGCGCCCGGGTGGCAGCTCGCGCGCGGGGCCGATCGCTGGAGTCCGCGCGCGTGGATGCGCGGACGCCAGCGGCCGGCGTCAGGCCCTCAGTTGGGCGTGGGAGGCACGATGACGGTGTTGATCGGGGCGATGTTGCCGCCCGCCGGGTAGGCGTAGGACGAGAACGTGTCGAGCCCCCAGACCATGATCCCGAACGGGCCCGCGCTGTCGGCCGAGTGCGGCCCGTTGTTGCACGATCCGTTTTGTTTTTTGTCGCGGATGAGATCGATGTTGGTGATCTCGAAGTTGCCGCTCGAGCCCATGGGCTTCCAGCCTTTGAGCACCCCCGCGCAATCCAGGTTTACGTCTTTGAAGCCCTGGGGAGTCTTGGTGCGGACGAAGACGAGGTTGGTCGTGGCGTAGGTCGGATCGGTGAAAAATACGTACTTGGTGAGAAACTGGGCAGGCGCCAGGATGTTCACATATTCCTCATCTCCCAGACAG
>CANJCO010000017.1 GCA_947473045.1 Myxococcales bacterium | reverse complement strand
TTGAAAAACACCCTGATAGTAATTGGCGAAGCCAATTGCGTGGGGTGGGGACCCCGAAAAACCGCGTTTTTCGGGGCGGGGAGGTGCATACCTCCCCGAGATGAAAGGCTAGCAGGCCGTTCTTCAACACCCTGTTAGCGGGCACGGAGGCTCACGATGATGCGTAAGTTCATGGTCGCGATCACGACGGCGGCCGCGCTCTGCGGCTGCAGCGACGAGTCGAACAAGCTCTCTCCGCTCGCCGACGCGTCGGTGCCCTTCGCGACGGCGCCCGTGGACGCCTCGGAGCCGGACACCTCGACCGAACCCGGCTTTCGCGACGCGGGCGCGTTGGATGCGGCGGACGCGAACGCGTGCAGAGTCATCAACATCGGCATCCTCGGCAACCCGGGGTCGCTGCCGTCCTCGAACTTCCAGGCGTGGCTTACCAAGGCGGGCACCACGGTCGCGCGCATCCAGACGGGGACGACGCCGCTCGTCGCGAACGACCTGACGCCCTTCGACGTGATCATCCTCGACTGGCTGCAGCACGACTACTCGCCGGCTGAGGTCGCGATCGTGCAGGCCTTCGTCGAGGCTGGAGGCGGCTTGATCGCGATGACCGGCTACAGCGGTGGGACGAGCGACTGGCGCGCCAACCCCCTGCTCGCGTCGTTGGGCGTCAGCTACGTCGGAGGGCTGGTGGGTGGCCCCGTCAAGATCTTCATGCCTCACCCGATCACTCAGGGGCTGTCGTCGGTCACGTTCAATGGCGGGTACCTCGTCGGCACGCTCGGCGCCTCGCCGAACAAGCTGACCCCGATCGCCGCGATCCCCAAAGGCAACGTCGCCTACGCCATCGAGGCCTCGAAAGGTCGCGCGTTCGTCTGGGGCGACGAGTGGATCGAGTTCGACAGCGAGTGGAGCCACCTCCCCGAGATCAAGCAGCTGTGGGTGAACGTGTTCGCCTGGATCGCGCCGAGTGGCTGCCCGCTGACGCCGCCGCCGAACTGAGCGCGCGCTTCAGCGAGGCTTCTTGTCGTCGGTCTTCTTCTCGACGGCAGGCGCCGGCTCGACCTTTTTTTCGAGCGACAGCTCGGCGACGCCGTCCTGAAACTTGATGCGCGCCACCATGAGCTTCTCCTGCGTGTCGACGACATCAACCGTGGCCCGGCTCACGCGATCGCTGACCTCTTGAAGCTTCTTCTCGAGGTTGGCCATGATCGGACCGGCAGTCTTCACGAGGCGCAGCGTCACGATCTGCGCGTGCAGCTCGTCCATGCGCGTCCGGTATTCGCCCAGCTGCTCGCGGAGGGTCTGAATCCGCAGCTCGTGGTTGGCCATCTCGGTCTGCAGCCGGATGAGATCGCTCACCTGCGCGCGCAGCTCGGCGGACCCGTCGAGCGCCCCCGACGACGCGTAGGCCCGAATGAGGTTGAGCCCGTCCGGAGTGCGCAAGTCGGTGCTGCGGAATATCGGGGTGCTCTCGTCGAACTCGAGCTCTGACTTCGCGTTGGGCGCGAGCTCGATGCGCAGCAGGTTGGCGTTGCCCAGCTTCTCGGCGACCACGACCGAAGGCGCGAGCTTGTAGCCTGCCGGTACGGTGTGTTTCACGTAGACGACGGCTTTGTCGCCGCTGCGGTTGTGCAGGGTATAGGCGAGGTGGCGCGTGTGCTTGATCTCGGTCGAGAACACGCCGCGCTGCACGGTGATGATGCGGGCGATTTCGTCTTTTTCGCCCGACTTTTGCTCCACCACGATCTGACGATCGAGCGCGTAGGGCACGAACGCATTGGTGCGCGCCGGGATGGGCTCGCTCATGCCCTCTCCGATGAAGCGCCCCTCGCCGAAGACCGTTACAGGGCCTTGCTCCAACTGCGAGTCGGTGGGGTTTGCGAACCGCACCGACTTGAACGGATAATTGGCATTCCCGCGCGCGCTTTCGGCGTCGTAGAGATAAACGATTTCGCCGTCGGTCTCGCCTTTGTAGACCGAAACCATCGCCGAGCTGCCCTTCGGCACCGTCATCGCCGACTTTGACTCGAAGTGCGACGTGCCGATGGGATCGCCCTGTTCTTTGCTCGGGTCGGCGGCGGCGCTTCCCTGGCCCGCCTGTCCTTTCTTCGCGTCGTCGCCCTTGCTCTCGGGCTTTGGGCGCAGGTCTTTCTCGACGATGCGCGCGCCTCCGGCGTGGCCCGCCTGCTCGCCCATTCCCTGAGCCACAACCTTCTGTGGATCGACCCCTTCGCGAATCAGCTGATCGCGCAGCTTGTTGGCGCGCTCGAGCGAGGCGACTGTTTTGTCGCCATCGTTGGAAGTCGCGTAGCCCTCGACGACGATCGTGTTGCTGGAGCGTTTGAGCGCTTCGGCCGTGTTGTGGAGCGCGAGGCTGCCTGCCCCTTGTGGTTGGGGCGAGGCCGCCTTCTCCGCCGGATAGCCGGCGCCGGCGAGGCCGCCCGCCGCCCCGTTCCACCCGTCGCCCGGCTTGGAGGGGCGCGGCGGAGGTGACGCTGGCGGGGCGGCCTTGCTGGGGCCGCGGCTGCTGGTCGACGCTGCGGCGACAGGCGCGCTCTCGCGCCGCCGACTCTCGTCGCGCGCGGCATTTTGAGCCATCTCGTTTTGGGCGATGGCGTCTTCAGTGAAGTCGTACGCCTTCTCTTTGTCTCCGCCGTACGTCGAGCCGCCCGTGGGAGGCGCCATCGCGAACAGATCGTCGGCCCGCAGCGTTTGCCGATCGACGGTTCGCAGGCCGCGCAAGTTGAACCGGAACGACATCGCCGAGCTTGAGCCGACACCCAGCCTCACATTTTGCCAGTCTTCGCCGCTGGTGTTGTCGACCACGGCCCAGGCCTGAATGGCAAACTTGCCCGATTTCGGGATGGTGATGCGATAGCTCGGCTTCCACGCGGGAGCCTCGGTCACGTACGAGAGGCGCACCTCGTGGGGCCCGGGGCCGGGGAGGCTGATCTTCAAGTCGACCGTGCCGCCGTTCGAGCTCGGGTAGCTGATGGGCGCGGGCTCTCCGGTCTTCGCGTCGGTGACGGTCAGCGACTTCAGGAAGTCATCGACCTTGTCGGCGGGGGCCGCGAGGCTCAGCGTGTCGCCGGTCACCGTGGCGCTGCGCTCAAAATAAGCCACGCCGTTGCGGTAGACGATGATCTTGCCGAGGGTGGTGTCGCTCTTGACGAACGATGTCGTCGCGCTGCCGCAGCCTACGAGCAGCGAGAGCCCCGTAGCCGCGAACGCAACTTGAAACGCGGGTATGAGTAGCGATGAGGAGCGGGCGCGTGCCGATAGATTTCGCATGATGGTGGGCCTTTGTACGGAGGCGCCCACCGTAACATTCCCTGACGTAGCAGGCGCGCAGGACCTGCGCCGGTGGCCCGCCGCCCGTCGTTCGCTCTCAACGCCTTCGAATCGGGCCCGGGGGAGCAGTCGTCGGCTCCGTCGGGGTTTCCGATCGGCCCCGGGAGAGCAGTCGTCGGCTCCGTCGGGGTTTCCGATCGGCCGCGGGAGAGCAATCGACGACTCTCGCGCGGTTCCGATCGGCTCCGTCGGGGTTCCGATCGGCCCCTGGCGAGCAGTCGTCGGCTCCGTCGGGGTTCCGATCGGCCCGTGGCGAGCAGTCGTTGGTCCCTTCGGGGTTCCCGATCGGCTCGCGGAGCGCCGTCGCCGCTGGTGCGGCAGCCACGCGCGAGCCTCGGGGGCTCGAACGAAGGCCCAAAAGAATCATTTGTAGGATTCGACGCAACCCCGGACGGCG
Source organism: Myxococcales bacterium (assembly GCA_947473045.1). GTDB lineage: Bacteria > Myxococcota_A > Polyangia > Polyangiales > Polyangiaceae > JANYHY01. The sequence goes on along the minus strand of CANJCO010000017.1, from coordinate 84,267 downwards.
GCGACCGAACGGAACGCACGGCAAGACGATCGGTCCGGACAGGGTGTCCGCCCCCGCACGCGCCTTCCGCCCCTTCGAGAGAACCCCACCATGTCCGCACACAAAAAGTCCGCTGCCTCCGCACGCGCCACGCTCCCGGTCGCTCAGCTCGCCAAGCTCGTGGCGGAGCTGCAGCAAGCCGTCGCTCCGTTCACCGTGACCCTGTCGCCGCTCGAGCGACAGCGGCTGCCGAAGCCGCGTCCTTCGTTCGATCGGGTCGTGCATGACATGGCGGCGCTCGTGGACCGCTTCGCGGTCGCGCTGCCGGGCACCAGCGTCGCGGCGATGCGCGCGGATGCCGACCGGGCCCGCGAGCTCGCGTCGCTGTTGCCGGAGCTCGCTGCGCTCCATCAGGCGATCGAGAACACCGTGCTCGCGGCGCGCTCGAACGCCTGGCGCCAGGCGATCGCGTACTACTCTGCGCTCCGCGGCCTCGGAGAGCTCGATCCGGTCGTCTCCCGCGCCCTCGCCCCCATACGCGACACGTTCGCACTGCGCGGGCGTAAGGCGGTCTCTTCGGCGCCGCCGCCGCCGATGCCTGCGCCCGCCGTCCAGCCGGAGGCCGCGCACCCTGGCTGATCGCCGCTCCAGAGCTCCCCGACGCCGCCCGGCCCCCCACAGGCCGGAGCGGCGTCGTTTTCGTTTGTGGGGCAGCGCTGTTCGTCGGCAGGCGAGCGTGCGATGCGCGCCGCCCCGCCTGTCCGTACCTGTCCGTCCGCGCATCACGCGGTCCAATCGCCCGAGCGCTACGTTTGCGGCTCGCGTCGCGCGGATGACGATTCGCTGTCAGGTTGGCGCGCCCCGCGCGTCTCGAGGTGTACCGTGCGGCCGAACACGTGTGGCGCCGGGGCGCCGCGATCGTGCGGCCCAAACACGCTGCGAGGCGAATCGATGCGCGTCCTTCACACGTCCGACTGGCACCTTGGCGTCACTTATTGTGACCGTTCGCGGGCCGATGAGCAGGCGAGTTTTCTTCGTTGGCTCCTCGAGGCGATCGAGCAACACCGGGTCGACGTGGTGCTCGTCGCTGGCGACGTGTTCGATACCGCCAATCCGCCGGCCGAGGCGCTGGCGATGTACTACGGCTTCCTCGCCAAACTCGCGACGCTCGGCGGAGTCACCACGTCGGGAGGCAAGCGCGTGGCGATCGTGGTGGGCGGCAACCACGACTCCGCGTCGCGCCTCGATGCACCGCGCGACGCCCTCGCGGCCCTCGACGTGCACGTCATCGGTGGCCACGATCCGGGACGCCTCGAGTCGGACCTGGGAGGGGCCTGCGGGCTTCTGGTTCCTCTGGTGAACCGCAGCGGCGAGGTGAGCCTCGTCGTCGCCGCGGTGCCCTTCCTCAACGACTGGCGCCTCGGCGTGCGCGGGTTCGAGGCCTCACCGGAAGCGCAGCGCGATGGCATGCACGAGAAGTTCGCGGCCGTGTACCGCGGTCTCGCCGACAAGGCCGAAGCCCGCTTTCGCGGCGTTCCGCTGATGGCGACCGGGCACTTGACGTGCCTCGCGACGCGCGGGGCGCGCGTCTCCGCGGAGGATGCGGTCCCGTTCGAGATCAATCGCGTCGGAACCCTCGGCGCGCTCGCGCCCGACGTGTTCGACCCGCGCTTCGCATACGTTGCATTGGGGCACATCCACAGGGGGTTCAGCGTCGACGGCGAAGCGGGTCGCGTTCGCTACTCCGGCACCCCCGTGCAAGTGAGCGCAGCCGAGGGCCACGCCAACCGAAGCGTGCTGATCGTCGACATAGACGCGTCGGGAGCGACGGCCACGCGCCTGCCGGTGCCGACACGCCGAAGGCTCATCGCTCTGCGCGGCACCTTCGATGAGGTCCGCGAAAAGCTTCGCGGCCTCGCGTGGAGTGAAGGCGAGCTGCCGCCGTACGTGGCGTTCGAGGCGGAGCTGGGCGCGCCGAATCCGGGCGCCGAAAGCGAGCTTCGGGCGCTCCGTCGGCAAGGGCCGGGGGGAGCCGCGGAGATCGTGAGCGTGCGGGCAGAAGTCGCGCGCAAAGGAGGCGCGGCGGGCGACCTCGGAGCGTTCGCCCGAGGGCACGCGCTCACCCCTGAAGAGGCGTTTGGTTTTGCCTGGCAGGGGCGCCATGGGCCGGACAGCGCTCCGCCGATCGAGGTGCTTCAGCGCTTCGGCCAGCTGCTGTCGCGCCTTGCTTCAGGGGAGGGCTGAGCCGCCATGCGCCTTCACGCGATCAAGCTCCGCAACCTCAACTCGCTCTACGGTGACCACTTCGTCGACTTCGACGGAGAGCTGGCGGAGGCCGGGCTAATCCTCATTCACGGCCCGACAGGCGCGGGGAAATCCACCCTGCTCGACGCCATCTGCCTCGCGCTCTACGGGCTCACTCCGAGGCTCGACAAGCCCAAAGTCGAGGCTGCCGATGGGGGCGACGAGGGCGCGGGCGAGGGCCATCCGGCCCGCATCATGTCGCGAGGCGAGGGGGCGTGCTTCGCTTCGGTAGAGCTGTCGATCGAGACTCCAAACGGCGAGACCGTTCGCTACCGGGCGACGTGGAGCCTGCAGCGGGCCCACAGAGCTGCCACGGGCGCGTTTCAGAAAGCGAAGCGCAAGCTCGAGCGCCGCGAGGGCGGCGCGTGGAAAGTCGAGGTCGAGTCCGACACGCTGAAAGATTTCGCACCCCCGTTCGCGGAGATGCTCCAGGGGCTTCCGTTTGCCGACTTCCAGCGAACCGTGCTGCTCGCGCAGTTTGCGTTTCGAGAATTCCTCGATGCCGACGACAAGGCGCGCGCCGAGTTGCTCGAACGGATGACGGCGAGCGCGAAGTTTCGCGATATCGGCAAGGCGGCGGCGCTGGCGAAGGGCGCCGCGGAGGCCGCGCTCGACAAGCTGAACGGCAAGCTCGGTGACCTCACTGTGCTGACCGACGAGGCGCGCGCGGCACTCGAGCTGGAGCGGGGCGGCCTCGCGGCGTCTGTCGCCGCGGTGAACGTCGACATCGATGGGTCCATGGCTCGGTTGAGTTACTGGACTGCGCTGATCGGAGCGCGCGAGCAGCTCGCCTTGGCCGCGGCGCGGCTCGCGGAGACCGTCGCTGCACGGTCGGCCGCGCAAGTTGAGCTGGCTGCGCTGGCGGAAGACGAGCGGCTGTCGACAGGCCGAGGTGCGCTTGCGCTGTGGCGGGCGGCCGACAGCGCGCGCGATGCGGCCACGCGCAAGCTCGCGGAAGCAGACGAAGCGCGCGACCGGGCCGCGCGCGATGCAGACGCAGCGACAGCCGCTTGCGACGAGGCAGCAGCTCGGCACGAGGCTGCGAAGCAGCAATTCGCCGCGCAGCAGCCGGCGCTCGAGGCTGCGCGGCTGGCGTGGGCGGCGGCCGACAAGGCGAGCGAAGCAGAGGTCGCGGCAGCGCAACTTCGCGACGCGCGCGCCGCAGCGGCGCAGGCGGCGATCCAAAAGGCGGCGCAGCTGCAAGACTCGGCGGCGCGCCTCGACGCCGCGCGCGATGAGGCGATCGCCATGCGCAACGCAGTTGCGTCGTACGCGGAGCTGCCGGTGGCCATCGGCGCCATCGAGCTTTACCACTCCAATTTTGTAGGCGCGGCGCTGGCCCGGGATCAGGCGGCCCTCGCGGCGGCCGAGAAGGCGGCCGCGCACGCCTCGCACGAGGCCCGCGCCGCTGCTGTGGAAGTCGCGGCGCGGGAGAGCGCTGCGGCGCACGCGGCTGCGCAGGCGACGTTGACGCTCGCTGGCGACGCGCTGGGCGCGGCCACCGGGCAAAAAACCGTGCCCGAAGCGCTCGCCGAGCTGCACGCCCGGGGCGATGCGGCGCGGGGGCTGCTCAGCGCGCTCGATGCGCTCGAGAGGGTGTTGACCGATCGCGACACTGCCCAGCAGCGGCTTCACAGCCTGCGCACGGCAGAGCAGGCTGCCGTCGTCGCGGGCAACGAGGCCGAAGCAGAAGCTGCGTCCCTCGACGCCAGGGTCGCAGACAAGCGCGCGATCGCGGCCGCGCAGGACGCCCACCTTCGAACGCTGGATCACCTGCTTGCGGTGATCGGCCACCGGGATGTGCTCCAGGCCGGCCACGCCTGCCCCGTGTGCGGAAGCGACGATCACCCGTACCGCGAGCACCCTGAGCGCGCGCCGCGGATGGATGACGTGCAGGCCGACGCGGCGAGGGCACGCGCCGCTCAGGCTGCGCTGAAGGCCGAGATCGACGCGCTCGCCAGCGAAGCGACCGGCGCGCGGACGCTGGCGATTGAGCGGCAGAGCGACGCGCGAACGCAGCGCGAGCTGGCAGCCGAAGCGCAGGCGAGCCGCGAGCAGCTCGCGCACAGGGCGACTGAGCACGCGCTCGCGTCGCAGCTCGCGGTTGACGCGCCGCCCGACCATCGGGCGTCGGCGCGGGCTGGCGCAGCCGGTCGCGTGACCGAATGCCGCCTCGCCGCGGACCTCGTGGCGGAGCGGGCGAAGCAAATGGAACGCGCCCAGCAAGCGGCCGATCGCGCCGGGCAGCTGGCGACCGCGTCCGAGTCGGCGCGTGCGGAGCATGTTCGCGAAGCGCGCGCGCTGAGCGATGCGGCGGCGAGCCTTGCGCTCGAGGCAACGAATCGACAGAAGCTCGCCTGCGACGCGGCTGACGCGCTTAGTGCGAGTCTCGCTCGCGTCTCGATCGTGGCCGATCCGCCCGAGAGCGGTCTTGCCATCGCCCGGGCACGTTGCGCCCGGGTGCAGACGCTGACCCAGTCGATCGAGCAAGGCGAGCCCGCGCGAATGGAGGCCGCACAGGCGGCCGCGAACGCGACGACCACGGCGGAGCTCGCGGCGTCGGAGCATGCCGCGGCGCTCGCTGCGCATGAAGTCGCCCTCGCCGAGCGCGCCGTGACGGCGGCCGCCGCGCAGGCGCATCTTGGCGGTGAGCGACCGGGTGACGTCGCCGCCCGCCTGCAGGCTCTGATCGAGGCCGAGAGGTCCGCGAGCGCGAGCGCACGGGACGAGCAGTCGAAGCAAGCCCAGTTGTACGCGGGCGCGGACGCCCACAGGAAGGCGGTCGCCGACGAGGCCGAGCAGAAGCGATCCGGCGCGGCGAAGGCGCGCGCGGCGCTCGACGAGCAGCTCGTGGCCGCCTCGCTCGACTCCGACGCCGACATCGACGCGCGCACCCTCACGGACCAGGCCCGCGCAGCCGCAGTCCTGCGCCGCGACGCGCTCGATCGCCGGCAGGCGGGCGACGAGGGCGCCGTCTCTCAGGCCGAGCAGGCGTTGTCTGCGCACGCGCTGCAGCGCGCCCCGGATGAGCCCGAGGGCGATCCCGAGTCACGCTCGCGGGCGATCGGCGATGCGCTCACAGAACTAAAGGCGAGACGCGCGGAGCTCGAGCAGCGCGTGGGAGAGCTTCGTGGCGAGCTCGAACGCGACGCCGGCGCGCGAGCCTCGCGAGGCCTCTTCGAAGGCCAGCTCCAGGTGGCGAAAGCCGACTTTGCCAGCTGGAAGCAGATTCACGACCTTATCGGCGTGGGCGATGGCGCGGCGTTCGTGCGCGTGGTTCAAGCGCTCAATCTGGGCGCGGTGATCGCTCGCGCCAACAAGAGGCTCGCTCAGTTTCTGCCGCGCTACGAGCTCGCGCAGATCATCCACGCGGAAAAGGGGCCCACGCTCGACTTCCAGGTGGTCGATCACTTTCATCAGGGCGCGAGGCGCACGGTCAAGAGCCTCTCGGGCGGGGAGTCTTTCGTAGTCTCGCTCGCGCTGGCGCTCGGCCTCGCGGACATGCGCTCGTCGACGCTGCGCATCGAGACGTTGCTCATCGACGAGGGATTCGGGTCGCTCGACCCCTCCACGCTCGCGCAGGTGCTCGCCGCGCTGACGCACCTTCAAAGCGCGATCGGCGTGCGCATCGGCATCATCAGCCACGTCGAGATGCTCAAAGACCTGATCCCCGCGCAGATCCTCGTCGAGCCGGCCGGAGGAGGCCGCTCGGTGCTCAGGACGGGCGCCGGCAGCGTCAAGTAGCGAGGCTGGCCCCGGCCCTCCGCCGCAACCGAAATGGCTCGGCAGCGCCCGCGACCGCGCGCGATGCTATCGTCTGAAACGTGACGTTCCCATGGCTCTCGGCCGAGCGCGTGCGCGTCGATGATCGCGGCGCGGTCGTCGCGGAGGAGCTCACGTTCAGCAGCGCGGGTCCGCATCTGGTCGTCGTGGGTGCTCCGGCTGCGCTTGGCAGCGCGCTCGCCGGACTTGCGCCGGTGGCCCGAGGCACGCTTCGGCTTCGCGGCCGCTCCCCCGCTGCGGCGCTCGCGGAGGGAGACGTCGCGCTTGCGCCCCTCGACCCGCGGCTTCCGGACGCCTGGCGTGCGCGCGCGTACGTCGAGTGGTCGGCGCGCCTGTCGGGAGCCTCCAACGCGTCGGCCCGAGCTTCGGCGCAGGCAGCGCTCGCGGCGTTCGAGCTCTCCGCCTTCGCGGACGGCGCGATCAAGGCCATGCCGACTGCCGCCCGGCGCGCGCTCGTGCTCGCCGCCGCGTTGGCGACGGGAGCCTCGACGCTCGTGCTCTGCGATCCCACCGAGGCGTTGCCCGATGCCTCCGCCGACACGCTCGCATGCATCGCCGCGCGCGCCCTGTCGGACGTTGCGTGGGTGCTCCTGACCGGTCGCGTGTCGCTCGCGTCGGCGCTGATCGGAGCGGCCGATGACGCCCTGCTCGTGAGCCCGGACGGCGCGCTGGCGCAGGGCCCGCCGGCCTCGGTTCTGGGAGGCGACCGCAACTGGATTGTACGCGCCGAGGGAGCCTGCGAGGCCTTCGCCGACCGGCTGCGCGCGAGCGGCGCGGAGGTGTCTCCCTGCGGCGCGTCGCTGGAGCTAAAGTTGCCGGAAGGCGCATCGACCCATGCGCTGTTCGTCATGGCCGAAGAGACGAACGTGACGATCGTCTCGCTCTGCGCCGCGCCGAACCTGGCCCGCCCGGGCAGCGCGCGCGAGCCAGCGAGCCACGAAAGCGCAGGCGCGCCGCTGCTTCGTCCGCCGCCCGCGTAGCCGCCGCCGCTCAGGCTCGCGTAGCCGCGTGCCCGGGACAAACCGCGGCAGACCTGCTCGGCGTAGCCCCCGCGCCCGCGGAATACCTGCTTGACACCAAGCCGCGTAGCGGGGCCTTCTTGCGCGTATGGCGACGAAGACGGCGGCCCACCCGCGGGGACTGTACATTCTGTTCTTTACCGAGATGTGGGAGCGCTTCAGCTACTACGGAATGCGCGCGCTGCTCATGACGTACATGCTCAACTACCTGCTCTGGCAGCCGGAGCGCGCCTCGGGCGTCTACAAGTGGTACACGAGCCTCGTCTATCTGACTCCGCTTTTGGGGGGCCTTATCGCCGACCGCCTGCTTGGTTTGCGCAACAGCATCGTGATTGGCGCTGTGCTCATGGCGATAGGCCACTTTCTGATGGCGTTCGAGTCGCTGCCGATGTTTTACACGGCGCTCGCGCTGCTCATTGCGGGGAACGGCTTCTTTAAACCGAACATCTCCACGATGGTCGGAAAGATGTATCCGAAGGGCGACAAGCGCCGCGACGGTGCCTTCACCATTTTCTACATGGGAATCAACCTCGGCGCCTTTCTCTCGCCCCTGGTCTGCGCGTGGCTCAAGCAGCACTACTCGTTTCATTACGGTTTTGCCGCGGCGGGCGTGGGCATGCTCGTCGGGTTGATTGTATTTTTGGTCGGTCAGAACCGGGTCGTGAAGGACGTGGACGCCGCGATCGCTGCCGAGCGGAACGCCAGCGCCGAGGTCGACCCGTCGACGCCGGCAGAGGCAGTCGCCGCCGAGAACGTGGCCGATTCAGGGGGGGCAGGGGCCACCGGCCTCGCAGGGCTTGTCTCGGCCCTCTACCCGTTCGTGATGATCGCGGCGGCGCTCGGTATCGCCGGGATGTACGTGTATCTGTTCTCGGTGGGGCGCGCGAAGACGAGCGAGCTGATCATGCCGATCGCCTTTGGCGGCGTGTTCCTCGTCATGGCCGCCATTCTGCTTCGGCTAAAAGGAAAAGAGGGAGACAAGAGCAAGGTCATCTTCCTGCTCTTCTGTTTCGCAGTGCTCTTCTGGATGGCATTCGAGCAGGCGGGAAATGCCCTTAGCATTTGGGCCGACCAGCATACGGTGCTCAAAATCGGCCCGATCGCTTATCCGGCCGAATACTTCCAGTCGGTCAACGCGATTCTCATTTTCATTCTCGCGCCGATATTCACCATGCTCTGGGTCAATATCTGGAATCCGCCGACGCCCGTTAAGATGTTCGTCGCGCTCGTGTTCATGACGGCGTCGTTTGGCGCGATGGTCGCGGGAGCGGCCTCGGAGAACCAGATGGTGTCGCGCGTGAAGCTGACGGGATCGGTGCCCGCGGGGGTCGACATGACGCAGCTCGACGCCGGGCGTCTGAGCTTCGAAGGCGACTCGCTGGTTGCCCGCGGCGTGCTCCCGCTGTTTGCGCGCAACGCGGCCATGACGGCGGCGGTGCCGAAGGCGTACGCCGAGTTCATTGAGGGCCTCGAGGCGCGGACGAAAGACGCGAGCGCGAAGGCGCCTGTGACCGTCGAGCTGACTGCGCTGCCGGCCTCGTTCGAGGACGTGAAGGCTAAGCCTGATGACGCGAAGGCGACCGCTGCGCTCGTGGGCGCTGTCACCGACGCCGACGGCAAGGTCGTGTCGCAGGCAGGGGCCCGAATCGTGTTCCGCTTCGAGGCGCCACTCGACGAGGGCATGAAGGTCGAGCTCACGAACGCGGCGACGCCGCGCGCCTGGAAGCAGGCGCTGGAGGCTCTGGCGACGGCGACGCAGCAGAACCGCGTGAGCGGGATGTGGCTCTTTCTAAGCTACCTCCTCGCGACCCTCGGCGAGCTGTGCCTGTCTCCCGTCGGGCTCTCGATGGTCACCAAGCTCGCGCCCGCCCGCTTCGGGTCGCTGTTCATGGGGGTTTGGCTGCTCGCGAGCTCGGTTGCCCAGTACGTGGGCGGGAGCATCGGCGAGTCGTGGGGCAAGATCCCCCCGGTTCAGTATTTCCAAATCTTCGTCGTGATCAGCGTGATCGGTGCGGCCGTCCTGCTCGTGCTGTCGAAGCCGATTCGGAGCATGATGCACGAGGTCAAGTAGCGGCCTGGCAGCCTGCGGCGCGCGCCTCGCTAGAAGGTTAGAAGGCGCGGCCGCCGGCGATGAGCGAAGGACCGTAAAAGGCGCCGCTGCCTGCGGCTCCCGCGCTGAGTTCCACGCCGAAGAAGGCGCCGCCCGCCCCGCCCCAGCTTGCCACGTCGGCGGTGAGCTGGGCGCGCCCGCCCACTGAGAGGCCGCTGAGCGTCGCGGGCTTCGTGATCCGCTCCACCGACAGGGCGCCTACGTAAGGCCCGAGGCCCACGCGAAGGCGGCCGAAGGCGATCTCGGCGCGCGCTCCCAGGTCGAGCTGCCGCACGGTCAGACCCTCGCGGGTGGCTCCGAAGAGAACGTCGAGCGAAAGATAAAAGCTGAGCCGTCGGCTGCGTCCACCGAGGCCGAGGCCCACGACGCCCGCGTCGACCGGCAGCCCGTAGAAGGAGCGAAGCGCGTAGCCGCCGCGGAGCGAGGCGTACGGCCCGCTCTGCTCGAAACGTGGCGCGTCCGCCGCATGCGCCGCGCCCGGCGCAAAGGCGATCGACAGGCACGCCGCCGCGGTAGACAGGCGCCGACTCATGGGCACGGCAGCGGCAAATTGCACCGGTTTTGCCGCAGCTCGTCGCACGAGGCGCTGATCACGCAGCGGGCGGCGACTTCGGTGATTTCGGGATCGTGCGCGGCGGCGCCGCAGCCTCCGGGATCGTAGTCGCAGGTGGTCGGAGGCGGCATGTCGAAGGCGTCGGGACAGCACTTTCGCGCGCGGGCGATGGCGTCCTCGCACAAAAATACATCGGCGCGGAGCGCGTCGCCGCGAGCCCGCGGAGCCCCTGTCGCGAGCGCGATCAGCGCGACGGCTGCGGTGAGCCCTCGTCTCGAACGGTGCATGCAGCGCAACATCGTAGGCGCCGCTGGTATACCGCGCCACGCGCATCAACGCGCGGCGTGCCGTGGTAGAATCATCGCTGATGACCACTGCAGAAACGACGACGCAAGCCGCGCTCTCAACGCCGTCCGAGCGGCTCGGTCCCGGACGCCTCGGAAGCTATGCCGTGATGGGGGCCGTGGTGGGTGCCGTGCCGCTGCCGTGGGTGCCGCGTACGCTCTCGGCGCGCGTGCGTGGCGCGCTCGTCCACGACGTGGCCTGCCGGTACAGCGTCTCGCTTACCCCTGAGGCGCGCTCGGCGCTCGTCTCCGAGAAGGCGCTCTTCGGCGGTCGCGGCTTTGTCGGAACGGCCCTCAATTTCGCGGTGACGCGCGTGCTCACCCGCCTTGGGCCGCTCACGCTCATCCCCCCTGTTCGCTCGGCTGCGACCACGTTCGCGCTCGGACACCTGCTCGAACGATACCTGCAAGGCGCACGCAACTCTGCGGCTGTGCGCATCGACGACGTCGAGGCGAAGGTGCTTCGTCGCGCCATTGACCGAGCGGTGATCCTCGCCTTCAGCACGCCTGCCCGCGGCGAGCGCGTCGAGCCTGGCGATGCCGAGGAGCTTCGTGATCAGGTCACCCAGCTCACCGACGGTGCGCTCTCGGTCGTGGCCAGTCTGCCGGGTTGGGTCGTGCGCCGCCTCGACGCTGCGTTTGATGCCGCGCTCGCGGAAGGATCGTGAGGAATCATCCATGAGCCGAAAGATGACCGCCGAGCGCGAGGCCGTCGCGCGCGCCAAACGCATCGTCGTCAAGATTGGTTCGCGTTCACTGGCGACCGCCGGCGACACCTGCGAGCGCATCGCGCGCGATGTCGCCGAGCTGCGCGCGCAGGGGCGCAGCGTGCTCGTCGTGTCGAGCGGCGCCATCGCGCTTGGCTGGCAGAAGCTCGGCTACAAGGCCCGGCCCAAAGAAGTGAAGAAGCTGCAGGCGGCTGCCGCGGCCGGTCAGAGCTCGCTGATGCGCGCCTATGAGCAGGCGTTCGCGCCCCACGGCATTCCGGTCGCGCAAGTGCTCCTGACGCACGCCGATCTCGCCGATCGCGCCCGCGCCAACAACGCGCGAGAGTCGCTCCTCGAGCTGCTCGTGGCGGGCGCCGTGCCGGTGCTCAACGAAAACGACTCGGTCGCCGTCGAAGAGATCAAGTTCGGCGACAACGACCAGCTCGCCGCGATGGTGGCGCCGCTGGTGGGCGCGGATCTGCTCCTGCTGCTGAGCGATGTGGCCGGGGTGCTCGACGGCGAGGGCGAGCGCGTCCGGCAGGTGACCGACACCCGCGATTTGCTGCAGCTCGTCAAAAAGAGCACGAGCACCGTGGGCACCGGCGGGATGGGCAGCAAGATCGAAGCGGCGCGGCGCGCAGCGATATCGGGCGCGCACGCGATTATTGCCGATGCGCGCGAACCCCGCGTGCTGTCGCGCATCGCGCAGGGCGACGACGTAGGCACCCTCGTGGTCGCCGCAGCCGAGCGACTCAGCGCGCGCAAGGCGTGGATCGCCTTCACCCTGCGTCCGGCAGGCGACGTGGTGCTCGACGCGGGCGCGACCCGGGCGGTGCGCGACAAGAACAAGAGCGTGCTCAGCGTGGGCGTGCTCGGAGTGCGCGGCACGTTTCGCGAGGGCGACGCGGTGCGGTTGCTCGACGGGCAGGGCGCTGAGCTGGGTCGGGGGCTCGCGCGGGCCGCGGCGGAAGACGTCATGCGCGCCGCCGGCACCCCGGGCGAAACCGATGGCGTCGTGGTTCACAAAGATGAGTTGGTGCTCTGGCCGAGCAGCTGAAGGCTTCGCTGCGGTGGGGGCGCGGCGCGCTAAACGTCGAACTCGAACACGTCGGGCATCAACTCGGCGAGCGTAGTGTCGCGCCGCACATCGCCGGTGTCGGTCTCGCACACGAGCACCACGGGCATGTCGCGGGTAAACTCCACGAGCACCTGGCGGCAGATGCCGCACGGCGTGCCGGGTGACTTGCCACCGGTGATGACCGCGCACGCGACCGGCTTCGAGTCGCCCGCTGCGACCATCTGGGAGATGGCGCTGCGCTCGGCGCAGATGCACGCGCCGTACGAAGCGTTTTCTACGTTGCAGCCCGTGTAGACTGCACCTTTTGCAGTGAGGATCGCCGAGCCGACCCTGTAGTTCGAGTAGGGTGCGTAGGCGCGCGCGCGGGCCTGCCTCGCCTCGGCGATAAGCTTTCCGAGCGCGGTCTCATTGACGAGCGCGTCGATCCCCGGCGACGCGTCATCCATGTTGACCCGCCTTGATGATCCAACCCTCGAGCAGCTTGAGGAGGTCCTGGCGCTTGAGGCGCGCCACCTCTTCGACCTCCTTGTGATTGAGCGCTGCGCTCGTGATGCCGGCGGCGAGGTTCGTGATGCAGCTCAGCGCTCCGACGCGCACGCCCATGTGTCGCAGGGCCACCACTTCGGGCACGGTGCTCATGCCCACCGCCTGCGCGCCCAGTCCGCGGACCATCCGCACCTCGGCGGGCGTCTCGTACGAGGGCCCGGTGAGCCAGGCGTAGACGCCCTCGCGGAGCGGCACGCCGGCCTCGCGCGCCACGTCGCGCAGTGCTTGCTGCAAGGCAGGATCGTAGGCGTGGCTCATGTCGGGAAAGCGCGGTCCGAGGGCGTCGTCGTTGGGCCCGATGAGCGGCGAGGCGCACGCGAGGTTCAGGTGGTCGGTGATGAGCATCAGATCCCCTGCGCTCCACGAAGCCTCGACGCCGCCGGCCGCGTTGGTGACAAGCACGGCGCTCACCCCGAGCTTCGCCATCACCCGAACGCCGTGCACGACGTCGGAGATGGGATGTCCCTCGTAGTAGTGTACCCGCCCCTGCATGCATACTACAGGTACTTCGCCGACCTCGCCGAACACGAGGTTGCCGGCGTGCCCGACCACCCGCGATGAGGCCATGTTGGGCAGCTCAGCGTAGGGCAGGCGCACGCCTTTGAGCGTGTCGGCAAACGCGCCGAGGCCGCTGCCCAGCACCACGCCCACCTTCGGCCTCGCTCCGCCCGATCGGGCTGTGACCGCAGCCACCGTCTCATTCAGTCGCGCCAAAATGCCATCGCTCATGATCTGCTGAGCTTATCGCACGTCCGCGTCGTCTGCGCGGGAAGCTTGCCCGCGCCCCGGCCGTATAGAATATGGAAACAGGTCGGAAGGAATATTCGCGATGGCGTCGACAACCCTTGAGATCGTCTGCTGCTCCGGCGTCGCCGCGGGGTTCGTGGGCGCTGCGGTTGCGACCTATCTTCTGGCCGAAAGGCAACATCGTTCGCTGTGGGCGAGGGTGCCGCTACCCGCAGTGCAGGTGGGCGACGGGGCGTATCGCGCGAGCGCGGTCGTTGCCGGATATGCCTCCCGTGCGCCGCGCGCTGTGCGCCTCGCGGCCTTCGCCAGCCTGCTGCTCGGGCAGATGTTCGTCCCCGGGCTGCTGATGGGGCTCTTCGGGCTGCTCGCGATCGGGCTTGGGCTGGTGTCGGTCCCTGGCTTGATTGTCGCGGCGCGCGTGTGGCTCAGCGGCCTGCATCTTCTCAGCGGCACGCCCGAGCGACTCCGCAAGGCGCGCGCGTCGGCGCGACTGAGCGCGCGGTACAACGTCGCGCTCAGCGGGTGGTGCGGCTTCGCTGCAGTCGGCCTGATTGCCTTGTGGTGCACGGCCCCTGGCGAGGAAGCTGTAACCGTGCAGCGGGACAACTACATCGGCTGGCTGATACTGGTCGCCATCACGCAGGGGTATGCGCTCGTGTCACTTGCGCACGCGTGGTGGGTCGATCGGGCGACCGCCGCACTCACCGCGGGCGACGACGTCGCTGCGGTCCCTGCGATCGAGGTACTTCCGGCGTGGATGCGGCGCCTGCTCGCCCGTCGCCGCCAAACGCGAGCGGCGCTCGCGTCGGCGATGCCATAACCGGACTGCGCGGTCGCTGCCTTAAGTGACGCACTCGGAGCAGCTGTCCGCGGGAAAGAGCCCGAGCCGCTGAAGCTGGCCGTAGAGCCAGCAACCCAGACAGAACGACAGCGTGGCTTCGAGGGTCGCGAAGAGCGCGATGGTGGCGAGCAGCGCGCCGCTCACCGTGGGGTGTCCGAGCGCGATCAGGACCGACGCCGCCACGGTCAAGGCGGCGCCGATCGCCTGTGCGAACCGCTTGGGCGCCCCCGCCACGAGCCGCGTCTCCCACAGCTTCGGGGCTCCCCACATCGCGAGCCGCGCCGTGGGACTCAGCAAGGGCCCCCAGCCGACCCGCAGCAGGAAGCCTCCAGCGATGATCGGCACCAGCCACGAAGCGCCTGAGGTGAGGGCGACGAGGCTCGAGGTGGCGGCTCCGGCGGCCACCAGGCGGGCGGCGCGTTCGTTGACCCGGGCGGGAAATGAAAAGAGGGGCATGCTCTCGCTCGCTGCGCAGGAAGCCGTCGCCGGCGTTGTTTTGGTGTCCTTGCTACAAGAAGTTAGTCTTGCATAAGGGAAATGTCTGTCAATGCGTTTGGGGCCCGCGAGCGTTGCGGCCAAACGCGAACGCAGGGCCGCCCGGGCCCTCACCGACCTGCGACGGGGCGCCGCGCCGAAGCGGGCAGGCGCGCGCTACTGCTTTTTGAAGACGATCGTTTTGTCTTTGAGCGCCGACCAGGACAGGGTGCTGTCGCCCTCGAGCGTGAACGTCTGCTCGTCGCCCGCGCCGTCTTCGTCGGTCACGATGACGACCGTAGTCGCTTCGTCGCGAAGCACGCGGTAGTGCCCGGTTTGCTTGGCCCGTTCGGTTTTGACGGCGATGGTGTCGCCGTGAAAGTCGAGCGTCATCTCGGCGGCGAACCTGTTGGCGGCGGCCTGCGCTTCGGTGGCCACCCCGGTGGCCTTCTGGCCAACCCAGTGCCCGTCGAGGCGCGCGGCGCCCTTGCGGCACGCGGCGAGGCCGACAAGGCCGACGAGCAGGGCGATTCGGCTCGAAATCATTCGGCCAGCATCGTAGCCGCTTCGACCTTCGTTCACCAGCGCCGCAGCGCGGCACCACGCTGGGCCGTGCAACCTGCGTGCGCCCGCCCGTTTCGGCGCAGCTTTGGCGGCGATCGCTCCGAGGCGGCCGAAAGGAAGATCCCATGCTCAACGTAATCTGTGCGCCGGCTCGCTACACGCAGGGGCCGGGAGCTTCCCGGCAGCTCGGCCATCGCCAGCGCAAGACGCGCACGCGAGCGCCAGCGCTGCGCCTACCGCGACGGCTCGGCGCTCAGCAGCACCGCTGCGAACGCTTCCGGGATGCGCGACAGCTTGTGCGTCTCGCCCACGCACGCGAGGCGGGTCGAGGCCTCGGCCAGCAGCACGCCGCCTCTCGTCGCGCGGTAGTCGAAGCGCAGCGAGTGCGAGCGCAGCTCCGACAGGCGCGTCTCGAGCTCGAACACGTCGTCGAACGCGAGCGGTGACCTGTAGCGCGTCTGCGCCTCGACCACGGGCAGGTGAATGCCCCTGGCAGCCCACTCGGCGTACGTGATGCCGCGCTTGCGGAGCCAGTCGACGCGCCCCTCCTCGAAGTAGGCGAGGTAGTTGGCGTGGTGGACGATGCCCATGAGGTCGGTCTCGCAGAAGCGCACGCGCAGCTGGGTACGGCTGATGCTGGCGGCGGGGTCGATCGTCGGAAGCTGCATGACCTGCGGCTCCTATCAGAGCTGCGCGCCCTTTACAGCGCGCGGCGGAGCGGCGAAGGTTCCACAAGTGTCCGAGCCCCGGCGAAAGCTGCCCGTCCTCAACGCCACGCCGGGCGCGGAGCCCGAAGAGCCACGGCCTCCGTGGCACTGGGTCGGCTTCGGAACAGTCGCGATTTTCGGCGGGTGGCTGCCGCTCGCGCTCGTGGCGCAGTCGCTGACGGCCCGCCTGTCGCGGCTTCCGCCCGCGGCTTCGCCCGCGCTTGCCGCCGCGAATTTTTACGCGCTGCCCGCGGCCGAGCGCGCAAAAGAGATCGCCGCCATCGCGCTGCCGCACGGGCTGGCGCTCGCCGCCGCGTCGTTTGCCGGTGGCTTTCTGGTAGGCCGCTTCGGTGCGCCTGCCGGCGTCCGCGAGGCTGCGCTGGCGGGGCTGATGGCCGGGCTCGTCGCGGTGATGCTCGCGTTCGCGTCCGGGGGCATTTCGTGGCCTCCGTTGATCGTGGCCGCCGTCGCCACCGCGCTTTCGGCGTGGGGCGGATCGCGCGGTAAGGCCTCACGGGCGCCCGGCGCTTGATGAGGCGTGCTATCTTTCGCCGCTGATGCTGGGTTTGCTCGTTGCCACCGATGACGCGTGGGCGCCCGTCGCCGCCGCGGACCTCGGCGCGCTGCTGGCCGATCACGCGCACTGCGAGATGAAGGCCGCCTCGAACGCGATGTCGTTGGTGGCGCGCTACGGTGGCATGCACGACGTCGTCACGACCGAACTGATCATGCGCCTGACCGACCTCGCGCACGAAGAAATTGACCATTTCAGGCGCGTCATGATCGAGATCGCGCGTCGCGGCGAGCGCCTCGGTGTGCCTCCGGTCGATGACTACGCGGCGCTGCTCCGCGCGCGCGCAGCGGCCCTTCCGTGGGTTACCGGACGCCCGCGCGATCGGGCCGTGAGCCTTGTCGAGCGGCTCATCGTGTGCGCGCTCATCGAGGCCCGCAGCGCAGAGCGGTTCAAGCTGCTCACGACTGCGCTCGAAGCGTCGGGCGAAATGCACGCGTTCTATGCAGAGCTGTTCGCGTCCGAAGCGCGCCATTACCGCGTGTTTCTCGAGCTGGCGACGCAGGTGTGCGGCGATGAAGCCATGGTGCGTGCGCGCTTCGCTGCGCTCGCCGAAGTCGAGGCCGGCGTCGTAACGGAGCTGTCCGCTCGCGGACCTCGCGCGGCGATTCACGGATGACGATGGACCTCGCCGCGCTCGATCGCGCCGTGGCTGCGGCTGCGCGCGATCTCGCCAAGGAGCGCGCCGCGTGGGCGACGGGCTCGCTCGATACGTTCGTTTGGTCGCGCCACCGAGCGCTTGCGGGCCGAAGCCTCTACGACGACGTGCGCGCGAGAAACGTGTCGCTGCACGAGCGCGAGCTGCGCGATGCGCTGCTGGTCTGGATCGCCGCGCTCACCGTCGCGCGGGTGTCGGGGCCGGCCGAGCTCGCTTACCATCGCATCGCGGACGAGGCGCTGGCTCCCGTCACGCTCGAACGCGTGACGCAGCTGCGCTGGCGTGAAGTGTGGGCGGGACTGCTTTCGGAGACGACGGCGCCGCGCGCGCGCGCCTACGCCGCCGCGCTGCCGGACCTCGCGCCGCGCCTCGCGCCCGCGCTGCGTGAGCTCGCGGCGGTTCGACACGAGGCGCTGTCGCGACTCGAAGGCGCCGCCGATCGGCTCGGAGCCCCCGAAGATGCCCGCGCCCGCGCCCTCGCGGTCGACTTTCTCGCCGCCACCGAAGACCTCTCCCGCGATCTCCTGCGAGCGGCTCGCAAGCGCGATCCGGCGCCGTGGCCGCTGGCGCTCGACGTGCTGATGGCGCGCGATGCGCGTGAAGGCTGGCCGGCCGGCAGCCTGTCGCGGTGGCTGAGCGAGCTGTTCAGCCAGCGGGCGCGCGGATTGTCGGTCGAGCTTCCCAAGCTGGCCGCGCCGCTCGGAGGCGCTTCGTTTGCGCGCGCGCTTGGCTATTTTGGTGCCGGACTGCGCGTCGCGATCGGCGGGCGTACGTCAGTGGGTCGGCCGTTTCGCAACACCGACGCGCATCGGTTCTCGGGTACGTTCGCGCTGCTGGCGTCGTCTCCGGAGTTTCTGCGGCGTAAGCTCGGCGTGTCGCGCGAAGTGGCTGTCGATCAGGCGCGCGTCGTGCTTCGGTCGCAGCTCGTGTCGCTGCGCCTCGAGTGCGCGGCGAGCCTCGTTCGCGCGGGCGCGCTCGGCGTCGATGAGCTCGGAGCGCGCGTATTCGGCGAAGAGCTGCGCCTGTCCGGAGCGTGGCCGCAGTCGCGCGTGGACGGCGAGAGCCGGCTCGCAGGTTGGCTTGGCGCGCCGCTGCTCGGGCGCGATCTGCGCGATCGTCACGACGAAGACTGGTTCGACAACCCCCGCGCGTGGGCCGATCTGCGGGCCGGCCACGTCGTCGGGAGCGCGATCGGAAGCGACGGCTTCGCGCTGCAAATCGCGCGCATGTGCGAGCAGGCGCTGTCGTGATCGGCCTGCCGCTCGCCCTCCTCGCCGCGCTGGCGGCCGGCAAGCCCGCTCCGCCACCCATGCCGTCGCTCGCCGTGATCGCAGGCGTCCGAATCGCGATCGGGGGCGACGGGGTCGTCATCACCGAAGACGTCACGTTCGACCGCGGATCATGGTCGAGCGGCGACCTCGATTTTTATGTCGCGTTCGGCGCTCCGGGGCTGCCCCGCGCGTTTGATGCCCGCGTCATCGCAGTGCCGGAAGGCGCGTTTTCTGCGCCGTTGGACGCCACCGGTGAAGTTGTCGTGTCGGAGCGGGCGACGCACAAGCCGGACGGGGCGTTGCCGCTCCTCGGCTCGGTTCACATGGCCGGCGAGGTTGTGCGCGCCCGCGAGCCGGCGCTGCGTCGGGCGTTCGCGTTCTCGGGGCGGATCACGCTGCGCGTTCGTTCGCTCGTCGCGATGCCCGTCGCCGATGCGGCCGGCACGCGCGAAGTGCTCGTGCGACTCGGCACCTCGGGCTCCGAGCCGCTCGCGCTGCAGGCCGTCGAAGTGGTGGCCGCCGATCCTTCGATTCGCTTGGAATCGGCCTCGGCGAGCCTCGCAGGCGAGGGGGCCGATCCGCATCCGGTGCTTGTTTCGGCGCCGCCCGGTACGCGGCGCGAGGGGGCCGCGCTGAGTCCGGTGCTCATCACCCGGGGCGCTGGGGACGACCTCAGCGTGCGGTGGATCGCCCGCTGATCGCGGGGGTCACTCCATCGTGCCGATCGAGTCGGTCGTGCCTGCGGCGTCGTAAAAATAGCGTAGCGAAAACGCCACGCTCGTCATGGGATGATCGGCCACGACATCGCGCCGTCCCGAGGCTTCGAGTCCGAACTTTTTGTCGATGTAGCCGATGCCGAACGTGACCGACTGCACCTTCTGGCCGGCGTCGAACCGGTAGCCGGCGCGGAGCGGAATTCGATTGGCCAGAAATACCTCGATGCCGCCGCCGACGCGCGGCCTCGGCGCGCCCCAGGTGGTGAAATCGACGAGAGAGTCGGCCTCGATCGCGAACGCCTCGGTCCCGTAGCCGATGCCGCCGCCCGCCAGCGTGGGAAGGAGCCCGTTGTTCGGGTAGGTGAGGTTTTTGCCGATGATTCCGAGGCGCAATCCGGTCACCGGCATGACGGTGATGCCGGCGTCGACGGTGAAGCCTGTCCACAGCTTGCCGTCGGCCGTGCCGTCGGAGGCGAGGCTCGCGCCGAACGGCCCTTTGCCAACGGCCTGGTGAATGTCGAGGTAGCGGCCCGCGACGCCGACCGCGATGGCCTCGCTGAGCGGAACGGCCAGCGACAGGCGCACGTCGGTCCAGGTGCGCGCGAGCCCGTCCGGATCGAGAATCGAATACGATCCGGCGATGCCTCCCGCGAAGCGGTTGGTCACCGAGTCGGCCACCGCGGCCGTGTAGCTTTGACGCCGCGCCTCGGGCGAAAAACGCGCGCCGGCCTCAAAGTGATACACGCGCGCAAACGGCAGATTCGCCGGGTTGTCGTAGAGCGCCGTCGTCGACGTGCCGAGCGCATTGGTCGCGCCGGCCATTGCCATCGACCGCGTCGACTCCATGGCCCCGAGATCGTAGCCCTGCTGCGGAGAGGTCGTCGAAGGGTCCGCCGTCGCGGAGCCCGCGACGAGGGTCGCGCCGAGAGCGGCCGCAACGCATGAGGTGAGGCGCGTTCCTGCTGGCACGGGGCGAACCTATCGGAGCGCGGGGCAGACGGGCAACTTTCGGCGCGGCATGCGCCATTGGGAGCGGTGCTTCGCGCCAAATCGGCGGATCGCACGCAATTGCCGCGGTCACGTTGTGTCTTGACTCCTCATTTCGGCACAAACGTAGGCGCCGGCGATGCGTGCAGGGCGCAAATGATGCCTATAGGCGTGCAAGATCAACACGTTGCGCGATTCGCGGGCTGAGGTGCCCTCTCCGTGGCGCGTTTCACGGGTGCATTACAAGCAATAATCATAAGTAATATCAGCGTCTTGCAGAAAATTTGACGCATGATCGTTTACTCTCCGAACAGCCGGGTGATACGCAGTCGTTTCCTGGTTGGGACTGCCCCGACCGTTTCACTGCAGTGCACCCTCCTGGCCGAGGCTCCTCACGGGAGAGTCGGGGCAAGTCGGTGGTTCCCCTCCCGTCCTCGGGGGTCTTCAATCCGAGTCGGAAATCGGGCGGCGAAAGCTGCACACCACGAAAAGCTGTCCACACGCTGTGGATAACTTGTTGGAATTTTTTGGTTCCGTTTTTTGCGGCCTGCGCCGCATCAGTCGCCAGGAGTCGAGCTCGGAAATGACGACGGACATCGTGAGCGATTCAAGTGTGACCACGGGGCATTTGTCCCGTGAATTAGCATCTGTGGGCGGCGTCGACGCGTGGGAGGCCTCGGTCGCCTATGCCCGCGCCCGCTCGGCCAGCTTTGATCAGTGGTTTGCAGGCGTTCAGTTCGATGGCCTTATCGACGGCGTCTTGTCGCTGCGGGCCCGCGACGAGTTCGTGCGGCAGTGGGTGCACGACCATTTCATGCCGACGATGACCGACCAGATTCGGCAGGCCACGGGGTGGAGCGTTCAGGTGGCGTGGTCTGTCGGCGGGCAGCTCGAGCGGCCGGTCTCGGTGCACGCTCCCACTCCGGAGCGCGAGCTGATGCCAGCGCCGACGCGAACCAGGGCCCCCGAGAGCGTTCGGCTGCAGGCTGTGGCGCCGCCGCTCGAAGGTCTGAATGCAAAATACACGTTTTCGAACTTCGTCATCGGCCCGTCCAATCAGTTGGCGTACGCGGCCTCGATGGCGGCCGCCGGCGGCATGGGCCCGCGCCACAACCCGCTCTTTTTGTGCGGGGGCACCGGTCTCGGCAAGACGCACCTCGTGCATGCCGTAGCGCACCGCGTTCGCGAAGAGCGTCCCGGCGCGCGCATCGTTTACATCTCGGCCGAGAAGTTCATCAACGAGTTCGTGCAGGCGCTGCAGGACCAGAAAATGAGCGAGTTTCGCGCCCGTTATCGCGAACGCTGCGACTTGCTGCTGGTCGACGACATTCAGTTTCTCGCGAGCAAGACGCAGACGCAGGAAGAGTTCTTCCACGCGTTCAACGCTCTGCATCAGGCCGATCGCCAAATCATCCTGACGAGCGACAAATACCCGCAGCAGCTCGAGCGCATGGAAGAGCGACTCGTCTCGCGCTTCGCGAGCGGGCTCGTCGCGGACATTCAGCCCCCGGAGCTCGAGACCCGCGTCGCGATCGTACGCAAAAAGGCGCAGCTCGAGAAGATCGACATCGCCGACGAGGTCGTGCTCACGATCGCTCAGAGCGTGCGCAGCAACGTGCGCGAGCTCGAAGGAACCCTCGTTCGCCTCACGGCGAAGTCGTCGCTGCTCGGGCGCCCCATCACCATCGAGTTCGCGCGCCAGGAAATTCTGGCTGCGTCGTCGGCGCGGCCCACCGAGTCGAGCGTCGAGGACATCCAGCGAATCGTCTGCCACCACTTCAAGCTCCGCTCGACCGATCTGCTGTCGAAAGACCGCCACAAGAGCATCGCCTTTGCGCGACACGTCGCGATGTACCTGTGCAAGCAGCGCCTCAAGTGCAGCTTTCCCGAGCTGGGACGGGCGTTCGGCAACCGCGATCACACGACGGTCATGAGCGCGGTTCGCAAGGTGGAGGGCCTGCGCACGGCCGATCCGGAGGTGCGAGCGCACCTCGAGGCCATCGAGCGCAAGCTCGGCGCCGCAGACTGATCGCCGCGGGCGTCGCGAAGGCGCCCGCGATTGTGGTATCACGCTCGGCATGCGGGCTTGTCGCGGCGTAGTGGTTGCGGCGCTGGCCGCGATGCTCGGCTGCGGCGCTGCCGCATTCGATGGACGCGTCTACCGCGACGCGCACGTCGCGTTTGGAGTGGCCGCAGTTCCCGAGGCATGGCGCGCGCTTCGGGTGACGGACGCGAAGCTCGCGTTTCGCGACGACGCGCTTGGAGCCTCGGTGCTCGTGACGGCTCGCTGCGATGTGGCCGCCGATGACGTGCCGCTCGCCTCGCTGACGGCGCAGCTCATCATGGGCACGACGCAGCGCGAATACGTCACCGAAGCCCTCGTGCCGTTCGACGGACGCGAGGCGCAGCACACGGTGATGGCGGCAAACCTCGACGGCGTTCGCATGCGCTACGACCTCTTCGTGATGAAGAAAAACGGCTGCGTCTACGACCTCGCCTACGTCGTACCGCCGGAGCATTTTGAGGTCGGGGCGCCGACGTTCGAAGCGTTCGCGAAGGGGTTTCGCGCGCTCGACGCCGACGCGCCGCGCGCGGTCGAAAAGTGACGGGTCGCAAGGTGCCTGACCCCGCGCCGCCGGGGTCGTCGATCGCACCTCCGCCGCTCGCGGCGGGCGCTCCGTCCTTCGTTCAGGGGCAGGTGGCCCGGGTCACCGAGCTGGTGACGCAGCTCGGCGCCGTCGCGCTGCTCTCCGCGCGCACGGCGCGATCGCTCTTTCGCAGGCCGCTCGAGATCGACGCCACGATCCACCAGCTCGACGCGCTCGGCGTGGAGTCGACCGGCATCGTCGCAGTGACCAGCATTTTCATCGGCATGGTCA
The DNA here is from genome assembly GCA_947473045.1 of Myxococcales bacterium. GTDB lineage: Bacteria > Myxococcota_A > Polyangia > Polyangiales > Polyangiaceae > JANYHY01. Next base: position 61,429 of record CANJCO010000017.1, on the reverse strand, counting down.
TGACCATTCAATTTGCGTTCGGGCTGCGACGCTTCGGCGGAGTCGAGTACATCCCGCGGGTCATCGTGCTGTCGTATCTGCGCGAGCTCGCGCCGACGCTCACCGCGGTGATCGTGGGCGGGCGAATCGGAAGCGGCATGGCCGCCGAAGTGGGCGCGATGAATGTCACCGAGCAGGTAGACGCCATTCGGGCGCTCGGCGCCGATCCGGCAAAAAAACTGGTACTCCCGCGCGTGCTGGCGTCGATCATCGCGATGCCGGTGCTCAGTCTCATCGCGCTCGCTCTCGGCTCCCTCGGCGCCATGCTCATCTGCGCGACCGAGTACGGGATCACGCCGCAGCTTTTCGTGCGCACGTCGCTCGAGACCGCCAATTTCGCCGATCTCTGGGCGGGCCTCGCCAAGACGCCGGTCTTCGGATTCATCATCGCGATCGTAGGCTGCCACTTCGGCCTGCGCACCACCGGCGGCACCGAGGGCGTGGGTCGCGCCACAACCAAGACGGTCGTCGTCGTGTCGATCTGCATACTCATCGCCGACTTCATTCTCACCAAGGCATTCCTCGCGATCGGCTGGTCGTGAGGGGCGGGCGCGCGCTCGCGGTGCTTGTGGTGCTGCCTGTGCTCGTCGCTGCGCTCGCGCTCGATGCGCGGTCCCGTCGCGCCGATCGTGCCGCGCGGCGCCCCGCGATCGACGCGATCGCGGCCCGCCTGCCGTCGAGCGACCTCGCCCTCAGCGGCGGCGCTCGCTGGCTGCGCGCTCCATCGATGGAGGAGCCCAACGCGGCCTTCGCCGACGGCCCCGCGCTGCCCGATCCCGATCCCGCGGGCGGCGTGATGTCGCCGCCGGCGGAGCTGTGGAGGTCCGCGCGATGAGGGCAGCAACGTCGATCTTTGCGTATGCGGTGGCGGGTCTGCGCCGCCGCGCCGGTCAATCGATCGCGCTCGGGCTCGCGCTGGCGCTGACCCTCACGCTCGTGGCTGCGGTGCTGTTTCTGACCGATGCGCTGCGTGCGGAGTCGGCCCGCGCGGCCCGCGCGATGCCGGATGTCGTCGTGCAACGACTGGTCGGAGGGCGGCCGACGGTGCTCCAAACGTCGGACGCCGCGCTGCTGGCGCAGATCGACGGCGTCACGAGCGTGCGCGCGCGCGTGTGGGGCTACCTGTTTCTGCCTGCGCTTCAGGGCAACGTCACGATCGTTGGCCTCGCCGACGACGCCCCAACCCTCGACCCTTCGCGCGGGGTGTTGTCGGCTGGAGCCGACCGCCGCCGCGGGGCGCACGAGATGCTCGTGGGCGATACCCTCGCGCGCTCGCTCGGCCTCGCCGTCGGCGACACCCTGGGGCTGCCAACGCCGAAGCCTTCGCCTGCCCTGCGCGTAGCCGGCACGTTCCGCTCCGACCTTGATCTCTACGCCGCCGATGTCGTGCTGTGCGACGACGCTGACGCGCGCGCGCTTCTGGGGCTCGCGCCCGGCGACGCGACCGATTTGGCGCTCACCGTCGCGAATCCTGCCGAGCGAAAAATTGCGGCCCAGACGGCGCTCGAGCGAATTCCAGGAGCCCGCGTGCTGGAAAAAGAGGCCCTTTCACGGGTCTACGCGCTCGCCTACGGTCGGCGCGGAGGTCTGCTCCTCGCGGCGAGCATTCCGGCGCTGATCGCGCTGCTCGTGCTCGCGTGGCATCGAACCAGCGGCCTGTCGCCGGATGACAAACGGGAGATCGCGGTCCTCAAAGCGGTCGGATTTTCCACGTCCGATGTGCTCTGGGCACGCATGGCCGAGTCGCTCGTGATCGCTTCGTTCGCGACTGCGCTTGGGCTGCTCAGCGCCTATGCGTGGGTGTTCTGGATGGGCGCGCCAGGGCTGCGTCCCGCGCTCGTCGGTTGGAGCGTGCTGTATCCCGAGGCGCGCCTCACGCCTGAAGTAGACCTCGCACAGCTCGTCGGGCTCTCGCTCGCGGTGATCGCGCCGTTCGTGGGCTTGTCGGTCGTCCCCGCGTGGCGGGCGGCGACGGTCGATCCCATGGACGCCATGCGCGGCTGATTTGCGCTACCATCGGGGTGTGCAGCCCAAAAAAACTCTTGAGGCGGCGTCGGCGCTCATTCCCGAGCTCGAGCGCATTTTTCATGCGCAGCTCGCGCGCCGCGCGGACATCGAGCGCGGACTCGAAGAGCTCGGTATCGAGCTCGGCAAGGCGACCTCCCACTTGCGCGTCGAGCCGGCCGACGGCGCGGAAGTGCGCCGCAAGAAGCAGGCGCTGACCCGCCAGATATCCCAGTACACCGAGGCGTGGAACGAGCTCGAAGCGCTCGGAGGCGTGCTCAAGGATCCCCGCCGCGGCCTCGTTGATTTCTACGGCGAAGTCGAGGGCGAGCTGGTGTGGCTGTGCTGGAGGCTTGGCGAAGGATCCATCACGCACTATCACAAGCTGAGCGAAGGGTTTTCGAGCCGCAAGGCGATCGGCGCCGACGCGCGCAAGAAGCTCGTCAACTAGGAGCACTGGCTTGGACCGACGGCGCGCTGCAGCTGCGATTGACGAATTTTTGAGGGCGATTGGGCGCGATCCCGCGCGCGAGGCTTCGCTCCAGGAAACCGGCGCCCGCGTCGCGGACGCGTACGCTGACCTCTGTTCGGGCTACTCTCAGGATCCAGGCGCGCTGCTGGCCGACAATCTCATCGCGCAGAACGGCGGCGTCATCGTGCTGCGCGACATCGCGATCACCACGACGTGTCCGCACCACCTGATGCCCGCGTGGGGCACCGCCCTGGTGGGCTATGAAGCGATCGGCCATATTCTCGGGGTCGGCGCGATCGCGCGGCTGGTCGACGTGTTCGCGCGGCGCCTGACGCTGCAGGAGCAAATCGGCGACGAGGTCGCGCAGTCGATGTGGGATCACGTACATCCCAAATGGGTGGTGTGTCGCCTCTCGATGACCCACTCGTGCATGACCGCCCGCGGGGATCGCCGGCACGGTGCCTCCCTCGCGACGGTGGCCCTGCGCGGAGATCGCGACGCTGCGCTGCGCGTGATGGGGCCCCTGGCATGAGGCCGGTCGCCGTGATTACGGGAGCCAGCCGCGGAATCGGCCGCGCCGCCGCCCTCGCGTTCGCCTCGCGGGGGCTCAACGTGGCGTTGATGTCGCGCTCGCCGGAGGCCCTCGACCGCGTGGCAGCGGAGGTTCGCCAACTCGGCGTGACCGCGCTCGTGGTGCCGTGTGACGTATCGGTCGCGGCCGACGTCGACGCCGCTCGCGATCGCGTCCTGCGCGATCTGGGAGGCCCCGCCGTCGTTGTCGCCAACGCGGGGGTCGTGCGCCGCGGCCACGTGGTCGCCCTGAGCGAGGCCGACTGGGACTTCGTCGTGGGGGTGAATCTAAAAGGCGCGTTCCTGACCGCGCGCGCCTTTCTTCCCGCGATGCTGGCCTGCAGAAAAGGCCGTTTCGTCGCCGTCGGCAGCATCTCCGGCACCGTCGGCACGGCCGCGCAGAGCGCGTACTGCGCGTCGAAATGGGGAGTCACCGGACTCGTGAAGTCGCTCGCGGAAGAGCTGCGTGGCAGCGGGGTGCAGGCGCTGTGCGTGCTCCCAGGTTCGGTCGACACCGACATGCTCGCGGGCAGCGGCTACGAGCCTGAAATGACCGCGGCAGACGTCGCCGGGCTGATCGCCTATGCCGGCCTCGATGCCCCCGCGGCCATGAACGGCAGCGCCGTCGAAATGTTCGGAGCCTGACGATGCAGCGCAGCCGGTTCGATCTCGACGCAGCCCTTTTGGCGATGCCGCTGTTTCCGCTCTCGCAGGCGGCGCTGTTTCCGCGCGCCCAGCTGCCGCTGCATGTCTTCGAGGCGCGTTACCGAAAAATGCTTGCAGACTGCATTCAGCAGCACGGGATCATGGCCATCGTCATGGTGCCCGATCCGGCCGATCTCATCGACCCGCGCGGTCATCCGCGGCTCGCGCGCGTCGCCGGCGTCGGGTTCGTGAAGGAGGTCGCGCGCTTGCCCGACGGGCGGTCGGACATCGTGCTCGAAGGGCTTGCGCGGGTGAGCCTCGAGGAGCTGCCTTTCGAGATCCCCTACCGCCGCGCGCGCGCCACCCTGCTCGAAACGCGCGCGTCCCGGGTTACCCAAAATGACAGCGCTGCGCTCGTCGCGGCCGCGACCGCGTTCGTGACCGAGATGCGCCGTCGCGAAGCCGACGTCGCGTTTGAGCTCCCCGAAGGCCTCGCCGCCGGACAGCTCGCGGACGTGTGCGCGCACTACCTTATGATCGACGGGGAGGCGCGACAGTCGGTGCTCGAGGAGCTCGACGACGCCGCGCGCGTGTCGCTCGTCACCCGCGAGCTCGCCATGCAGCACGCCAGCCTCACCGGCGGCTCGCGGATCAGCAACTAACCGTCATGAAGTGGGTCGGAACTGTTCCGCTGGCGGCGCTCGAAAACGGGGCGCTCGTGCGGCTCTCCCATCCGCCGTTCGACGTAATCGTTGGCCTCGTCGACGGCGAGCCCTACGCGATCGAAGACGCCTGCAATCATGCTGGAGCCAGCCTCACCGAGGGCGGCTGGAGCGTGCTTCGCCCCGCGTGCGTGGTCTGTCCGATGCACGGGTATGTGTTTTCGCTCACCAGCGGAGAGCTGATTTCGCCGAAGGGACTGTGCGACGATCAGCGCACGTTTCGGGCGCGCATCGAAGGCGATGTGGTGGTCGTCCGCGATCCGTTCTCGCTGACGATCGCCTGATCGACGGTCACCCCCACTGCACCGATCGCTTGGTAAACGAGCCGAACGCGAACCCTTCGATGGGAAATTTTGCGCTGTCTCCGCGCGCCGCCCCTGCCGCCACGATCAGCGGCGTGAAGTGTTCGCGCGTGGGGAGCGCCGTCGCCACGTTCGGTGCGCGGGCCCGATAGTCACAGAGGGCCTCGATGTCGCCGCCGGCCAGGGTGCGCGCGGCCCACTGGTCGAAGGCCGTGGCCCACGCGGGGGTCGCGTTCGAAAATGCCCGCATGTTGTGCGTCAAAAAGCCGCTCCCGGCGATGAGCACGCCTTCGTCACGCAGCGGGACGAGCGCCTGGCCGAGGGCGAGCAGGCGCGCCGGGTCTTCACCGGGCAGGGAGACCTGAAGAACTGGGATGTCTGCCTCCGGGTACATGCACATGAGTGGGATGTAGGCGCCGTGATCGAGTCCCCGCCCGGGGGCATCTACGCATGAGGACGGGCCCGCGCCGAGCAGCGTTCGTACGCGCGCGGCTAGCTCGGGCGCTCCGGGGGCGGGATACTCGAGGGCGTAGAAATGTGCCGGAAATCCCGAGAAATCGTAGATGAGCGGCACCCGGGACGTTGCGCCCAGATTGGGCGGGGATGCCTCCCAGTGGGCCGAGAAAATGAGCACGGCGGCGGGCCGGGGCATGGCCTTCGCCCACGCGGCGAGCTGGGTCGTCCAGATGTCGTCCTCGAGGAGCATGGGGGCTCCGTGCGCGATGAAGATGACGGGCATGGGTGCGGACATGGTGGGCCTTTGCGTGCTCGGGCGTCTGTGGGGCTACTGCCCGACCACGCAGTCGTAGAGTTGCCGCGACGCGTTCATTTGGGGTGAGCCGGCGTCGCTCGTGTCTGGCACCATCTCGGTCGTGATCCGCAGCCACAACAGCGATCGCTGGCCGATGCTCTGCAACATGGGCTCGACGTCGACGCCCGCCCAGGTCTTGATGTCGGGGCCCTTGATGACGGCGAGCTGCACGGTGGGTGCCTTCGCGAGCGCCGCTTGTGTGGGCGCGGTGCTGGCCGTCAAAATAATGTGAGCGTTGCCGGGCGTGTGCGTCTTGAAATCGTGGAAGTGCCAGATCGGCGTCATGCCTGGTGTGCAGACGCCCTCGTAGTCGCGCGCGCTCGCGCCTGCGCCTCCGCCGGCGTCGGGCGCGAGGGGGGGCGCGCCGAGGTCACCACGATTCGACGCGTCGTAGTCGAAGACCGGAGCTCCCGCCTCGCTGTCGTTCAGCGGAGGCGGTCGGTTTGAACCGCAGGCCGCGCAGACCGACGCGAGCGCGGCGAGGAAGCAGCTGAGTCTCATGTCTTTGTCCTACGAACGAAGCTCGCAAAAGCGGACGGGCGATCCCACGGGGCGCGCGAAGAAACGCCCGAGATCGCGCGATGCGATCGCCGCCACCACGGGGTAGCCGCCGGTCGTGGGGTGATCGGGACCGAGCACGATGGGGGCTCCGTCGGCTGCGACTTGAATTGCGCCGGCCACCATGGGCGCGGACGGCTGCGTGTCCGGTCCGCGCCGAACGAGGGGGGGGCCCGACAGCCGCGTGCCGGTGCGATCGCTCGCGGGCGTGATGGTGTACTCCTGGGAGGTCAACTCGGTGATCGCCGAAATGTGGAATGCCTCGTGGTCGGGGCCTGCCACAATCGCGAGCGGCTCGTCCGCGCGCATCTCCCACGGCGGCGGTCGATCGTCGCCGAGGTCGGTGCCGGCGCTGAGGCTCGTTCCACTGCGCAGCGCAGCGCCGCCCGCGCCGCCCAGCCGCGCTGCCAGCAGCGTCGTGCGGCTGCCGAGCACACGCGGCACGTCGAATCCGCCCGTGATCGCGAGGTAGCGAACGCGCAGCGAAGCGTCGCGACCGATCGTCAAGGCGTCGCCCGCCTCGAGCGCATGCACGTCGCCGCGCTCAGTCGCCAGGCGCGCCGGCGCGGTGGCGCGTAGGGTGATCGCGCCGTGCAGCTCGATGGCCGCCGCCAGACGCGCATTGCCCGCCGCTGCGTTCGCTCGCGCCATCAGCTCGGGAGCCAGCGGTCCGCTCCACGCGACCCCCTCGTGCATGCGGCCGCGACGACCGTCGTCGACCACGAGCGCGAGCGAGGCCCTCTCGATGACGATCACTTTGCCTCCTGCTTGAACCGCACGCGATCTCCCACTGCGAGTCGCGCGCCGCGCTCAGAGTCGAACAGGGGCGCTCCGACCGCGCGCCCGAGCAGGTGCCAGCCTCCTGGCGAGGCGAACGGATACACGCCCGCGTAGCGTCCGCCGATCGCGACCGAGCCCGCGGGGACGCGGGTGCGCGGGGTCTCGCGTCGGGGCAGCACGAGCCGCGCGCTCAGGCCCGTGAGATAGGCAAATCCAGGCTGGAATCCCATCATCGCGACCTCGTAGAGGGCCGACTGGTGCGCCGCGATCACCTCCCGCGGACGCAGCCCTGCGCGCGCCGCGACGTCATCGAGATCGGGCCCGTCGTAGACGACCGCGATCACGTGCTCCCGCGCGGTCGCGAGCGAAGCCTCCGAGGGCGCGGCGAGGCTCGCGAGCCAGGCATCCTGCAACTCGGTTGCAGCAGCAAAATAGACCGCGACATGACGCTCGGTCACGACCGCGTCGATGACCGCCGGCCACGCGCGGGCGCGCTCGAACAGGCAGCGTGCGTCGAGCCCCGCCGGGCGCTCGATTCGAAACGCGGTGTCTCCCAGTCTACGGACCTGCAGCATCGATCTCCTCACGTACGGCCCTCGCGATCGCGACAGCGCCGGGCGAGTCGCCATGCACGCAAAGCGTGTCGCAAGTGGTCATCAGCGCTCGCGCGCGCTCCGCGGCCTGCGGCGGATGGGTGATCATCGCCCCGGGCTGACCTCTCGGAATCAGCGCGCCGTCGGCCTGCACTCCGCGATCGGCGAACGCTTCGACGGCGTAGGGGAGGCGTGCGTGCGCGGCGGCCTCCGACAGGGCGCAGGACTTCGGGCCGATGACCGTCACGGCGTCGCCGAGCGCGGTGCGGATGCCCTGAATGCAGGCGCGCGCCGCGCCAGGATCGCGGCTGGCGGCGTGGTAGAGCGCGCCGTGCAGCTTCGCGTAGCGCACCGTCGTGCCCGCTTGCCGCGCGAGGCGCGCGAGGGCGGCGCACTGCCCGGCGACGGCCGCTTCGAGGTCCTCCGTCCGCATCTCCTGATGCACGCGTCCGAAGCCGGGTCGATCAGGGAACGACGGATGCGCCCCGAGCGCGGTGCCGTGCAGGCTGCACGCGTCAATCGCGCGGCGCATCGAGTCGTCGTCGCCGGCGTGACCTCCGCAGGCGACGTTGGCGATCTGGGCGAGCGCGTAGAGCGCCTCGGGCTCGCCTGCGAGCTCGCCGGCGTCGATATTCAGCAGCGGTCGCGCGCGCACATCGATACAATACTCCAAATGCGCCTTCTTTCCCTACTGTCCCCGCTGCTCCTCGTCGCCTGCTCGAGCACGAGCGCAACCCCCGCGGGTTCGATCGCCGATGCCGCGATCGACGCCGGCGAAGCGAGCGAAGCCGGCGAGGCCGACGCCGCCGATGCCGCTCCGGTCGCCTATTGCCCCGCGGGCTACAATCTGGTGCCGTTCGCGACTGAGAGCGCCGTTACGCACACCTTCTCCAAGGCCGACGCCGTGCTCGACCCGGCGAAGGACTACCTTGAGGTCGTCGAGACCGATCAGGGGCGCATCGTGTGGCATTTTCGCACGCAGGACGCGCCGATCGCGAGCAACTCGTTTGTATTCCTCACGCTTCATCACTACTTCGACGGCCTGCTGTTTCACCGCGTCATCGAGGCGTTCATGGCGCAGGGCGGAGACCCCAACACGCTCAAGGCGAACAAGAAGCTCTGGGGCACCGGGGGGCCCGGCTACAGCTTCGACGTCGAGGCCAACCCTGCGGTGAACTTTGACGCTCCTGGAATTGTGGCGATGGCCAACGCCGGGGCGCCCAACACCACCGGCTCGCAATTTTTCATCACGTTCGTCCCGTATCCGTCGCTCAACCAGAGCTACACCATCCTCGGCAACGTCACCGAAGGGCTCGACGTTCTCCCGAAGATCGCTCGCGGCGAGCCGCCCGCGGCCCCGACGCGCATCGTCAGCGCGAACGTCTGCGCGAAGTAGGCCTTCCGGCGCCTTCGCGACGCGGTGCGTTGCGCGTGCATCCAACTCGCGACTACAGTCCTCGCGTCGCCCGCTTGCGCGTGGCGCGCATCCCACGGAGATCTGCATGAGCCAGAGCGTGATTCGCAAGGTCGGTGTCATCGGCGCCGGAGTCATGGGGAGCGGCATCGCCGCGCACCTCGCCAACGCGGGCATCGAGGTCGTGCTGCTCGACATCGTGCCGCCGGGTCTTTCCGACGCCGAGAAGGGCGATCCGGCCGCGCGCAGCCGGTTCGCGATCGGCGGGCTCGACAAGGCCACAAAGGCCCGCCCTGCCGCGTTCTTTCACAAGAGCGGGGCGCGCCTCGTGTCGACCGGCAACGTAGAAGATCACCTCGAAAAGCTGGCCGGCTGCGATCTCGTGGTCGAGGCCATCATCGAGAAGCTCGCGCCGAAGCAGGCGCTCTTCGCCAAGCTCGAAGCCGTGTTGCCGGCGCACGCGATCGTCGCGTCGAACACGAGCGGGCTGCGCATCGCCGAGATGGTCGAGGGGCGCAGCGAGGGCTTCAAGCAGCGCTTTATCGTGATGCACTTCTTCAACCCGGTTCGCTACATGAAGCTGCTCGAGCTCGTGTGCGGCCCCGATACTGCGCCCGCCACGCTCGAGGCGATTCGCCGCTTCGGCGAGGACCAACTCGGCAAAGGCATTGTTGTCGGCAAAGACACGCCGAACTTCATTGGCAATCGCATCGGCACGCACGCCATGATGGTGGGTATTCACCAGATGCTGACCGACGGGCTCACCCCGGAAGACGTCGACAACATCACCGGCGCGCCCATGGGCCATCCCCGCAGCGCGAGCTTTCGAACGGCCGATCTCGTCGGCCTCGATACGTTTATTCACGTGGCCGACAATTGCCACGCAGCCCTGACCGGTGACGAAGAGCGCGCTGTCTTTGAGGTGCCGTCGTTTATCCGCGCCATGGCCGACAAAAAGCTGCTCGGCAACAAGACCAAAGGCGGGTTTTACAAGAAGGTCGGCAAGGACATCCAAACCTTCGACCCCCACGCCCTCGAATACAGGGCCAAGGGCGGAGATGAGGCGATCAAGGCCGCCACCAAGTCGATTTCGAAGATCGAAGACACCGCAGCCCGGCTTGTGAAGCTTGTCGCCGATCAGGGCAAGACCGGCCAGTTTGCGTGGAAGGTGCTTTCGCGCTCGCTCGCCTATTCGGCTCGGCGCATTCCCGAGATCGCCGGCGACGTGGTGAGCGTCGACGACGCGATGAAGTGGGGATACAACTGGGAGATGGGTCCGTTCGAGACCTGGGATGCGCTCGGCTTCGCGGCCACTGTGGAGCGCATGGAGGCAGACGGAATCTCGCTGCCGGAGTCGATTCGCAAGATGAAGGCGGCGGGCGCGACTTCATTCTACAAGGGTGACGAAATCTGGGACCTCGAGAAGGCCGCCTACGTCAAGCGCCGCGTAGACCCGCGAAACGCCACGTTCGACATACTCAAGCGCGGTCAGGCTCCCGTGCTCAAGAACGACGGCGCCGAGGCCTGGGATCTCGGCGATGGCGTGCTCGGCCTTTCGTTCAAGACGAAGGCCAACAGCATCGACCCCGACGTCATCAAGATGCTTCACGACTCTGCAGCGCGCGCCGAGCAGGATTTTCGCGCACTGGTAATTGCCAATCAGGGGGAGCACTTCTGCGTAGGCGCCAATCTGTTCCTGGTGGTGATGGCCGCGAGCCAGGGTCAATGGGACACGATTCGCGATATGGTCAAAGGCTATCAATACGCCACGCAGCGCCTCAAGTACGCGCGGGTGCCTGTCGTCATCGCCCCCTTCGGGATGACGCTCGGCGGCGGGCTCGAGCTGTGCTTTGCCGGTGACGCGGTGCAGGCCGCTGCGGAGACCTACTCGGGACTCGTCGAAGTCGCAGTCGGCCTGATTCCGGGCGGGGCGGGCAACCTCAACATGCTTTGGCGCGCACTCGAGGGCATTCCCGAGGGCGCCAACGTGAGCACGTACGAGTACGTCACGCAGGTCTTCAAGAACATCGCGCTCGCCAAGGTCGCCACCAGCGCCGAGGAGGGGAAGCACTTTGGGTACTTCCGTCGCACCGACGGCGTTTCGTTCGATCGCGCGCGTATCGTCACCGAGGCGAAGTGCCGCGCGATTGGCCTCGCCGAGGCCGGGTATCACCCGCCTACGCCCCGCGCGTTCACCCTTCCTGGCGAGAGCGGAATCGCCACGCTCGAGATGATGGTCTCGACCCTCGTTGCCGGCGGCTATGCCACCGAGCACGACGGCAAGATCGCGGGCAAGCTCGCAGCCGTTCTGTGCGGGGGCAAGGGCGGGGCGTCGAGAGAGGTCACCGAAGACGAGATGCTTGAGCTGGAGCGGGAGGCCTTCGTGAGCCTGTGTGGCGAGCCGAAGAGCCAGGAACGCATGCAGCACATGCTGATGAACAACAAGCCCCTGCGTAACTAAGAGAGAGCGGAGAAAGAGCCATGAAAGAAATTGTCATTCTCGAGGCCGTTCGCTCTGCCGTCGGTCGCGCGCTCAAGGGATCGCTTGCGCACAAGCGCCCCGATGAGCTCGCGGGCGAGGTGATTCGCGCGCTGCTTGCCCGCGTTCCGCAGGTCACTCCCGATCTCGTCGAAGATTTCGTGCTCGGCTGCGCGATGCCCGAGGGCGAGCAGGGCCTCAACGTGGCGCGCGTCGCAGGCATGCTCGGCGGTCTGCCGCAGGAGTCGAGCGCGATGACCATCAACCGGTTCTGTTCGAGCGGGCTGCAGGCCCTCGCGCTCGGAGCCGGAGCCATCGCGATTGGTTCGGCCGACATCGTCATCGCCGGCGGAGTCGAGTCGATGAGCATGGTGCCGATGACTGGCAACAAGCTGAGCGCGTCGCCCGAGGCGATGGCGCGCTGCCCCGACGTTTACACCCCCATGGGGATCACCGCCGAGAACGTCGCGCGCCGCTTCGGCATCTCGCGCGCCGATCAGGACGCGTTCGCGCTCGGCAGCCAGAAGAAGGCTTCGGCCGCGATCGAAGCGGGCCGCTTCAAGGACGAGATCGTCGCGGTCAAGGGCGTAAAGTTCGCGGGCAACGAGCGCGTCGAGTTCACCTTCGATCGCGATGAGCTCCCGCGTCCCGACACCACCCTCGAGGGGCTGTCGCAGCTCAAGCCTGCGTTTTCGACGACCGGCTCGGTCACGCCTGGAAACGCGTCGCCGCTGTCTGACGGCGCCGCCGCCGCGATCCTCACGAGCCGCGAGACCGCGGACAAACTGGGTGTCGCTCCGCTCGGAATTTTCCGTGCGTTCGTGACCGCGGGTGTCGATCCATCCATCATGGGCATCGGCCCGATCCCGTCGGTTCAGAAGCTGCTCGCGAAGACCGGCCTCACCATCGCCGACATCGACCTTATCGAGATGAACGAGGCGTTCGCCAGCCAGGCCGTTTACTGCCAGCGTACCCTCGGCATTCCCGACGAGAAGCTGAACGTCAACGGCGGAGCCATCGCGCTCGGTCATCCGCTCGGCTGCACCGGCGCTAAGCTTGTGGCCTCGGCGCTCTATGAGCTGCGGCGTCGCGGGCAGCGGCGCGCGATCGTGACCATGTGCATCGGCGGCGGCATGGGCGCGGCGGGCCTGGTCGAGCGAGCCTGATCAGCCAGTCTTTTTGGGTGCGACCCGCCTTGGCCGCGTGGCCTTGGCGGGCGTGTCGAGCGGCCTCGGGCACAGCGGCCGAATCTTGCAGGATGCACACTCTTTGCCCTGCCAGATGGCGTCGAAATGCGCCTGCGTCTGGTCGAGCATTACGTCGTCGTCGGTGAGCATTCCGAGCTCGAAATTGCGCCGCCCTTCGCCTTTCGCGCCGAGCCCGGCGCCCGTGAAGTTGGCGCTGCCCAGGTAGAGTTTGGCGCCGTCCGCCGCGATGATTTTCAAGTGCACGCGCGGACATTGACGCATCTGGAAGTGCGGCTCTGCGAGCGGCTTGTGTTTGGCGAGCGCCGCGCGAAACGGGCCGGACGGCGCGCCTGCGTGCAGGAGTCGTATCTCGACGCCCCGCTTCGCCATGTCGCGGAGCGACTCCAGAATCGAGATGAACTTTCCGCGCGCGCGCGCCGCCGAGCCGATGGGCGCTTCGTGCATCATCTCCTTCACGTTGGCCGTCGCGATCCACACGCTCGTCCGCGCCTTGAGGATCGTGCCGAGCACGAGCGCGTCGTAGTGCTCCTTTCCGAAAATGAGCTCAACGCGCGCGGTGCGCTTCACCGAACCGGCACCGTGACGTGCACCTGCGCCTGCTCGAGCATGCAGTTCGCGGCGTTGCAGACGCTGAGCTTGAGCGTGCCCGTGAGCGCCATGGGGCCGCTGCTTGCGGCCGTGACGCGCACGGTCATCACGCCGGACTTTTCGCCGTCGAGCGCGAAGTCGCCTGCCGACTTGGAGAAGACGTTTTTGCCCTGCGTGTCGCGCCCCGCGAAGTCTCCGCCCGCCGCGTCTTCCATCTTGAGCTTGTAGGGGTAGTCCTTGTTCACGTGAAATTCGTCTTTCGCGGTGACGCGTACCGTAAATGTGCAGACTGCACCTTTGTCGCACGCGGCGGGCGCCGGTGCGTCGACCGCGAACGACGGCGCGTCGAAATGCATTCCCACGCCGGGCGCGACGGTCGCTGCCGAAACCGGTGCCGCAGCATCGACGGGCGTAGCTGCGCTTGCTGCGGGCGGCAGCGCGCGCGAAGTGGCAGCTTGCGTCGCGCTGGCCGAAGGCGCCGGATGCGGGATGGCTACCGCAAGGGCAGGCGCGATCGAAGCGTCGGCCGGGGCGCTGAGCGTTGCGGCGGAAGGCTCGGGCAGGGCGGGCGCCGGCGTGGGTCGATCAGCCTTGTCACATGCGCACGCGAGCAGCGCGAGCGAGAGCAGCGTTCGAGTCATCGCGCGCAGTATAGGCGCAATCGACGCGGCGTGCTTTCGCCGCGGGGCGATCAGCGTCGGCCGAGCTTCATGGTCAGCTGCAGAAGCTTCAGCTCGTTGCTGGCTTCCTTCTGGGCGGGCTCTACTGCGCAGACGTACTCAAAGTCGGCGGCGGCCTCCTTGAGCTTGTTGTCGCGCTTGTAGAGCTTGCCGCGATACAGCCGCGCGCGCGTGCACTCGGGCGAATCGACGATGATGCGGTTCATTTCCTCGATCGCCGAAGGCACCTTCAAACTTCCCGCCAGCGCTCGAATCCAAATGACGAGCGCGTTGAGATCGGGGTCGCGACTGTCGTTGAGCTGCGCCTTCAACGCCACGCGCTCTGCGTTTGCGATGTCTTTGCGCCCGAGCGCCTGATCGGCCTTTTCGACCTCGCGCACAGTGGCTTCGTTGCGCTTTCGCGGAGGCTTGGTGCCCAGCGAGCGCGACGACGGCGGCTCGGAGTCTTTCGGAACGACAGGCGCGGGCCTCTGGATCGAAGCGTTCGGCGGGGGAGCCTCCGGACGCCTTGAAGATGGCGCAGCCTCGGGCATCGACGGCGCGCTGATCGACGGCGCGATGACGCGCTGGGGGAGCGCGGGCGCACGGGCGGAGGCGGGAGGCGCGGCGATGCGCTGCGATGGCGACGCAGGCCTCGCGGCGGCGCGGGGCGGCAACGGCGGCGGCGCTGCGCTTCGCACGGGCAGCGGTGGCACCGCGAACACGCTCGACGGGCGATCCGGGAAGGTGGACGGGCGCTCTTCTGACTCGCTCGTCGCGCGTCCGCCAAGAGGGGGTTTTGCCTGCGCGTCGGTCCGGATCTGGCGCGTGATGACGAGCATGTACGCGGTCGAAAGAATGACGGCGCTGTCGGCGACAGGGCGCTCCCACAACTGGGCGAGGGTTCGCGGAACCGCGCGCAGCTCTGCGAGCAGGGCGCGCTCCGCGGTCGTCAGATCGATGAGGTCGATGCGCGAGTCGGCGTGCAGCGCGAGCGGCACGTCGGCATAGGCTGCGAGCGTCGCGCGCATGCGATCCTGATCGCGCCAGACGCGCACGCAATCGAAAATAGCGTCGAGCGGATCGACCTCGAGCGTCTCCGGGCCGGCCGGCGCGCCGAGCAGGTCGACATGCTTGTAGAATGCAAACGTCGCGCCGTTCGCTACGTTCGCCAGCGCCGCGAGCTTGCGCCGCACCTGAAGCTCGAGGGCCCGCAGCAGATCGACGCGCGCCAGCAGGTCGTTTGCTACCAGGTATTGACCGAGTGGCGTTCGCGCGAGCTTGGCGCGCGTGACGGCGTTCGCCGCGTCGGCGTCGGTGAGGAGACCCGCTGAAACGAGGTAGGCGCCGAGGGGCGCGAGCAGGCGGCCCGTCACCGCTCGGATCGGCGCGCCGCGGGAAAACGCGACGAGATGCGAGGCGCCGTCGGCCTCGCTGATTTCGACCGTGCCGGTCAGCTCGCGGTCGAGCATGTAGGCGAGAACGTGGGGCAGCGGCGTCGTGTTGAGATCGCCCTTCGCCGTCGGTGCGGGCCGCTCGACGGAGGTCTGTACCCGCGGTGCGGCGGCGATCGGGCTTATGGGTGTCTTCGGTTCGGGCTTGGGCGGCAACACTGGCGGCGCCTGAGATCGCCCGGATTTCCATCCGTCGATCGTGAGCGCGCGGCGAATGACGATCTCGTCTTCGGAGTCGAGCTCGAGGCTGGGGCCGCCTTGAACCGCCTGACCTGACGCATCGGCCGTGATGCGAACGCGCGGCCTGAGCCCGTTTTCTTCGTTTGCTTCGAGCACCTCGGCGCTTTCGCCCGTAGACAGCTCGACGATCGTGCCGGCAGGCAGTACGCCGAGTCCGGCGACGACCGCGCGCAGCGCGCTCACGTCTGCAGGGTCGAGCAGATCGCGAGCGATGGCCGCGATCACTTCATCGAGGATGAGCTGCGGATCGTCCGCACGCAAATCGACGAGCCGCCTCGCCGCGCGCACGATGCGGGATGCGAGCAGCGGCGCGCCTGTCTCGCGGGCGGGACGGCCGCCCCGCAGGTTCGCGGCCTCCCGCGCGATCACGATCGGCGCGCCGCGCTCCGCGTCGGCCCAGCCCATACCAACGAGCGTGGCCGTGCGGCTCACATCGCTGAGCAGCGCGCCGAGAGCGACGTCGAGCAGAGCCGAAACGTCAGTCGTCGACTCCCGCGCAGCCGCGATCGCGAGCAGGCAGGTCGAGGCCGCGCGCCCTGCGTTGCTCGTATCGACGGTCTGATAGGCGGGGCCCAAAAACGCGGGGGTCATCGGCTCCGAGCAGTCGACCAGTTCCTGGGCCGCGTGCACGAGCGCTCTGCGGGCTGCGGGCAGGTTTGCGCGCGAAACCGCCGGGAGCGCGCGGAGCGAAAGCACGGCGGAGCAGTACGCTCGCGTCACACGCTGTTCGAGGGTTGGGCGGTCGGCCTCGAGGCCCTGCAGGCGCGCGACGTCTGAGAGCGCAGAGAGGCGAATGCGCGAGCCGCCGCCGGTGGTGGCGAGATCGACTCCGAAGGTGCGGAAGTCGTCGCCCGAAGCGTCGCGCGGGAGACTGATAGCCCGCGACCGATCGCGGCGCACGAGCGACGCTGCGAGGGTTTGAGCCGCGGCGAAGCCATCGGCGGACAGCTGCGCGAGTGCGCCGTTGATGAACACGACGCCGTCCGCAAACTCGATCGACAGCGTCCCGCTCGCGGTCGGCATGCGAGCGACCGCCGCGGCGGCATCGGCAATCGCGCGCTCGTAGGCAGGTGTCGCCTGCTGGCGGGCATCGGCCATCGTCACGAGGTCGCGCAGCGCCACGATCAGCGCTTCGTCGGCGCACGCACCGGGGCGCACCGCATGGGCGAGCGGCATCGGCGCGACGGCAGCCAGGGAGCTCGCGAGCGAACCGTGCCCCGTCGACGACAGCCAGCTGGCGACGGCGCGTCGCACTCCGCTCGAAGATCGGGTCGCGCGCTGCACGACTTCGCTCTCGCGACCGCGCAACGCTTCGCCGCAAGTGTCGAGCAGCATCGCTGCGCCTGTCTCGGACAACGGGCGGCGCAGCGCGATCAACGCCGCGACCGCGTCTTCTGGCGCGAGCTCGCCAAGCGTTACGTCGAGCACCGGCTTGGTTTGCTCGTCGAGGTTTGCGAGCGCGGCGACCAAGGCGTGTTTGCCAAACAGAGCGCGGCTGATCGCACCTTCGACACGCGGAGCGTCGGCCGGACCGACCAGCTCGCGTAGGCGGCGTGACAGGCCCTGCGCCGAGGCCATCACCGAAGTGTGCCGCCGCTGTGAGAGCGCTCGAATCGACGAGCGCCGAAGCGCGTCGAGCACGACGGCAACCTCGTTGTGGCGGGCGGCGTCGAGCATCGCGTCGGCGCACAGGTCGAGGTGACGCTCGGCGAGCAGATCGCTCGGGCCTTCGAGCTGCGCGCCGCCTGCCGATCGCGCGACGTCGTCGAACGCGAGTGGTGACCGGTGGCGCGGCGCGCGCAGGCTGGGGTTCGAAAGGCTAAAGGCGTATTTGCGCTGGGCGAGCGAGACGAGCGCGTCGAGCTCCTCGAACGCAGCGCCGTGCGCCTCGCGCTCCGCGGCGGTTCCCATGCGGAACCCCGTCGCCACCTCGGCGCGCACGTGGGTCAGCGCGAGATCCCAGATGGCCGTGCCGAGGTCCTCGTTTGGCGTCAGCGAGCGGCGATCGACCAGCAGTCGCGACAGGCGCAGCAGCTCGTCGCTCTGCACGCCAACGCTCAACCGCAGGCTGCGTACGCCGGCGGCGAACAGGTCGCGAGCGATCGAATCGAGCTCGTCGGAGGGGTGCCACACGCTCTTGCCGAACGCATACAGGCCGGATGGTCGCACGATCACGCCGAGCGGCGAGTGATACGAAAGCCACGCGGTGAGCTGCTCGAACGCGCCGTCGAGCAGGGCGCGCACCTCCGGGGCGTCGATGCCTTCGCGTGCACCGAGCTGAACGGCGTCGCCGAACGTCGCGAGTCCCTCGCGGGCGCGCTCGGCGCTGGTCGCATCGACGACGGGCGTGCCGTGCATGGGCGTGTAGTCCTCGTCGTCGTCGAAGCTCTCCGGTCGCATCGACGGCGCGCGGTTCGAAACGCGCTGCACGCGCGTAAGGGCGGAGGTGACGGCCACCTTCATTTCGCGCGCCGAGGCGAAGCGATCGTGGGCGTTCCACGAAAGGGCGCGATCGATGAGGTTGATGACCTCGAGCGGCAGGTCAGGCGCCACCGTCGACACGGAGCGGGCGGGGGTCGTCGCCGCCAGCCTGAGCGATTCCTGCTCGGTCTTCGCGCGGTGGACGCGCTTGCCTGAGGCGAGCGCATACATGCACGCGCCCATTGAAAAAATGTCGACGCGGTGATCGATTTTTTCGGCGCGCCCCTTGGCTTGCTCGGGCGCCATGTACGCGGGGGTGCCCATGGCAAAGCCCGGCGTGGCATCGCCGCCCTCGACAAGCGCCACGCCGAAGTCGAGCAGCTTGATGCGGCCGTCGGTGGTCACGTAAACGTTCGCGGGCTTCAGATCGCGGTGAACGATGCCCGCGCCGTGGCAGGCCTCGAGGCAGTCGAGTACGCGCTCGGCGATCTGCAAGACCTGGCCGATCGGTAGGCGACGCCCGGTTCGCTTCCAGAAATCGCGAACCGTCTCGCCCTCGAGCAGCTCCATGATCAAAAAGGGCGCGCCGTCGTCTGTGATGTCGTCGTCGAGCACCGCGACGCACGACGCGTGCGACACCTTGTTTGCGATGTAGCCTTCGCTGACGAAGCGTTCGATGAGGCGATCGTCAGCGGCGAGTGCCGGGTGCATGATCTTCAGCGCCGCGCGTTGTCCGTTGCGATGCGTGGCTGCATACACCGCGGCCATGCCGCCTGCGCCGAGCAGCGCGTCTACTTTCCATTTGCCCCGGAGCGTCGAGCCGATGCGTCGCTCGAGCACGTCGCGGGTGGGAATGGTCGGTTGGTGGACGTCGGTCATGGGATGCGCGAGCCCTCCATATTACACGGGTTGAACCTCTGCGCGCACCACGTACAGTGTTCAATCATTGCGTGCTCGCGGACGCTTTTGCGTTGCGCGCGCCCGCGAACTTCGGCTCGGAGCTGAACCATGACCCGTGTTGCGATCGATATTCAGGGGATGAGCTGCGGCGGTTGCGTCGTCGCGGTGCGGGCGGTCCTGGGCCGTCAGGCGGGCGTGACCAACGTGGACGTCGCTGTCGGGCAGGCGAGTTTCGACCTCGATTCAGCGCAAATCGACCTTTCTCGTGTGTGCGAGGCCATCGCCCGAGCCGGCTTCGAGGCCGCGCCATCGGCGCCCGTCTGATCGCCCGGCCTGCTCAGTCGCGGGCGTAGAGCGCGGCAGCGAGGGTGCCCACGACACCGGCGAGGGGACCCAGCCACAGCGGCGCCCAGCCGAGCGACAGCGAGAGCGCGCACGCCACGCCTGGAACGAGTCCGAGCATCAGCGCCCGCCGCGCGATTTCAGACGCGGTGCGCGGGATGGTAAGCGCGAGCACGGCGTCGCGCACGTCATCGCTCGCGAGCGCGACCGACCACTCTCCGGGCGCGCTACCGGCCGCGCCGAGCGCCAGCGACACGTCGGCCGCGCCGAGCGCGGAGTCGTCGTCCGGCGCGCGACCGATGACCGCGACGACACTTCCGCCGTCGGCGAGCGCGCGGACTTCGGCGCCGCGATCGGCTGCCATGACCTCGGGGCGCACGTGTTCGATGTCGAGCGCCGCGCCGATCGTCTCGCAGGTCTCGCGAGACTCGCCCGAGAGCATGACCGGCTCGATGTGCGCGTCCAGCAGCCGCTGTACGGCGGCGCGTGCGCCGGCTCGCAGGCCGTCCTGAAGCGCGACCAGTCCGACGATCTTGCCGGCGCAAGCCAGCAGCAGCGCGCTTCGGCCCTGAGCTTCGAGGTCGCCCACCCGGGCATCTGCGGCTGCGACGCCCACGCGCTCGCTGAGCAAAAACGCGCGGCGCCCGAGCACGATACGGTCTCCGGCGGCGTCGAGCGCCGTGACGCCGGCGCCGTCGTGGATCGTGTTTCTCACGTTCGCGACCTTCACGCCGCCGGCGCGCGCCGCCCTCGCGATCGCGAGGGCGAACGGGTGGGTCGATCCGTTCGCGAGGGCCGCCGCGAGCGACAGGACCCGGGCGGTGTCCCACGCTCCGTAGCCGTCGACGCTTACAATCTCGGGCTCGCCCAGAAGCAGCGTTCCCCGCGCGCACGCTACGGCGATGTCGACGCGCCCGGCGCGATCGAACGCGGCGGCGTCTTTGTAGATGATGCCGCTGCGCTGTTGGGCCCTGAGGTGCGCGCGCGCGTGAGACGCCGCGACAATGGCTGCGGTGGCTTCGGCGGAGAGCGCCAGGAGCGTCGCGCTGGCGACGGCGATCGCCATTGAAAGCGACGACGATATTGCGAGCGCAGCGGCGCCCGCGAGCAGCGCCGTCGCAGGCGCGCCACGGGTCGCGATTTGCCTGGCGAGTCTCGGCAGCGGCGCAGCCACGTCGACGCCGGAGCCCGCCGAGAGGGCGAGGCGGGCGAGGCCGCGATCGGCGCCGGTCCGGGTGGTGGTCAGGCGCAGGGAGCCGGCGAGCAACGCGGCTCCGGCGAGCACGGCCTCTCCTTCCCGCACGACGATTTCAAGCGGCGCGTCGATCCACGGCACGATGGTGGCCTCGCCCGACGCCACGACGCCGTCGACCGGAGCGACGTCGCCGGCCACGAGGAGCACGACCTCTCCGGCTCGCACTTCGGCGTGGTCCACGTCGCGCGAGCCCTCCGCGGTGATGACCCTCGCGGTGATCGTGAGCTCCGCCGCAAGGCGCGAACGCGCTTCTTCGACGGGCCTTCGCTCGCGCTCCACCAACTCGCGCACGACGACCGCGGCCGCCGCCGCGAGGCCGGTCAGCGCCGCGATGGTGCTCGCGTGGGGACTGATCCGCGCCTGCGACCACGCCAGCGAGGCGCCGCATCCCGCGAGCGCCGCAACCGTGAGCCAGCCTTCGCGGAAGTGCGTGCGCGTGCCCGTTGCCTGTCGCAGCATGGCGAAGGCGATTGCGCCGAGCGCGAGCGCGGTGCGTGCCCCCGGCGCAGCGCCTCCGGCGAGCGGCAGCCCGAGCGAGAGCAGCCCGGCACCGACGGCGCCCGCAGAAAGGATGCGCGGAACGCCGACGCGCTCACGGGGCTCTTCGGCGCTCCGCTCGCTCTCGAGCTGCGACGGCGGCAGGGGCTCGTGTTCGAAGCTGTCGACCTCATCGACCGGCGGGTCGTCCGCGAGGGCTTCGAGGAGCGGCACGCTCGCAGGCTCGGAGTCCTCGACTGCAACGGCGTCTTCAGCCCGATCGGCGCGTGGTTGAGGCGTCTCCGAGGTGGCTTTTGGGGGCGGCGAACGCGGCGCGGTGGGGGGAGGTTCGGCGGTCTGCACTTCCGCCGAGAGCACGCCCGGACGCAGCGATTGCAGATAGTCGACCTTGCACGCCCGGTTGCAAAAGTAGACGAATTTTCCGCCCAGAATCGCCACCTCTCCCGCTCGGAGCGCGTCGACGGGCCGCGCGCATGCCGGGCAGGATGGGGCGCTCGACACCACGCGATCAGACCGGCGGCGGGACGTGCGGCACGGCCGCGAGCACGGTTCGCAACGCCGCGACGCCCTGCGCCAGCTCGGCCTCGGTGACGATGAGCGGCGGCGAAAAGCGCAGGACGCGATCGCCGGCCGCCGTCAGCAGCACGCCGGCCTCGAGCACGTGCGGCAGAATATCACGGGCCACGAAGCCCTCGCGAAGCACGAGGCCGCGCAGCAGTCCGTCGCCGCGCGCGCTCTCGCAGACGTTGGGCAAGTCCGCGACGAGGCCGGCGAGCATGGCGTGGAGGGCCTCGCCTCGCGCGCGTGCGCCCTCGATGAGGCCCTCGCGATCGATGATGCCCAGCACGGCAAGCGAAGCCGCGCACGCCAGCGGATTTCCGCCGAAGGTGGTGCCGTGTTTGCCTGCCGGCAGCGCGCCGGCGAGGGCCTCGGTCGTGAGCATCGCGCCGATCGGCACGCCGCCTCCGAGCCCCTTGGCGAGCGCAACGGCGTCGCCCCGCGCGCACCATCCGTCGTGTCCGAGGAAGCGTCCGAGCCGCCCGATGCCCGTTTGCACTTCGTCGACGAGCAGCAGCGCGCCGGCGGCATCGCAGGCCGCGCGCAGCCCGCCGAAGAAGCCCATCGGCGACACGTTCACGCCGCCTTCGCCCTGCACGGGCTCGACGATGACCGCGGCCACGTCGTCGCCCATGGCAGCCTTCACCGCCTCGAGATCGCCGTAGGGGACGTGCGTCACCGCGCCGAAGTCGCCGAAGCCTTCGCGGTATTTGGGGGTGCCCGTGACCGACAGCGCGCCCATGGTGCGCCCGTGAAACGCGTTGTGAAACGCGACGATGCGTTGGCGCCGCGCGTCGCCGCGCGCATAAAAGTGGTGCCGCGCGAGCTTGAGCATGGCCTCGTTGGCCTCTGTGCCCGAGTTGCAGAAAAACGCGCGCGCGTAGCCGGTGCGCGTGCACAGCGCCTCGGCGAGCTCGATGTTGCGGTCGTTGTAATAGTAGTTCGATACGTGCAGCTGTTTGCCCGCCTGGTCTGCGATCGCGCGAACGAGCGCCGGATGCGCGTGCCCGACCGCGCTCACCGCTACGCCGGCGGCGAAATCGAGGTAGCGCTTGCCGTCGACATCGACGAGCACCACGCCGCTGCCGTGCTCGAACACGACCGGCGCAGGTTTGTAGTTCGCGTAGAGATATTTTTGGGCCGACGAAAGCAGCGCGCTCGACTTCGACATCCGGCGATTTTTAGGACTACTTGGCGCGAGCAGCAAGCAACGCGCGGGCGATTTCGGCGAAGCCCTCGCCCATCTTCGCGCGGCTGACGTAGCGCGGCAGTACGGGGAGCTGCGCGGCCGCTGCGACCACGTTGGCGACGCCGAATGTTGTGTGAAACGCCGAGAAACAAGCGCGATCGTTGCCGCTGTCGCCGACGAAAGCATACCGCGAAAGCGCCGAGCCGGGGTCCACGCCGAACGCCTTCGAGAGCCATCCGATCGACCCCGAGGCTTTGTCGTGCGTGTCGTAGCTCGCGTGCAAATGCACCGACGACCGCGTGGAATGCGCCTTCGCGCGCGCGATTTCGCCGGCGATCATCTGCACGCGATCTTCGGGAAGCCGCACGCTCTCGCCGATGTCCCAGGTCACGTCGCTCGTGCGCGCGCCGACGTCATCGGCGAGCCGCGCTTCGGGCACGATCTCGCGGACGCGCTCGATGAGGGCGGCCAGTCGCACGCGCCGCCGCCGCCGCTCTTCGCCGCTGCACGCATCGATCACGCGGACGGCCCCGCGCTCGCGCGCGATGACGACGGCGCCATTTTCGGTGACGGCCGCCTCGATGGGCCACTGTCGTGCGACCACCTCGCCCCAGCCACTCGGACGTCCGGTGACCGCAACAAGCTGCAGCCCGGCCTCGCGCAGGTCCCACAGCGCGCCGTAAGCCGCGCGCGTCAGCACGCCGTGGGTGAGCAAGGTGTCGTCGAGGTCGAACAGTACGCCTGACAGACGCGAGGCCTCGCCCGGCGTCAGGGTCGCGAGCGGCTTCATCGCGCGTCGATTCGGGCGATCACGCTCTTGAGGTAGAGGCCCTCCGGGTGCGCCGCGACCACGGGATGGTCGGGCCCCTGATACGAGCGTTCGACCACTGTGGCGCTGCGGTTGGCGCGGAGGGCGCCCATCGCGAGCGCGCGGGTCAGGGCACCAACGTCGATGGCCGCCGAGCACGATGACAGCACGAGGAGCCCGCCTGGCTTCGTAGCCCGCGCGGCCAGCTCGGCGACCTTCGCGTAGCCCACCAGCGCTGCGTCGCGCGAGCCGCGTGACGGCGCGAGGCGGGGCGGATCGGCGAGAACGAGATCGAAGCCGTTCGATGCGTCGCCTGCGCTCTGCATCGCGACGCGCGCGTCGCGTTTTTCGAACCTGATGCGTCCCTCGAGCCCGTTGAGCCGTGCGCACTCGGCCCCGATCTCGAGCGCCAGCGCGCTCTCGTCGATCGCCACGACCTCGGTGGCTCCGCCGCGCGCGGCGGCCAAAGCGAAGGGGCCCACGTAGCTGTACGCGTCGAGCACGCGCTTGCCGCGAGCCAGAGCCTCCACGCGCGCGCGGAGCCCCCTCTGGTCGAAGTAGAAGCCTGTCTTCTGCCCCAGATCGATCGGAATGCGAAACTGCAGGCCGCGCTCGACGAACGCCAGCTCGGTGATGTCGGCCCCAAGGACCGCGCCACTCTTCGCCTCGAATCCTTCGGCCGCGGCCGTGCGGGCCGGAGTGCGATCGACGATCGCCCGCGGACGCACGATGTCGACGATCGCCTGCAGCACGAGGCTCTCTCTCGCCTTCATGCCGAACGTCAGGAGCTGCACCGCCACGACGTCGCCGAGCACGTCGACGATAAGGCCGGGCAGTCCGTCACCGTCGGCATGAACGAGGCGGTAGCCGGTGGTCTCGGGGCCGGGCAGACCGATTTCCTTGCGCCAGGCGGCCGCTCGCGCGAGCTTGTCGTGGAAGAAGTAGCCGTCGATGCGGGTCGTCTGGTCGCGCACCACGATGCGCACCGGGATCGCCGAGCCGGGCGAGTAGAATCCGCGGCCGAGGAAATTCCCGCGGGGGTCGACCACCGAGACCTCGTCGCCGGCGGTGGCGCCGCCCTCGACGCGCTCGATGGCCTGAGCATAAATCCAGGGGTGACCCGCCCAGACCGGCTGCACGTGGCCCGGCTTGAGGCAAACGATCGGCATGGTTTGCGGTATAGTCGAAGCTTCCTCGCCCAAGCGCCCAAAAAACGTGCGCCGACGACGCCCGTTCGGGGTCCGGGCGCCAACCAACGTTCACAGCCCCGCGGCTCGCCCTTGAAAATGAGCCAAAGCCTGCTGGCACCTCCGTTGCTTTACAGGAACGCACACGTGCTCTCAGGAGGCACGAGCCCATGACCACCAAGCGGCCTATTAAAACTTTCCTCACGCTCTCGGCGTTCGCAATGGTTGCGCTCGGCGCCACCGCAGCCTCGGCCACGCCCCAGCAGGGGTGTCCGCCCGGCAGCTGGTTCTGCGCGGATGCTCAGGTGCAGATCGGAGTGCCCGTCGCCCAGCCGCAGCTCCAGCCGCTGCCCCAGGCGCCGCCGGCTCCCGCGGTGGTCTACCAGCCCGCGCCTGCGCCGCCGCCGACGGTGGTCTACCAGCCCGCGCCTGCGCCGGTGGTCGTCTACCAACAGCCGCAGCGCCCCGTGTATGTGCAGCAGCAGCCCGACTACCGCGGCTACTATTACCGGCAGCCCACGCGCGTGTCGCGCCCCCCCTACCGGCAGAGCGAGTTCGGCATCAACCTGCGGTTCGACGGGGCGGCCATGGGCAGCGGAAAGTTCGGCGATTCGGGCATGGGCGGCGTCGGCGCGGGCCTGCGCTTCAAGCCCTCACCGTGGTTCGGCGTCGAAGGCGGTCTCGATTATATCGGCGGCCGTGACTACAACGGTATGAGCCGCGGCGAATCGGCGTTTTCGGTCACCGGGATGGTGTTCGTCAACCCGGCGTCGCGGGCCCAGTTCTACTTGCTCGGCGGTATCAACTGGTCGGTGGCCAACGTCACCGACGACCGCTCTGCGTTTGCGAGCCAGGACCTCACCTACCGTTACTTTGGCGGCCAGCTCGGCGCCGGCCTCGAGCTCCGCTTGTCGCGCGTGGTGGCTCTAAATTCCGACGTTCGCGGCATCGTTCGGGGGCGCACCGACGCAGCAGCGAAGACGAGCCCCGAGTTTGTCGACACCGCCACCGGTCGCACGACCAACGTCTCCGGCGGCGCGGTCGTTACCGCCGGCATCACGTTTTATTTCTAAGCCGGTCGAGGTCGTCGCGTTGGCGTCGTGCCCGGTGCGCTAAACGGCTCGCGTGACGTCGCGCACAAAGCTCATGGTCGCGCTCGCGTCGGGCGCGCTCTTCGCCCTCGCAGCGCCGTCGCTCGACTGGTACCCGGCGCTGTGGCTGGGAATGGCGGGCCTTGCGTTTGCGCTCGGCAGCGGTGGCGATGCGTTGCCGACGCGCAGCGCGCGGCTTCGGGCCGGCAGCCTGCGGGGCGCTGCGTTTGGCGTGGCAGCCAACGTCGTGGCCTTGCGCTTCGTGCCCGACGTGATCGTGCGCTTCACGCCGCTGCCGTGGACGGCGGGCGCTCTGGCGCTGCTGCTCTTGTCGGTCGCGCAAAGTGCCCGATTTGCGGTCGCGGCGATGGTCACGGTTGGGGCGAAAAAGCGCGGCGTCCCGGGCGCGCTGGCCTTCGGAGTCGGCATTTATGTGGGGACGTTTGTTCCCGCGGTGTTTCCGTGGAGCGCCGCGGGAGGCGTGACTCCGTGGCCCGCGATGGTGCAGCTCGCTGAGCTCGTCGGAGAGCGCGGCGTGACGTTCCTCATGGCCTTGACGAGCGGCTTCGCGGCGGAATGCCTGCGTGCGCTCGTCGCCGGACAAGCGCGCCGAAGGGCGGCCATTTTCGCAGCGGCCGCGATCTTGGTCCCCGTAGCTACGTGGGGATATGGCCGGTGGCGAATCGGCGTGGTCGAGGCGCTTCGCGCGCGCGCTCCGCACATGACGATCGGCCTCGTGCAGCCGTCGATCGAGGCCAGCGAACGCTGGGACGAGGCGCGCGCCGCCGGCATCGTCGCCCGGCTCGCGAGCCTCACGCGCAGCGCGGAATCGCGCGGCGCCGAGCTTACCGTCTGGCCCGAGGCGGCCTTTCCGTACACGTTGAATGAGAGCGCCCGCTACGATCTTATCGGCGATTTCGCGGTCTTGCAGCCGGGGGTGCGCGGACCGGTGCTGGCCGGCCTGATGATGCGCGGCAAGGAAGGCTCGTACAACTCCGCGGCCGTTGTCACCGCGGGACGAATCGCGCCGCCGTACCACAAGATGCACTTGCTCGCGTTTGGTGAGGGCGTGCCGCTGGCGGGCACATTTCCGTGGATTCGCAGCACGTTCGCGCGCGGCCTGGGCCTCGTGCCCGGAGATGCGCAGGTGCTTCAGCAGAGCGGACCGGCGCGCATCGCCGTGCTCAACTGCTTCGAGGACACCCTGCCCGAGGCCAGCGTCGAGGCGGCCGCCGTGTCACCCAACCTGCTCGCCAACATCACCAACGACGCGTGGTTCTTCGGCAGCGCCGAGAGCGAGCTGCACCTGCGCCTTTCGGTGCTGCGCGCCGTGGAGCTTCGGCGCGACATGGTTCGCGCGGTCAATCGGGGGCCCACCTCGTGGATCGACGCTGCGGGGGTCGTCCGGGGCCGCCTCGATGGCGGCTTCGCCTCGACGCTCATCGCTGAGCCTGCGCTCCTCGAGCACGCCACAGCGTACAGCCGAGCGGGTGACTGGCCGCTCGGCACCCTGCTGGCGCTCGTGATCGCGGGCGCGCTCTGGCGCACAAAACACAACGGGCGCCGCGGAAAAACCGCAGCGCCCGACGTGTGACGAAGGGTCGCCAGCTTACTGAATGAGGTCTTTCAGGGCCTTGAGAGCGGTCGCGCGGATCTTCTTCTGCGCGGGCTTCGCCGGGCGGTTTTCCATCGCCTTGGTGAACGGATTGTAGCGCGGGCCGGCGGGCACGGGCTTGGTCTTGCGGACCTTGAGCTTGAGCAGACCGGGGATCACGAATTCTTCGGGACCACGGCTACCGAGCTGCTTCTTGATCAGCTCGGTGAGCGAATCAAACACACGGTTTACGCTCTTCTTGTCGAGCTCAGCGTGCTCCGCGATCTCCGCGACCACTTGAGCCTTCGTCAAACGCTTCTTTGCGGACATATGCATCCTCCTCAGATTGATGAAATCAGGAAACCCACGTCAGTCAACCGACCTAAGCGACGAGCGTTCGCAGAACGCTCGCACCCGGGAAGCAGCCTTCCCCCCGAGTGGGACCCTCAAATTCCATCGGTATCACCGCGCTTCCATGGGGTGCAAGCGGAAAATGACGTGTTTTTCACGCGGCGCGCTGACAATCGCCCTGAATTCAAGGCATACGGACCGATTCGAGGGCACCAAAGGCCCCTGTTATCGAGGGTATGGGCATTTGCTCTCTCTCTTTGAGTCAGCTCTTTGTGCGCATTCGCGCAGGCTTGGAACGTCCATTGGGGGGCGCCGCATCTGCGCCCGGTCGCGCACAGGCCGCGCACAGGCGTTCGGTCTCGGCCCGCATGGCGCGATCCTTCGCGGGCGTCTCGTGATCCCAACCGAGCAGGTGCAGCAGGCCGTGCGCCAGGAGCATCGTCACCTCGTCGAGCAGGGTCGCGCTCCTCTCCGCAGCCTGCTTCGCGGCCGTGGGCGCGCTGATGATGACATCGCCCAGAAGGCCGGAAGAAAGGCCGCCAAACTCACCCTCGCTCATCGCGAAAGCGAGCACGTCGGTGGGGCGATCTTTCTTTCGATACTCGCGGTTCAACTCATGAATATGATTGTCGTCTGTTATGAGAATTGAAAGCTCGTCGTTAGCGCGTTTGATTGAGCGCATCATTGCGCGCGCCCGGCGCTCCACTTCCCGCGCGCTTACGCCGCGGTAGGGGCCGTGCTCGATCACCAGTCGAACCGTCATGTCAGAACCTCCGCGCGCCGTGGTACAGGTCGATTGGGCTCCCGGTCAATTCGTGCCGCCATGCGAACGTGCATCATTATCCCCGCATATCAGGCCGAGGCGACCGTCGGTGAGGTCGTCGCAGGCGTCGCGCGCGCGCTGCCCGGCGTCGCCATTTTCGTCGTCGACGACGGCTCCGACGACGCCACGGCCGAGTGCGCGAGGCGCGCGGGCTCGACCGTGATCGCGCACGGTCCCAATCAGGGCAAGGGCGCCGCGCTTCGTACCGGCCTTCGGCGCGCGCTGCGCGACGGCTTCGACGCCGCGGTGACGGTCGACGCCGATGGGCAGCACCCTCCTGACGAGGCGGCGGTCGTTCTCGGCGGATCCGACGATCCGGGCGCGCTCGTTCTTGGCGTGCGCGATCTCGCAGCAGCGGGCGCACCCCGCAAAAATCAGCTCTCGAACGGCATCTCGAACTACTTTCTGTCGCGCTTTTCGGCGCGCACGCTCCGGGACACCCAGTGCGGTTTGCGCCGCTATCCGGTGGCCGCGACGCTCGCGCTTGCGGGGCGCGCGCGAGGCTACGCGTTCGAGGCTGAGATCATCTTGCGGGCCCTCGCCGCCGGCCTGCCGGTCGTCGAAGTGCCGGTCCGCGTTTACTATCCGCCGGAGCACCTGCGCGTCACCCACTTCGACAAGGTGCGCGATCCGGCGCGCATCATCGGCGCGGTGCTGCGCACGCTCGCCGACGTGCATGTGCTGCGTCGAAAGGCCGCGGCGCACGTCCAACGGTCTGCTCCATGAGCTTTGCGTCGCGCCACAGAAATAAATTCGCCTGGCTCGCGGCCGCGGCGGCGTCGATCTGGCTCGCGCACCGGGGCGTCCGCGCGTCGACCACGATGGTCCCGCCGGTGATCGCGGCGCCCGTCGGGGCGGCTGTCGACATGGCGGCTCCGCTTCGCAGAGACGGTGCGTCGTACACGCGTCTATGGGGAGGGGTGCGCGAGGTGTACCTGCAAGGCACGCCCGAAATGCTGGGTTTTGCGCACGCGAAGCTGCTTCGCGATCACATGATCGAAAACGAAGGGCAGCTCTGGCAGACCTTTTCGCATTTCGTGCCGCTGTCGCCCGCGCGCGCGCTCATGATGGACGTGAGCCGCGTGCGCTACCGCCACGTCGATCAGGCCGTCGCGGGCGATCGCCGTCGCGAGCTCGCCGCCGAGGCGCTTGGCTTGCAGCCCGACCCGTTCGCGTCCGAGATGGCGAGCTATCAGCGGCTCGTCTTTCTCCACGCCGTCTACGACATCGCGCTCAGCTTCGAGCACTCGCCGCTCATCGGCTGCTCGGCCTTCGGGCTTGGGGCGAGCGTGACGGCAGACGGTCACGTGCTGGTCGGCCGCGCGTTCGACTTTGAGGCGGGCGACGTGTTCGACACCGACAAAGCCGTCTTTTTCGTGCGCGAAGACGGCGCCATTCCGTACGCCAGCGTGTCGTGGCCCGGCATGACCGGCGTGCTCACCGGGATGAACGCCGAAGGCGTCCTGGTGCTCGTCAACGGCGCGCGCGCGCGGGAGCCCCGCACCACCGGCGTGCCCGTCGTGTTCAGCCTGCGCGAGGCGTTGCAGCGGGCGCGCACAACGACCGAGGCCGTCGCGATTCTTCGCGGGCAGGAGGTCATGGTCTCGCACCTCGTGTTCGTCGCAGACGCCGCCGGGCGATTCGCCGTGGTCGAGCGCGCGGCCGGGGAGCCGGCGTTCGTGCGCGAGTCGTTTGCCGATCGCGACCGCGTCGGCGTGACCAATCACTTCGAGGGTCCGCTCGCATCCGACCCGAAAAATCAGGCCGTTCGCGCGGGCACCACGACGCTGGCGCGGCGCGCCCGCCTCGATGAGCTGCTCGCGTCGACCGAGGCGATGACGGCCGATCCCGAGCGCGCAGTGGCCATGCTTCGCGACCACGCCTGCGCGGGCGGCGAGGCGTGCGCGCTGGGCGACAGGCGCAGCATCGACGCGTTGATCGCGACCCACGGCGTGGTGGCCGACACGACCGACCGCGTGCTTTGGGTGAGCCGGGGTCCCCACCTGTCGGGCGGATTCGTGCGGTTCGATCTCAAGACCGTCTTCGCGCCCGGCCACGATCCCGCGCGCGACGGAAATGCGGCTGAAATCGCGGCCGATCCGATCTTGTCGGACGGTCGCTACGCGCAGGGGCGCGCCAAGGCCGGCGCGGCTCGCACAGGGGGCGACCGGCCATGAAGATCTCCAGGCGTTGCGTGCTTGCGGGCGGCGCGTTCGGTGCGCTCGCGGTGGCGGCCGGACGGGCCCACGCCGATCCCCTGCTCGATCGCCTGACGGCCATCGCCGGCGCGCGCGCGTCGATGAAGACGCTCAGCGGCCCGTTCACGCAGGAGCGCACGATCGGCCTGCTCGCCACGAAGATTCGCTCCACCGGCAGGCTGACGCTCGTGCGACCCGACCGCCTGCGCTGGGATGTCACCGAAGAGCAAGTCACTTACTGGATCGCTCCCGAAGGGCTCGCCTACCGGGGCCCGCAATCGCACGGGAGGCTGCCGGCCACGCAGAAGCTCTCCCGCGACCTCGACGAGCTGCGCGCGTGGCTCAGCGGTGACCCACGCACCCTGCGCGACCGCTACGAGCTCGTGGAGGTCGCCGGCGAGGGGGGCGGGGTCACCTTCGAGGCCCGCCCGAAGACCGCGAGCGCGCACTTTGCCAAGGTCGTGCTCGCCCTCGACGCCGATCTGGTGCGACCGCGGCGGGTCACGCTCGTCGAGAGCCCGCGCGACCGCACCGACATCGTTTTTGGTGAGCTGGCGAAGGACGCCGCCGTCGATCCCGCGGCGATGCGCCTGCCCGACTGAGCGGGAAATTTGGCCCGTTCGCGGCCCGCGATGCATGGTCGATGGCTACGGAGTCAGCGACCATGAGCGACGAACAGAGCACAGCGAAAGCGTTCGAAGGCAGCGACGACCGCCGGCGGCATCGCGTCTACGTCACCAAGAACACCGAGTATCACTTCCGCGATGGCTACTGCGTCGCCGTCCGCGATCGCCGCAGCGGCGAGTTTCTGCACGGGCACCTTGCGCTCCGCCGGCGCGTACACGGCGGAATCAAATTCTACCTCAACGGCGCGATCGTTCCCAACCCGGGTGAGCCGCGCACCGGCGAGGCGCTCTTCTTTTCAAGCGAGGGTCGCGACCTCGTGACGAGCCCGCTCGAGGGCGTCGAGCGTCCGTCGAAGTCGCTCGTGGCGGCCTACCCCGACGCCGCACCCGCCCGCAAGGCGCGCTGACGTCACCTTCGTTGCGGCGGGTCGCGCACCGAAGGTCTATGCTGGGCGGCGGCCTACCATGCTCGCCATCCCTTCGCGCATCGAGTTGAGGCATCACGCGCTTGAGACGCAGCGTCTGCAGCTTACGCCGATCGACGTGCGTGATGCGCACGACCTGTGGTTTGGCGTTGATTCCTCGCGCGCGCAGCTCGAGCCCTGGCTCGCGTGGGTGGCCTACAACGTCGATCAGGCCGCGAGCTACCGCTACGCCGAGGCCAGCACGATGGACTGGGACGCGGGTCGGGCGCTTCGCTTCGCCATTCGCGACCGCGCGACGCGGCGATTTTTGGGCGTCGTGGGACTCGAGGCCTTGTCTCACATGCATCAGAGCTGCGAGCTCGGCTACTGGCTCCGCACCGATGCCAGCGGCAAGGGCATCATGACCGAGGCGGCGCGTGCCTGCGTCGCCTGGGCCTTTTCGAGCGTGAAAGCGCACCGCGTGCGCGTCGCGGTGGCGACCGACAACCACGCGTCGCTCGCGGTGCTGCGCCGCCTCGGCTACCGCTTCGAAGGGGTCGCGCGCCACGCGGAGCGAGTGAGCGGGCGGTGGCTCGATCACGCACTGTTTGCGGTGCTCGCGACCGACTGAGCGCGCCCGCGCCCCCGTTGCTCCCGAGGCTGGGCCGCCTTACCTTGCCGCCGTCATGGCCGAAGATCTCTACGCGACGCTCGGAGTGTCAAAGAACGCCGACGCTGCCGTACTCAAGCGCTCCTATCGCAAGCTGGCGAAAGACCTCCATCCCGATCGCAATCCGGGAAACGCGCCCGCCGAGGCGCGCTTCAAGGCCGTCAATCACGCCTACGAAGTTCTCAGCGACGACGGCAAGCGCAAGCTCTACGACGAGTTCGGCGAAGAAGGTCTGCGCGACGGCTTCGACCCCGCCCGCGCTCGCGCTTATCGCCAGTACGCGCGGCAGGGCGGCGCCGCCAGCGGCTCGCGCCCGCGCATCGAAGACCTGTTCGGCGAGCAGGGCGGTGGAGGCGACGTCAACGACGTGTTCGGCGATCTCTTCGGGCGAGCCTCCCGCGGGCGCAGGCGCAGGCCCGACGTGCGCGGCGCAGACCTCGAGAGCGCGATCTCCATCGACTTTATGGCGGCCGCACGCGGCACGACGCTCGAGCTTCGGCCGCGCGGTCCCGACAGCGAGCCGATCAAGGTGCGCATCCCGCCCGGCGCAGAAGAAGGCAACCGCGTGCGCATCGCAGGGCAGGGCGGGCCGTCTCCAACCGGCGGCATGACCGGCGATCTCATCCTGCTGCTTCACGTGCAGCCGCACCCGAGGCTCAAACGCGACGCCGACGACCTGCGGCTCGACGTGCCGATCACCCTGAAAGAGGCCTATCACGGCGCGAAAATTCACGTGCCAACGCTCGACGGATCGGTGACCGTGAAGGTGCCGCCGCGCACGCAGAGCGGCACGCGGCTGCGTCTGCGTGGCAAGGGCATCGCTCGCAAAGATCGCGAGCCGGGCGACCTTTACGTGCAGTTTCTCGTGCACCTGCCCACCGGCGATGAGGCCGGCCCGCTCATCGACCAGCTCGAACAGGACGATCCGCGCGCCGACTTCAAGCTCTGAGCCGCAGCCGGGCTAGCGCTTGCGCTTGCCCCCGCCCTTGCTCTTGCCGCCGCTCTTGCCGCCGCCGCCTTTGCGGGACTCGACTTTGCGTACCTTCGCGCGCACGTCGCGCTTGGCCGCCTTCGCGCCAGGAGCGCCCTTCGCGGGACCCTCGGCGCCGCGCTCGCGACTGCGCTTGCCGCGTCCCGGGTCGTCGCCGCCGCCGCTGATGCGACGCGCGTAGACCGTACGGCGGAGAATCGCGACGTCGATGATTTCGACGAGGAGCCGGTCGCCCAGCTTGACCTCCTGACCGTTGCTGCCCGTGGCGCGCAGGCCGGTATCGTCGAGCTCCCAGCCGCTGCCGCCGAGCGCATCGAACTTCACCATGACATCGACGAACGGCGAATCGAGCGCGACGTAAATGCCGCTGCCCGCGAGCCCCGTGACGGTGCCTTCGTAGCGCGCGCCCACCTTGTCGCGCATGAGATAGGCCCGGTAGAGGTCACCGATTTCGCGCTCGACCTCCATCGCGCGGCGTTCGTTTTTCGACGCGGTGAGCGCGGCCTCGGCGAGCGTCTTCTTGGCCTCTTCGGATCGATCGATCTTCTGGCCGCTCAAGATGCCGTGGACCGCGCGGTGCACGACGAGATCGGGATAGCGCCGGATCGGCGACGTGAAGTGGACGTAGGCCTTCGACGCGAGGCCGAAGTGCCCGAGGTTGGTGACGTCGTAGGCGGCCTGCTTCATCGACCGCAGAAGCAGCATGTTGAGCACAGCGGCCTTCGGGTGATCGGCGAGGCTCTTGAGCAGCGTCGAGAGCTTCTTCGCGTCGAGCGCGATGTCGGCGTCGACTTGAATCGACAGCTCGCCGCAGAGCCCGATGAACTTCTCGAGCTTCTTCTGATCGGGCGCCGGGTGAACGCGAAACACGGTGGGCGACTCTTTGGCCACGAGCCATCGCGCGACGACCTCGTTGGCGAGCAGCATGAGCTCTTCGATGAGCTGGTAGGCCTTCTTCACGCCGGCATCCTGGGCGCGGCGCTCGACGTCGATGGGCTGACCTTCGTCGTTTAGAATGATCTTCGCTTCGGGCAGCTCGAAGTCCATGGCGCCGCGCTTCATGCGCTTGCTTCGCAGCATGCGTGACAGCTCGGCGGCGACCTTCAGGCCGTCGACCATCTCTTCGGCTTTCTCCTGCTTTTCGGGCAGCTCCGAGTAGCCGAGCGCGCGCGCGACGCCGCCGTAGGTGAGCTTGGCGCGGCTGTTCATGAAGCCGCGAATCAGGCGCTCTCCCCGCACGTTGCCCCCCGCGTCGAGGGTGACCTCGGCGCACAGGCACAGGCGAATCACGTCGGGCAGAAGCGAGCAGAGGTTCGACGACAGCGCACGCGGCAGCATCGGGATGGCGCGGCTCGGCAGGTAAACGCTGCACCCGCGCGCCAGGGACTCTTCGTCGATTTTGGTGCCCGGACGCACGTACGAGCTTACGTCGGCGATCGCGATC
The DNA here is from genome assembly GCA_947473045.1 of Myxococcales bacterium. GTDB lineage: Bacteria > Myxococcota_A > Polyangia > Polyangiales > Polyangiaceae > JANYHY01. The sequence goes on along the minus strand of CANJCO010000017.1, from coordinate 26,541 downwards.
CACGCGGTGTAGCCGCCGTCGTTGGTGCGCTCGACCCAAACGGCGTCGTCGTGATCGCGCGCGTCTTCGGGGTCGATCGTGGGCAGCGGGAGGTGGGTGAGGTCTTCTCGACCGACGAGCATCTCGGCGGGCACTTCGAGGCCGTACGCCTCGGCCTCGGCGACCGCGGCTTCGGAGTGAAGCTCCTCGATCTGCTCGGTGACGAGCACCTTTTTGATTTCTACCGACAGCTCGCCGGGCCTGCCGAGCACGGCCTCGAGCACGCCCTCGGGGTTTTCGTCGGGCAGCAGCGGGTAGCGCGAAATCGAGGCCACGGCCGCGTCGCCGTCGTCGCCGCTGTTGCCCTCGGGGCCGGTGGTGTCGACCGTGGCGGAGAGGATGATCGGGCCGCGGATGCGGGTGTCGTCGGGCTCGAGCCACGCGCTGCGGCCGCGCCTGCGCAGCACGCCGGCTACGCGCTTGGTGCCGCGCTCGATGATCTTGAGGATGGTGCCTTCGGGGCCTCGGGCGCCCCGCGCGATGACGGTGACTTCGACTCGGTCGCCGTGCATGGCGCCGCCGATGGACTCGCGCGGCACGAACACGTCGTCGCCGGGGGCGCCGAGGCTCGCGACGAACCCAGCGCCTCTGGGCGTAATCGATACGAAGCCCTCGCGGGCGGCCCGCGCGTCATCGGGGCGCGCGGCGGCCCTGGGGGCCTCGCGCAGGGCGGCCTTTGGTGCCTCACGCGTGCGCAGCGGCAGGCCCTTTTTGGGAACGTAGGCCTCGGGGGCAGCGAGCGCGAAATGTTGGCCCGCGTTGGCGAGCAGAACGCCGCCCATGACCATGTCGTCGAGCATGCGCAGGAGCGCGGCGCGGCTGCCGTCGGGGACCGAGAGGCGCGCGGCGATGTCGGCGGTGTGAAGCGCCCGCCTCGCCTGGGCGATGAGCTCGACGATTGACTGGCGTGTGGGCAGACTGCGGGCGCCGGGGCGGCTCTGCTCCTCGTTGCGTGATGACATGTTTTCGTGGTCTTTCGAGGGGCTCGGTGGGCGCGGTCTGCGCAGCGATCGCCGCTTGTCGGCGAGGGGTTGTTGCCCGCCCCAATTTCGTTAGTGTGGGTGGCGCGAAGGTAAGGCCCCGCACCTCGGGCCGGGAAGAAATCGCCTCCGCCAAGCCTCTATGAGGGGCGCGCGGGCGCACTTCCGAATGACCACACTACCACGAGTCGCCGATTTGTCACCTCCCACCCAGGACGACCCGGCTCGGCCGGCGTCTCCCGGGGCGGTCGCGTGGCTGGCGGCCTCGTCGCTGCTCATCGCGCTTGCGCTCTCGGCGAGCGCCGCGCTCCTCGTCGACTACCTTCGCCCTGCGCCGCTGTTCTGTGACGCTGGCAGCGGTTGCGCTGCCTTGCGCCATTCGGCGCTCGCGTTCGTCGGACGGCTTCCGCTGCCCGCCGTCGGCGTGGCGGGCTTGTGCGCGATCGCCGTGTCGACGCTGCTTCGTGGCGCGCGGGCGCGAACTGCCAACGCTGCGCTCGCTGCGGTAGCTGCGGCGGTGGCTGCGGCGCTCATCATCACGCAGCTGCAACTGGGTGTATTTTGCAAGTATTGCATGGTCGTCGATGCGAGCTGCCTCGGGCTCGCCGCGCTCGCGTATGTTCGCCGCAGGCACGCGTTCGACCGACCTCCCCGAGCCGCCTTCGCGGTGGGCCCCGCCGCGGCTTTTCTGGTGGCCGCTGTCGCGCCCGCGGTCGTGGCGATCGGGACGCCGGTCGCTGTGCCTCCGGACGTGGCGGCCGAGCTCGCGGCCACGCCGCCGGGTCAGGTGTGCGTGGTCGAGTACGTAGACTACGAGTGTCCGCACTGCCGAAAGACGCACGCTGACTTCGCGCCGATCATCGCCGAGAGCGCGGGCAGGCTGCGTGTCGTGCGCAAGAACGTGCCGCTCGTGACGATGCACCCCCACGCGATGACGGCTGCGCGGGCAGCGGCGTGCGGCGCGGCCATGGGCAAGGCAGAGGCGATGTCGGCCGGCCTGTTTGCCACTCCAGTCGACGCGCTCACCGAGGCGGGCTGCGCGGCCCTCGCCGGCCAAATTGGGCTCGATGCCGCCCAGTACCGGGCCTGCATGGACGACCCGCAAAACTCGCGCAGGGTCGACGCCGAGCGCGAAGCGTTTCGGGCTCAGGGCGGACGCGGACTGCCGACGGTGTGGATCGACCGCACGCGCATCGAGGGGGCGCGCGGTGCCGAGGCGCTCCGGTCGGCGGTCGCGGATGCGCTCTCGGCGCACGCGCAGGCCGGTGCGGCCCGCAACCCGTGATACAGGTGCGCCCGTGAAGTTTCTGGCCATCGCGCCCCTGCTGGCGCTTGCGATCTGCGCGTGTCCCGGCGCGGCTCCGTCTCACGTTCCGCTCGCGCGCTGCGCCGATGCGTGCGCCGAGCGCGCGAAGGCTCGCTGCGATCGCGCGGCCTGCGAGCGTGGCTGCGCGTTCGTGCTCGATCGCGTGGTCGAGCGCGAGCACCTCGCCGTCATCGACTGCGTGGCGGCGCGCTCCGAAAGTGCCACGCCGGAGGGCTCGCCCCGCGACGAATGGCGCGACGCGAAATGCGCCGATCGCGAGTGGGCCGGGTGCGCCGCCCAGATTGGCGTTCACGCCGACGGCGGTCCGCCGGCGCCGCCACCCGTAGACGAACGACCGAGGGACTGACCTGTGGCCAAGCTCGAGATTAAAGACGATCGCGACCGTCTGCTTACCTTCTTCAGCACCCCGCGGCGCGTGGTTTCGCTGGTGCCCAGCGACACGCTGACCCTGTGCGAGCTCGGCTGCGCTTCGGCGCTCGTGGGGCGCACCGATTACTGCACGAGGCCGGCCGAGCTGGCTGAGCGCGTGCCTTCGGTGGGTGGCACGAAGAACCCGCGCATCGACGAGGTCCTCGCGCTCGAGCCTGACCTCGTGCTCACCAACCAGGAAGAAAATACGCGCGCCGATCTCGAACGCCTCGCGCAGGCGGGCGTGCGCGTGCTCGTCGCGTTTCCCAAGCGCGTCATCGACGGACTCGGGCAGCTCGCGCGCCTCGCGCGGGTCATGGGCGTCGCGGGCGACCCGCGCGTGAAATCGATGGTGAAATCGGGGTACGAGGCGCTGCGCGAGGCCAACTACGCCCAGGCTCTGCGCGCGCCGATACGTGTATTTTGCCCGATATGGATGGACCCGCTGATGACCATTCATGCAGACACATTCATCAGCGATATGCTGGGCGTTGCGGGCGCTTCCAACGTCTTCGCCGATCGCGTGCGGCGCTACCCCCTCGCGGCTGATCTCGGGCGCGCACGCGCGAAGGCGGGGGAGACGCTGGGCGGCCGCGATACGCGCTACCCCAGGGTGACGATCGACGAGGTCATCGCGCGCGCTCCCGAGCTCGTGCTCCTGCCCGATGAGCCGCACCCGTTTTCGGAGGCCGACGCCGACGTGTTTCGCGCGCTCGATATTCCCGCTGCGCGCGCCGGAGCCGTCGTCACCACGGGCGGTCAGGATTTGTGCTGGTACGGCTCGCAGAGCGTGGGCGGCATCGCCCGCGTGCGCGCCCTCGTCGACCGCTTTCGCGCCGGCTGATTACGGCAGCACTTTGTGCACGACGGCGGGCTGAGCCGCGCTGGTGCCGGCCACGTAGGTGACGGTGCTGCTGGCGGGCTCGGTGGTAAACCACGCCGTCGATTTCGTCGGCACGTAAGGGCTCACCACTCCGGACCCGACCGCGTCGCCCGGGGCCAGCACCACGAGCTGCGGCGACGATTGCGCAGCGTGCGCCGTGATCGCAAGCGCGCCCATATTCGACGAAAGGGCGGGCATCTCCGCCGAGCCCGTCGCGCCGTCGAGCAGCACCACGACGCCGCCCGCGTGCAGAAAGTCGCTGATTTTCCCCGAGTTGCTCCATGCGCTGCCGAGCGCAGCGAGCACGCCGGGAGGCGCCGTGCGCTGGTCGCACGCGAGCAGCACGTCGTAGTCGTTGATGGTGAGCCCCGAAGACACGTCGCCGTCTACGGCCGTGTGCGTGACGTTGACCGTGCGACCGAGCTTCTTCGCCTGCGCTGCGAGCAGCGACGTCACGTTGCTTACGTCCTGCGCCGGGCAGTAGTGCTCGAAACTGAGCACGGCGACAGGGTTCGACTTGGCGATGAACACCGCGTTTGCCAGCACCCGCGCCTGCGACGATGTCGCGCTGGGAGCGTTTTGATAGTCGTGCCCTATCGCGACCACGTGTCCGGCGGCGGCCCCCTGGCACGCGCCGCCGAGGCACACGTTCGACGGGCACGAATGGCCGCAACCTCCGCAGTTGTCGGGATCGGTCGCGGAGTCGACGCAGGTGAGCCCGCAGTAAATCTGAGGCGGGGCGCAGCCACCGCTGCCGTCGCTGCCGTCGGCGCCGGAGTCGTCGGCAACGCCGCTGTCGCCGAGGCTGCCGTCGGGGGGCCGGGCGCCGTCGATCCGGTCGCGCGCGCCGTCGCGCCTCGCTGCTGCGTCGGGATCGTTGGAGCCGTCGTCGCACAGGCCGCCCGTGCAGCCCACCCCGGGGGCGCACGCGTATCCGCACGCGCCGCAGTTCGCGGGATCGTGATCGACCTGAATGCAGGTGCCCCCGCACGCGACGTACGCGGGAGCGCACTCGCCGCCCACGATGCCATTTTCGACCCCGCACCCTCCCCCCGCGAACAGGCCGACGGAAGTTGCGAGGATGGCGACCGCAGCGAGGCTATTTCGCGTCATCGGACCTCGGATCGGGGGCGGGGACGGCCGAACTTTGCGGCGGGGGCGCCGCTGCCGTTGAAGGTACGGCACGCTGACGGGTGACGGTAAACTCCACGCGTCGGTTTTGGCGAAGCTGCAGCTCGTCGTGCCCGCGCGAACGGGGACGGGCCTTGCCCCAGGCGTGCACGCTGAGTGTCGCGGTTACGCCGTAGTCGATGAGCAGCCGCTTCACCGCCTCGCCGCGGTCGCGGCTGAGGTTGATGTTGTACGCCTCGCTGCCGACTTCGTCGGCGTGGCCTTCGATCTCGACCGCGGTGACGTCGCCGCGGGCGGTCAGGTACTCGGCGATTTTGCGCACGAGCGGGCGCGATCCGTCGGCGACTTCGCGGCTTCCGAAGCGGAAGTGGATCACGTCGTCGAGCACGATTTGGTCGCCCACGAGGCGCATCGGGGTGGGCGGGCAGCCGTTGGTCGAAGGATCGGAAGTTGGAACGCCGGCGACGTCGGGGCACGCGTCTTCTGCGTCGATGACGTTGTCGTGATCGCGGTCGCTCGGGCAGCCGTTCGCGGCCGGATCGTCGCTGCGGACGCCGGGGGTGTCGGGGCACGCGTCTTGTGCGTCGACGATGGTGTCGTGATCGCGATCGGAGGGAGCCGGGGGTGTGGGCGGCGGCGGCGGTGGCGGCAGAGCGACCGGCGTGGGCGCTGGTGGGCGCGATCCGACGGCCACTTCGAACCCGAGGCAGAGCACCGTGGCGTCCTCGTTACGAAGCGCGTCGGCGACTTGAAATACGTGCGAGTAGCCTAAAAATGGCCCGATCGTCCAAGCGCTGTCGTCCCCCGCGCGCAGGTCGTAACCGGCGCGCAGCTCGACCGCGGGTCGGACGCCGCCGCCGGTGATCGCGGCGCCGGCTCCCCCTTCGAGCCACGCGCCGGCGAAGTTTGCCCTCGCCGCTCCGGTGAAGCCGAGCCCGAAGCCGAAGCCGCGGCTCGCGAAGCGCGGATCGGCCGGCGGCGCTCCTGGAGCGAGGCCCGTGGCTTGCCCGGCGGCCGACACGCCAAAATGGGCGCCGATCGGCACCTCGATCGCGAGCCGCGCGACGCCGCCGAAGCCCAGCTCGCTCTGCTGCGGCTGACCCACGGCGTGCGCGAGGCCTGTCGCTCCGTGCCCCTTCACGCCGTCGGCGCGCGCCGTGGACGCGTGCAGGCCGGTGAGCGCTGCGGACCCAATCATGAGCCCCTTCAGTGGACGGAAGAATCGACGCACGGCAGGAATGAGACGGATCACGGGGGCCGCTCTTAAGGCGTGAGGCTATCAGATTGTTCGAGAGCTGCGAGGCTCAAGCGCTGCGCTCACTCCCGCTCGCTGCCCGGGCGCCTCTGGGCTGCAGGGAGGGCCGCCAGCTCGGGCTCGATCTTCCACACGCCGCCCTCGCGCGCGCAGCGCACCGTGGCGTGGTCGACGGAAGGGTCGTCGCCCGTCACATCGACGACGGCCGAGTCTCCCGTGACCGTTGCGCGCAGCGTTGCCGGTCTGAACTTGAGTCCGAAGCGAGCCTGCGCGAGCATTTCCCAGGCTTCGACGCGGCGTCCCTGGGCGCGGCTCGCCCGATCGGCGCGCTCGGTGAGGGCGGCGCGGGCCTGGGGTCCGAGCAGCGCGAACGCGTCTTTTGATGGGCGCGCGCTGCCGGCCTGAGATTCCATTTTCTCGATCCACGACCGCAACGCGCCTTCGGGCGTGCTCTCGGGCGGGGGCCGCGAGCAGGCGGCCAGCGCGAGCATCAGGGCGACAATCCGGGGGCGCACGCGCTGACGAATACCCCGAAAACTTGGGGACCCCAAGGCCGGCCCGATACGATCGGTGTCGTGAAGAACTCCCGCCGTGTGACGCTGTCATGGGATGGCAGGCCCTCCGAGGGTGCCAGGCCCCCACTGGCGAAGGCCGCGGCGCTTGAACCCGTGTATTGTGCAGATGATGGCAGCGCGCTCTACGCCGGCGACAATCTGCAGGTGATGCGCGCGATGGCGCGCGCGGTGGGCGAGGTGTTCTCGCTCGTGTACATGGACCCCCCATTTTTGACCGGTCGGGTGCACGAAGCCACCTCGAGAGGTGATCGCGCGACGCGCCCCGCGTTTGACGATCGCTGGACTGACCGCGCCAGCTACCTCGAGGCCCTCGGGCCGCGAATTGCCGCAGCGCGCGCGCTGCTCGCGCCCCACGGCAGCCTCGTGGTGCACGTGGACCCGAAGACGAGCCACTACGTAAAAGTGCTGTGCGACGAGCTCTTTGGAGAAGACGCCTTCGCGAGCGAAATCGTGTGGCGCTACCGGCGTTGGCCTTCGAAGACGCCCAACTTTCAGCGCGTTCACGACGTCCTGCTGCGCTACCGCAAGGATCCGGCGACGCCCCCGCGATGGAACGTGCTCTACGAGCCGCTCGCGCCGTCGACGCTCGCTGCGTGGGGCAAGAAGAAGCAGCGCGCGGTGGTTGGCGAGGGCGGGCGACGGCTGCGCTCGTCGTCTACCGACGAGGCCACTCCGGGCGTTCCGATGGGCGACGTGTGGGACATTGGCGTCATCGCGCCGGTGTCGCGCGAGCGTACGGGCTACCCTTCGCAGAAGCCGGAGGCGCTGCTCGAACGCGTGATCGGGGCGCTGTCGAACGAAGGCGACTGGGTGCTCGATCCCTACGCGGGGAGCGGCACGACGCTCGCGGTCGCCCGCCGCATGGGGCGCCGCGCAGCCGGCATCGATGAGAGTGCGGTCGCCCTCGAAACGGCCGCCGCGCGGCTTCGAGGCCTCGCGCCGCTCGCCGAGGGCGCGCCGGCGCCCGCGTGCTAAGCCCGGACCATGACCGATCAGCACAAGCCTGAGCCCGACAACGTGGTGCGCTGCCCCGAGTGCGGCGCGCAGGTGCCGGTCGACGAGGCGCAGGCGAGCGAAAAAGGCTACGTCGTCTGCCCCAAAGGCCACGCCGTGGCGCTGATGCGCGGTCTGCTCTGAGGCGCAGCCGGCCGCGATGCCCTTGCCATGGGGTAACTGCGTTCTATAGGCTGGGATATTACGCATGAGCCTATCTCGCACTCAGGTCCAGGGCTTGTTCGTTGTCCTGCTCGTCGCCCTCGCGGGCGCTGCCGTGGTGAAGGATTCGGGTCAGACCGCGATGCTCGCGGTCATCGCGGTCGGAATTGCTGCGGCGGGAGTGCTCGCGTTCCTCGGCGGCCAACCCTCGTCGGACGCTCGCGGGCTGGGTGATGCGATTCGTGCTGCCGCCGATGGAGAGCGCCCCGTGGCGCCTGCGGGAGCCTCGCCCGAGGTGGCGCGCGCCTATGAAGAGCTGTCGGCTTTCGCTACGAAACGGCGCCGCGACGAGGCCTCTCTCGAGCGGCGCGGCGATGAGGTGGCGAAGTCCGCGAAGGCGCTCGATGCGCTGACCGCGCGGCTGCTGTCGTCGGTCGAGTCGCAGCTTGTCAGCGCTTCGGACACGACGCGGCTGGTTCGCGAGCTGGCCGCCGCGATTCGTGAAGTCGGCGTCGGCGTCGATTCGCTTCAATTGAGCGCGGGTGAGTCGGGAGACTCGATCGCCTCCATGAAGGTCACGACCGGTGAAGTCGCGCACAGCGTGGGCGAGTTGGCCGGCAGCGTGCGCGAGACGGTCAGCTCGATCGAGGAGATGGCGTACTCAATCAAAGAGGTCGCCAAGAACGTCGACGCGCTCTCGCTCACGGCAGAAGAGACCAGCTCGTCGATGAACGAGATGGACGTCTCGATCGATCAGGTGCAGTCGAACGCCAACGAAACCGCGCGTCTCTCCGAGGAGGTCGCCTTCGACGCCGAGAAAGGCGCCGAGGCTATCCTCAACACGATCAGCGAGATTTACCGCATCAAAGAGAGCTCGCAGGAGGCCGTCAGCGTCATCAGCAACCTCGGCTCGCGCATCGAGGCGATCGGTCAGATCGTCAACGTGATCGACGACGTCGCGGAGCAGACCAACCTGCTCGCGCTCAACGCCGCGATCATCGCCGCGCAGGCAGGCGAGCAGGGCAAGGGCTTTGCCGTCGTCGCCGACGAGATCAAAGACCTCGCCGAACGGGCCGGCGCCAGCACGCGTGAGATCACCGACCTCATCAAGACGGTGCAGACCGAGAGCCGCAACGCGATCGCGGCGGTCGAGCGCGGGGCGCAGAACGTCGACCGCGGCGTCGAGGTCTCCAATGACGCCGAGCGCGCGCTCAAGAAGATCCTCGAGAGCTCGCAGAAGTCGACGAACATGGTGCGCGCGATCGCCCGCGCGACGGTGGAGCAGGCCAAGGGCAGCAAGCAGGTGACCGACGCCATCGGGCGCATCGCCGAGACCGTGCAGCACATCGCTGCGGCCACGGCGCAGCAGGCGCGCGGCTCCGAGCTCATCATGAAGAGCGCCGACAAGATCCGCGCGATTACGCAGCAGGTGGAGCGCGGCGCTGGAGAACAGACGCGCGGCGGCAAGCAAATGGAGACCATGATCGACACCATCAGCACGATGGTCGGCCAGGTGAACGCGAGCCAGAAAGCGCAGTCACGCGTCTCTGATCAGCTGCTCGCGTCGGTGGCTCGAATCGACGAGGCGGCGCGGTCCGAGCGGGCCGCGGTCGACCAGCTCGCGGCCGCGGTCTCCAAGCTCGGCGGCTGACGACGCGGGCGACTACTCGACCGTAACGGTCTTCGCGAGGTTGCGCGGCTGATCGACGTCGGTGCCTTTGAGATCGGCCATGTGATACGCGAGCAGCTGAAGCGGCAGAACGCTCAGCAGCGGCAGGATTTCGGGCTCGGCAGCGGGGATCGCGATCGCGTCGTCGGCGAAGCGCGCCGCGTGGTCATCGCCTCGCGTGTAGACTGCAATGATCTGCCCCTCGCGCGCCTTGACCTCCTGCATGTTCGACAGGGTCTTTTCATAGTGCGCGTCCTGCGGGCACAGAACGACGACCGGCATGTTCTCGTCGATGAGCGCGATCGGGCCGTGCTTCATTTCGCCGGCGGCGTAGCCCTCGGCGTGGATGTAGGAAATTTCCTTGAGCTTGAGCGCGCCCTCAAGCGCGATCGGGAACCCCGTGCCGCGTCCCAGGAACAAAAAGTCGCGCGCGCGCAGGTGCTTCTTCGCGATCGCCCGAATGGCGTCCGACGATTCGAGCGACTCGCGCATGAGGTGGGGCGCGTGCCAAAGCGCGCGGGTGATTCGCCTGGCCTCGTGGACCGGCAAGGTCTCGCGGCGACGACCGATGTAGACTGCAAGCATGAGCAGCGCCACGAGCTGCGTGGTGAAGCACTTGGTTGATGCGACGCCGATTTCGGGGCCCGCATGCGTGTAGAGTGCACCATCGGCCACGCGGGGGATCGCGCTGTCGAGAACATTGGCGACCGCGAGCACGTGCGCGCCGCGGGCCTTGGCCGCCTTCACCGCAGCGAGCGTGTCGAGCGTCTCGCCGCTCTGACTTACGGCCACGACGAGATCTTCGGGGCCGAAGACCGGCTCGCGGTAGCGGACCTCACTTCCGATCTCGACGGTCGAGGGCAGGCGGGCGAGCTGCTCGATGAAATAGCGGCCGGCCATCGCGGCGTGGGAGCTGGTTCCGCAGGCCACGAAATACACGCGCCGAATCGACCGGGCGAGCTCGGGGGTAACGCCCATTTCTTCGCCGACGATGTCGCCGGCCTCGAGGTCGATGCGGCCCCGCAGGGTGTCTTCGACGGCGCGCGGCTGCTCGAAGATTTCTTTGAGCATGAAGTGCTTGTAGCCGCCCTTTTCTGCCTGCGTCGGCGACCAGTCGATGCGCTTCGATGCGCGGATCACGGGCGTGCCGTCGAGGGTCGAGATGCGCGCTCCGCCGCGCGAGAGCACCGCCATCTCGCCTTCGAGCAGAAAGACGACGTCGCGCGTGTGCTCGAGGATCGCCGGGATATCGCTCGCCGCCCACGTCTCGCCGTCGGCGAGGCCGAGCACGATCGGTGACTCGTTTTTCGCCACGACGATCTCGTCGGGGGCGTGGTCGCTGATGACCGCGATGGCGTAGGCGCCCCGCACCTGCTTGAGGGCGGCGCGCACGGCCTCCTCGAGGCTGACGTCCCCGGCGCGCTGCGCCCGCTCAACGAGGTGTGCGACGATTTCGGTGTCGGTGTCGCTCACGAAGCGAACGCCGGCCGCCTCGAGGCTCGCGCGGAGCTCGACGTGGTTTTCGATGATTCCGTTGTGAACGACCGCGATGCCCCCCGCCACGTGCGGGTGCGCGTTGACCTCGCTGGGCCTTCCGTGGGTCGCCCAGCGCGTGTGCCCGATGCCGGTCGTACCGCTCAGGGGAGCCTTTTTCAGCGCAGCGTCGAGGTTCGACAGCTTCCCGACCGCGCGGATGATCTCGACGCGCCCGCCGGTGTGCAGCGCGAGGCCGGCGGAGTCGTAGCCCCTGTATTCGAGCTTGCGCAGCCCGTCGACCAGCATCGGCGCGCACTGCCTTGACCCCACGTAAGCAACGATCCCGCACATAACGACCTCTTCAACGAAGGCAGGAGCGCGCGGTATCGCGGGCGACCTGACCCTCAGGTCTTTATCGGTTGCACGACAGCGGCGGAAGTTCGTTCTTTGTGGCGCCGTCGGCGATGAGGCGCGCGGCGGCGAACAGCGGGCGCATGACGTCGACCCTCGCCATGACGGTTGGGCTCTGCGTGGAGGCGTCGCCGTCCATCGCGCTCATGCTGACGACGCCCACCACTTCGTGCGAACCGCGGGCGAACGCCGGGCCCCCCGAGTCACCGGGGCAAATCGAGGCGGAGAGGGTCATGGTTCCCAGACCGAGCGCTGCGACCGCCGACCCGGACCTGCGCTCGCGGTGAATTCCCGACGCGCTGGTGGCGCAGCGGCCAAATCCGGCCGGATCGATGACCTCGCCGATGCGCGGGGCCGCGTCGAGTCGCACTGGAAAGGGCGCGATGCCAACGAGCTTGCGGGGCAGCACGATGAGCGCGACGTCGCCGGTGCCGCCCGCCTCGCCGCAGGGCGGAGCGACGATGGCCTTCGCGGCGATGTTGCCCCACGGCAGGTAATCGCCGCCGAGTTCGACGACGACGCGCGCCGGATCGACGATCTCGGTGCCGTAGGTGCCCGCCGCCGAGAGGCTGACGACGCAGTGGTGGGCAGTGAGCACGAGGTCTTCGGCCACGAGCGTTCCGGAGCAGGTCGTGCCGGGCAGGACGATGCGCACGATCGCGTCTTCGGGCTCGGCGAGCGCGAGCGGCGGCGGGAAAAAGCGCAGCTTCGCGACTTCTTGCGCGCGGCTTGACGCCGGACGAACGGGTCGCTGCGCGGTCGTCGCGCACGCGCCGGACAGGGCGGCCGCCGCGAGAAAGCAGGCGGAACGCGCGCCTGCCGCCGCGGTCATCGGACGGCGAACCGCGCTTCGCGGGTGGCGTTATGGTAGGCGATCGCGCTGGCCTCCGGGTGAGCCTGCGCGTCCTGCACCCCGAGAATGGCGAGCTGGGCTAGAATGTCAGCCCTTCTCGTCGCGGAGGCGACAAGCCACGTCTCGCAAGGGCTGCCGGTTTCGGCCGCCGATGCGCACGCGTCGAGGGCGCGGTGCTCGGCTACGAGGGCGTCCTGGGCCCTGCCGGAGTCGAGCAGGGCGCGCGCGTAGGTGTGCTGCACGACGGGCGTGGCCCTCAGGGCGACGGGGGCGCCTCCGATCGCGCTCACGGCGAGGCCGGGCGACTCGGCGTCGACGTACGCTTGCGCGAGCTGCTGGAGCGCGGAGGCGTCGTGTCGCTCGGAATACGAAGCCTCGAGCGCGCGCACCGCGTCGGCGCGCTCCGCTGAAATGACGGCGCGCTCATGGTGCGTGCCGCTCGCGAGGAAGAGGCATCCGAGCATGGCGAGCAAAACAGCGTTCGGCGTGTGAAGTTGCATGGTGCCCTCTGCGACGCCGTCATGCGGCTCGCTTGAGAGTGTACGGGGCGCGCCGCGCGAGTCTCCCCGCACGCGCGAAATAAACGACCGATTGGTTCGCGCCGGCGAGCGCGCGGTAGGTCGATGTAAGCAAAAAATCGGACCGCCACCCTCCTGATGTGGCTTCGACAGCGCCGGGCACGCGAAAGTTCCCAGCGCTTGATCGAAACACGCGGCGCTCGCGATCCTTGGGCGCGCGTCCGACGGCGCTCGCAGGCCTGGCCTGCGGATGCTCCGGTCGTGCCGGGGCGCCGTCGTGCATGCCCCCACGTGCCCCGCGTGCTCGACAAGCGCCCGATCGCTCTCGTGGCTGCTGGCCCTGGCCATGCGCGCGATCGCCCTGTGCCTGCGAGGTTGGGCGCGAAGCGGGCTCCATGCGTCGCTGCGATCGAGCCGCAGCGCGCCGCCGCGCGTCTTCCGCGGGGGTACCCATACCGGTGAGCCTCGTGATAGTTTGCTCACTGACTTGGGCCACTTCGTCTCGCGCGGGCATCGCCAGTGCGGGATGACGCGTCGCCGCGAGCGAGCAGGAGGCGGATATCTTGAGCAAGGCGAGACAGTTGCTGCTGGGTGGTGCGATCGTAGGGGCTTGTCTTTGTTCGTCGGTCGCGGCCTTCGCCGATGACGCCGCGCGGGCGCAGACGCTGTTCGACGACGCCAAGCGCCTGATGGACAAAAAGCAGTTCGACGCTGCGTGTCCGAAGCTCGCCGAGAGCCTGCAGCTGGACCCCGGCCTCGGTACGCGCCTGTATCTGGCGAGCTGCTACGAGAAGGCCGGCAAGTCGGCGTCGGCTTTTGCACAATACACGGAAGCGGTTCGCACCGGCGGCGCCGACAAGCGCGTCGCCGCGGCCAAGCAGCACATCGCAGCGCTCGAGCCCGCGCTGTCGATGCTCACGCTCATGGGCGAGCTCGACGACGACGGGGTCGTCTCCCTCGATGGCAAGGTCGTCGAAGGCTTCGCGCCGAACAAAGAATTTCCGGTCGATCCGGGGCATCATTCGCTCGTCTTCTCCGCGCCCGGAAAGAAGTCGCGCACCCTCGACGTCGAGATCGACTCAGGGCTGCCGGCAAGCCTTGGCCTGCCCACCCTCGAGGACGACGAGAACGCCGTCGATGCGCACAAAACTCCGCCCCCGCCGCCGCGCCCGGTGCAGGTCACGCCCGTCGAGGCGCCTCCGTCCGCGCATGCGCTGGCGGCTCCGCCACCCAAGGAAGACAGCGGCTCCGGCAAACGTGTGGGTGGCTGGGTGACGATCGGCCTCGGTGTTGTTGCGCTCAATGTTGGCGCGACGTTCGGCGTGCTCACGCTGGCCTCGGCTAGCGACGTGAAGTCGCAGTGCCCGACAGGTCCGTGCTCGACGCAGCAGGCGATCGACAAAAATGACGCGGCTCACACCAGCGCGCTGATGGCCGACATCCTGGTGCCCGCCGGCGTTGCGCTCATCGGCCTCGGCGCCATCCTCGTGGCGACGTCCTCGTCGACGCCCGCGCCAACGGCCGCGCACCTTCGCGTCCTTCCGAGTGTGGGCAGCAGCAGCGGCGGCCTCGCCGTGATGGGGGCTTTCTGATGCGCGCCCGTCGATGGCTCATCGTTGTCGGGCTTCCGTTGCTCTCGGCGACGGGGTGCGAGGTCATGGCCGGCCTCGAAGACCGTGAACTTGCGGCAGAAGCAGACGCCGCCCTCGTCGACGCGAGCGTGGCGGACGCCCCCGCCGACGCGCGTCCGGACTCGCTGCCCGCCAAGCCTGGCTTCACGCTTTCGGTGAAGCAGGAGAGCGTCGTGCTCGAGCCCAACGGCGCCCCGGCTCAGCTCGAGGTCACCATCGCCCGCCAAAACGGATTTACCGACGCGGTCGCAGTGCTCCTCGGCAATCCGCCTGCGGGCGTGACCGGATCGGGCGTCATTACCGCCAACGCGTCGACCGCTATCATCAATGTTTACGCCGGCCCGAGCGCCGTTACGGGCAAGGTGACTCCGGTTGACGTGCTCGCGGTCGCGACTCCTTCGGGCGTCTCGGTCACCAAGACCATCAACGTGCGCGTGGGTCACCTGCTGCTGCTTGCCGACGTCTCGACCACGTTTGTCGTTCCTGCCGATGTCACCGTCGCGACCATCCTCGCGTGGGGCGGCGGGGGCGGTGGCGGGGCGACTGCCGCAGGCGGCTTTCTTGGCGGCGCGGGTGGCGCGGGCGGCTACGGCGAAGGCACGTTCGTGCTCACCCCGAACCAGACGCTGGCGATCAAGGTCGCGACCGGCGGCGGAGGCGGCACGCAGGCGAACGCGAATCTTGGCGGCGGCGGCGCCGGAGGCGGCTATTCCGTCGTGTCCATCGGGCAGGCGCAGGCTGGCGACGCCGGCGCGGACGCGAGCGTAGACGCAAGCGTGGACGCGGGCGTGGACGCCGCCGATGCCTCGCAGCCGAGCGACGCCGGACTCGACGCAGGCGACGGCGGGAGCGCCGATCCGTACCTTCTCGTCGTTGGGGGCGGCGCGGGCGGCTCCGGAGGATATTACTACCCGACGCTGTCGTATGCGAGTCAGGGCCGGGCCGGTGGCAACGGCTCGGGCGGCAACGGTACCGACGGCGTGACGAACTTCAGCGGCAAGGGCGGCAGCGGCGTCGCTGCGGGCGCGGGCGGAACGAGTTGCTTGATCGGCGCGAACGGCGTAGCGGGCTCGTCGCTGCTGGGCGCGTCGGCTGATTCCCCGGTATCGCTGGCGGGAACGCCCGGCGGCGGTCGCGGCGGCAGCACGGGCGGCGGCGGCGGTGGTGGCGGCTTTTTCGGTGGCGGCGGCGGCGCCAGGGCCGCGGGCTTCCCGTTCTGCTCCGTCGCGGGCGGCGGCGGCGGCGGCGGCGGTTCGGGTCACCTCGCGGCTGTCGCGACCAAGGTGCTCACCCTCGCCGGCTCCGGAGTGACCCCCCCGAACAACGTGAGCAAGTATTTCGCGAACGGGATCTCGGCCGGCGGCGTCGGCGGCGGCGGCACGGGCGGCGCGGGCGGCCCGGGCCGCGTCGTGATCTACATTCCCTGAGGCCTCACAAAGAGCGCGCGATCTCGGCCAGCATCCACTCGGCCGAGGCGCGCGTTCCCAGCTCGCCTCCCACATCGCGAGTGCACTGCTTCTCCTCGATGGCGCGGGCGCATACGGCTTCGATGCGCTGCTCCTCCTCGGGCCATCCCAGGTGCGAGAGCATCATCCCAACGGTGAGAAAACTCGCGATGGGGTTTGCGAGGTCTTTTCCGGCGAGCGGCGGGGCTGAGCCGTGCACCGGCTCGAACAACGCGACGCGCGATCGGTCACTGGCGTGCAGGTTGGCGCTGCCGGCCATGCCGAGCCCTCCCTGAAGCGCTGCGCCGAGGTCGGTGATGATGTCCCCGAAAAGGTTGCAGGTTACAACTACTTCGAAGGGTGAGGGATCCTGGACGAGGTAGAGGCAAAGCGCGTCGACGTAGACGTGCTTCGGCGTGATCCCGGGATACTCCGCCGCGACCTCGAAAAAGGCGCGGTACCACAGCTCGTGGGCGTGGCGCATGGCGTTCGATTTGTCGGCCATGTGCACAGTCTTTTTGCCGTGGGCCCTGGCGTACTCGAACCCGGCGCGGATCAGGCGCTCGACGCCTTTGCGGGTGTTGAGGTCTTCGCTGATGGCCACTTCGTCGGGGGTGCCGCGCTTGAACTGACCTCCCATGCCCACATAAATGCCCTCGGTGTTCTCGCGGAACACCACGAAGTCGACGTCGCTGCGGCCTCGACCCTTCAGGGGAACGAGCCGGTCTGCGAGCGCCTTGACGGGCCTTACGTTCGCGTAGAGGTCGAGACCGAAGCGCATGCCGAACAGGATGTCGCGGGCATGCTCGAGGCCGGGCACGCGGGGATCTCCCAGCGCGCCGAGGAGCACCGCGCTCGCTTCTCCTTTGACCCGGTCGGCGATCTCCTTTGGGTAGGTCGTACCGTCCTTGAGGTAGCGATCGGCTCCGAGGTCGAGATGCCACAGATCGAGCGGAAGACCCCGCTTTTCGCGCAGCAGGTCGAGCAGCCGCGTAGCCTGGGCGATGACCTCGGGGCCGATGCCGTCGCCGGGAAGAACCGCGATGGTGTGCTTGGACATGGCGCGCGAGTATAGGCGATCGGCGCGCCGCGCGTGAAAGGCCCTGAGGCGCGACTGGACGCGGGGCCGCAGTCGCGCTGATACTGGGGCGATGAGCGGCAATCCTGTCGTCGCGGGCCGCTTCGAGCTCCTTGAGCTCGCGGCGAAGGGCGGCATGGGCGCCGTCTACCGCGCGCTCGACCGGCAGACCGGCGAGACCGTCGCGCTCAAGGTGCTGCTGGGCGACACCGACAACGCCGCGCTCCGTCTGACCAAGGAAGGCGAGGTGCTGGCCGAGCTCATCGACCCGGGCGTTGTCCGATACGTGGCGCACGGGCTGGGAGACGACGGACGTCCCTTTGTGGCGATGGCGTGGGTCGACGGAGAGACGCTGGCCGATCGCATCGTGCGGCAGCCGCTCTCTCACGCGGAGTCGGTCGAGCTGGTGATGGGTATCGCCGAGGCGCTCGGCCACGCCCACGAGCACGGCGTCGTGCATCGCGACGTCAAGCCGAGCAACATCGTGCTGAGCGGCGGCGAGATTCGAAACCCCGTGCTCATCGACTTTGGCCTCGTGCGGCTGCGCGCGAGCGAACAGACGCAGGCCCACAGGGCGATGGGAACGCCGTCTTACATGGCCCCCGAGCAGGCGCGCTGCGCCTCGGAGGTCGATTCGCGCGCGGACGTATTTTCTCTGGGCTGCGTGCTGTTTCGTTGCCTGACGGGCGCGGTGCCGTTCGCCGGCCCCGACATGCTCTCGGTGCTCACGAAGATCCTGCTTGAAGAGGCGCCGAGGGTCAGCGAGCTCGTGCCCTGGGTTGCGTCCGACCTCGACGCGCTCGTCGAAGACATGTTGTCGAAAGATCGTGACATGCGGCCGCTCAACGGTCGTGAGGTGGCCGATCGACTCCGAAAAATCGAGGTGTCGGAGCACTCTGCAGCGCACGCGATCGACCCATTGGTTCTGCGCGCGGGTCTCACCCACGATGAGCTGCGGCTGCGTTCGATCATCGTCGCAGACGTTCGGCTTCCACCGCTGTCGTTCGAAGGCGTCGTCAGCGCACTCGCCCAGGCGCAGCTGGAGCGCGTTCGGCGCCAGGTCGAGCCGTTCGACGCACGCGCCGACCTGCTCGCCGATGGATCGCTGGTGGTGGCCCTCGCCAACCGCGGCGGCGCGGCCGAGCTGTCAATGCGCGCGGCAAGCTGCGCGCTCGGTCTCCGCGCGGTGCTCAGCGGCGCCGCGATCGCGCTCGTTACCGGCAGCGGCGTGTTCGCGCACGACGGATCGGCGAGCGACGGCGAAGGCGGTGACGTGTTCTCCCGCGCCGCGGCCATGCTCCGCGACGTGTCGCAGGACCCGCGCCACGCCAGCGCTTCGTACGTTGCGATTGACGAGGTCACCGCGTGCCTCGTGGAGGCGCGCTTCGAGGTCGTGCGCACCGGGCCCTTGACCCTGCTTCGCGCGCAGCGATCGGGAGAAGACGCGTCGCGCACGGTCCTCGGAAAGGCCACGCGATTTTTCGGTCGTGACCTCGAGCTTTCGACGCTGGGCGGGCTGGTCGACGCTGCGTTCGATGAGTCGCGCGCCCAGGTGGCGCTGGTCACGGCGCCGGCGGGCCTCGGCAAATCGCGGCTTGGCTCCGAGGTGCTCGCCGCGGTTCGCGCCCGGCGCCCGACGGCGAAAATCCTGCTCGCCCGAGGCGATCCGATGAGCGTCGGCTCGCCGTTCGGGCTGCTCGCCCAGATGGTGAAGCGCGCGGCGCGGCTGCGCGACGGCGAGACGCTCGAGGCGCGGTCGGCGTCGTTGAAGAGCCGCATCGGCGAGAGCATCACCGACACAAAAACCGCGCGAATCGCGGCTTTTCTTGGCGAGATCGTGGGGGCGCCGACCGCCGCGGCGAACGTGTCGGTCGAGCTTCGCGCCGCGCGCGCCAACCCCGTCACGATGGGCGATCAGATCCGCCGCGCGTTCGAGGACTTCCTCGAGGCCGAGCTCGCGGAGCATCCGGTGCTCGTGGTCATCGAAGACCTGCAGTGGGGCGACCTTCCCACGGTCAACGCGCTCGACGCGGCGCTTCGAAACCTGGCCGAGCGGCCGCTCGCGGTGCTGGCCTTCGCGAGGCCGGAGGTATTCGAGCTCTTTCCGAATCTATGGGCGCAGCGATCGGTCGAGCGCGT
This sequence comes from Myxococcales bacterium, assembly GCA_947473045.1. GTDB lineage: Bacteria > Myxococcota_A > Polyangia > Polyangiales > Polyangiaceae > JANYHY01. The sequence goes on along the minus strand of CANJCO010000017.1, from coordinate 7,568 downwards.
GAGCCTCGCGCCGCTCCCGAAAAAGGTGGCCGAGCGCATCGCGTGGTCGCTTCTGGGCGACGGCGCGCCGCCCGATCGCGTCGCCTCCCTGGTCTCGCGCGCGGCGGGGAACGCTTTTTTTCTTGAGGAGATGATTCGCGCGAGCGCGACCTCGCCGACGCTCGCGTTTCCCGACACCGTCGTGGCGATGGTGCAGGCGCGCCTCGAGGCGCTTCCGAGCGAGCTGCGACGCACGCTGCGTGCGGCGAGCGTCTTCGGGCAGACGCTCTGGGTCGACGGTGTGGGGGTTCTGCTCGGGCTGCCGGACCCGGCCGATGTGCTGCCCGCGATCTCCGAGCTCGTGGCCCTCGAGTTGCTCACCCCGAGCTACGACGCGCGCTTCGTCGGGCACGAGCAGCTCACGTTCTCGAGCGCCCTCACCCGCGAGGCGGCCTACGCTTCCCTGACCGATCAGGACCGGGCGCTCGGTCACGGTCTCGCGGCAGACTGGCTGCTGGAGCACGGCGAGACGGACGCGCGGGTGCTCGCCGAGCATCTCGAGCGCGGCGGCGCGATGGCCGAGGCGATCGCGTGGTGGGCGCGTGCGGCCGAGGACGCCCTCGCCGGCGCCGACTTCGACGCCGTCATCGACCGCGGCCGCCGGGGCGTCGCGTGCGGGGCTCGCGGAGAGGAGCTCGCGCACTTGCACGTGCTGATGATCGAGTCCTGGGCGGCGAAGGGAAAGTACCACGCGGTGCGCGAGTCGGCGTTGCTCGGGCTGCAGCACGCGCAGCGGGGCAGCGACTCGTGGATCGCGCTGGCTTCGCAGGCCGTCGTGGCGAGCGTCCACGTCGACGATCTTCCTTCGGCGGTCGCGTGGATTGACGACGTTTGCGACGCGTTTCACGATCGCAAAGACGCGAGCGCCGCGCTGGCGGTGGTCATCTTGCGCACGGCGAGCTCGCTGATGCGGGGAGCCGCACGCGACCAGGCGTGGCGACTGCGTGACCTCGTCGAACCGCTCGTTCACAAGCACGCGGCGCACGCCCCGACGCTGCGCGGCTACGCCGCGTTCGTTGACGGAATTTTTCAGATTCACGATCGCTCCGATTTTGGCGCCGCCGCGGAGAGTTTTTCGCAGGCGATCGCCGCGTTCGAACAATCGGGCGATTTGCGGGAGATCGTTCGCGAGCGCGTGAATCTCGGCTACGCGCTTACGCGCCTTGGCGACGGGAGCGCCGCCGGTGTGCTTCGCGGGGCGTACGAGGAGGCGCAGCGCATGGGGCTTGTTCATTACGCAGCCGGGGCCGCGCAGAACCTCGCGCTCGCGCTCGCCCGCGCTGGCGACTTTGACGGTGCCCGCGCGTTCATCTCCCTGTCGATCGCGACGTCTGAGGGGCTGGGCGTGCGTCTGATGACCCTCTGGTCTCAGCTGTACGCCGCCGAGATCGCGAGGCTCGCGGGCGACTGGGCGGGGGCTGAGGAGCTGGCGCGGGCGGTTCGACCCGAGCTCGCGGCGCACGCTTCGGCGTACGTCTACGCCTCGGCGACGCTCTCGCACGCGCTCCGCGAGCAGGGGCGCGTGGGCGAGGCGCTCGACGTCGCAACCGACGCGATCGGGGTGCTCGAGGCCGCAGCGATTGTCGAGGAGGGCGAAGAGCAGGCGCGACTGGCCTTCGCGCAAGTGCTGATGGATCTGGGCGATGTTGGCGCCGCGCACGCCGCGATCCGCAAGGCGCGCGAGGTCGTGCTGTCGAGGGCCTCGCTGATCGGCGACGGTCGCTGGCGTCGCAGTTATCTTGAGCAAAACGCCGAGAACGCGGCGATTGTCGCGCTCGCGCGGCAGTGGCTCAGCGACGCGTGACGCGCCCGCGGGCCGCGAGCGCGAGGGCCACGGCGACGACGCCCTCCGCGCGCGGCACATCGGCGTACAGGCCCTCATAGTGACCGTAGGGATCGATGAGCGCTGTGCGCATGCCGGCGTTACGGGCGCCGAGCACGTCGGTCGCGAAGGTGTCTCCGAGGTGCAGCCCCCGAGCCGCCGTCGTGCCCGCGGCCTCGCAGGCGAGCTCAAAAATGCGTGCGCCGGGTTTTTCGTGCCCCACGCGGCCGCTGTCGATGACCGCGTCGAAGCACGCGTCGATTCCGAGCTTGTGAAATAGCCGGTCGAGCATGCCTTCTGAGTTCGATACGATCACCGTCTTGACGCCCGCGCTGCGCACGCGAGCGATCGCGTCGGCGAAGCCTTCGGGCACGAGCGACCACAGGTTGTGATCGACGTGGCTCTTCCAAATGGCTGAAATCAGCGATGGGAGCGCGCTCTCCGCAACGTTGGCGCGCGCCAGCATCGTCGCGACCATGCGCCCCCATGCGGCTGCCCCCGGGCCGTCGCGCTCGGGCCACGCAGGATCGACCATCTGTGTGGCATCGGAGGCCAGCCGCTTGGCTTCGCCTTCGGTCGCGATCAGGCGCTCGCGCGTGACGCCGGGAAAACCGGCATCGCGGGCAAGTCGGGCGAGCCGCTCGTGATCGAGAAAAATGACCGTGTTGCCGGCGTCGAGGGACAACAGATCGACGTCTTCGAGGAGCGCTGCGTCGATCATTGGGGCGGTGACCTGTAGCCGAGCTTTGGCGTAAAAACAGGCCCGTGAACCGTCAGGGCGTGACCTTCACGGCGCCGATCATCGAGCCGTGAATCGTGCAGTGGTAGCCGTAGACGCCCGCGCTCGGGAACTTCACGGTCGTGGTCGCCCCGGAGCTGACGTTCGGAATGGGGCTGGGGCTGGCTCCGTTGAAGGCGGCGAGCGGGTGGGTGACGAAGTTGCCGTTCCACGTCACCGAGTCGCCGGCCTTGATCGTCACGCACGCGGGCACGATCTGGAAGTCCCACTTGATGGTGTTTGCGGCGACGTAGTCGGTGTCCTTGCAGCCGTTGACCGGAGGCGGACCGCTGTCGATTACGCTGGAGTCGGGCGCCGCGCTGTCGACCACGCTGGAGTCGCTCGCGGCGGCGCTGTCTTTGGCGCTCGCATCGGCGCTCGCATCCGGGGCCACGCTGCTGTCGGGCGTCGTCGCGCTGTCTTTGGTGCTGCCGGCGTCGGCCCCCGGGACGACGGTGTCGTCGGCGCTGGAGCACGCGAGGGCGAGCACCGAAGTGAGCAGGAGACCGGCAGCGAACGCGGAGCGGGCTTGATTCATGCGCGACACTGTAGCATGCGGCGCGCCGCGGGCTAAGCGATGCTAAAGCCGCACGAATGTACGCGCTGCTGCGACCCTTGCTGTTTTCGATGTCGCCGACGTCGGCGCATGCCGCCGGCAACGCGGCGCTCGGGGTGCTCGAGCGCGTCGGGCCGCTGCGCACCGTTGCCAGCGGACTGATGGCAGACCGTGATCCGCGCTCGCGGGTGCGCGCCATGGGGCTCGATTTTCCGTCGCCCGTGGGCCTGGCGGGCGGATTCGACAAGAACGCCGCGCGTCCGAAAGCCCTCGCTTCTCTGGGCTTTGGCTTCCTCGAGCTTGGAACGGTGACCGCGCGGGCGCAGGAGCCCAACCCCGAGCCGAACCTCTTCAGGCTGCCCGCCGATCGGGCGCTCATCAATCGGCTCGGCTTTCCGAACGAAGGCGCGGCGGCCGTCGTCGCGCGTTTTGTCGCAGGTGGCGGGCGGTCCGCGGCGGGGGTGCCTGTCGGATTTTCGATCGGCAAAAGTCGCAGCGTCGACGTCGACGAAGACCCCGAACCTGTGGTCGCCGACTACCTGGGGAGCTTTCGGGCCGTCGCGCCCGTGAGTGACTTCGTCGTCATCAACGTATCGTCCCCCAACACGAAGAACCTGCGCGCGCTGCAGGGGCCGGAGCTCGCGCGCGCGCTGCTCGGCGCGCTTGCCCGCGAAAACGCCGGCGCCCGCCCGTTGCTGCTGAAGATCGCGCCTGACTTGTCGAACGAAGACCTGGACGCGCTGCTCGACGTGGTCGGTGAGGTCGGGCTCACCGGCGTGGTCGCGACCAACACGACGATTCGCCGCGAGGGCCTGTCGACACCTTCGGCGGAAGTGGAAGCGATCGGCGCCGGTGGGCTGAGCGGTCCTCCACTGCGCGTGCGCGCGCTCGAGGTCGTGTCGCGCGTTCGACGCAAGCTCGGCAGGGCGGCCACGATCATCGGCGTGGGCGGCGTCAGCAGCGGCGAAGATGCGCGCGCGATGCTCGACGCTGGCGCCAACCTCGTGCAGATCTACACGGCGTTCATTTATCGCGGGCCGACTGCTGCGCGCGACATCGAGCGCGAGCGGCTCGCCGCGCACGAGGCCCACCGGCGGGTCTGACGCGCGAGCCGATCCCGATCAGGCCGCGAGCGGTCAGTAGAGGCCTTTTGGCGGACGGCCGTCGCTTAAAAACTGCGCGGCGATGGCGGCGGTGCGGCGCCAATGGCGCTCGGGTCGGACGGGCACGAGGTACGCGACCAGCGCACGCAAGTAAGTGTCGTCGGCCGCGTCGTCGGCCGCGTCGAGCCGGCGCAGCGCCTCGCTCACCTTGATCGCGTGCGCGTAAAATATCGGCAGGGTGGCTGCGTCGAAAGCGGCGAAAGGGGCCAGCGCGTCGTAGCTCGCCGCGCGCTCGTCGCGCCCGAGTCCCGTCACCACGGCGAGGGCCTGCGCCACGTCGCGGGCGCTTGCAGCTTCAAGCAGCGATTGTTGCCCAGCTCGGGCCAACGGCGCGGCCTGTGCGGATGGCGCGTCGCCGCGTCGGAGCTTGCCCGCGAAGCCAGCGGCCTGCACTGCGAGCCGCGCGGCGATGCGGGCGCGCTCGGGCCGTGCGCTGGTGAGCGCGATGGCCGCCTCGGCGAAGGTGACCGCGTGCGAGACGTCGAGCACGGTCACGGCGGCGTCGGTTCGCGACTCCCACGCCGCGTCGAAGCGCAGAAGGCGTACGGCGGCCGCGCGCCCGACCGCGCGCAGCAGCGCCGCCGGATCGGTGCCCGACGCGAGCCGCGCGACGGTCGCTGTTACCGCCTCGGACTCGCCCGCGAGCACCGCGAGCTCATACGCGTCGCGATCGACGAGCGGTCCGGCGCCGAGCGGCAGGTCTGCAGTCTGCTCGAGCGCCCTGCGCGTGGCAGAAAACGGCGGCAGCGCGGTATCGGCGGTGGCCCATGCGAGGGTTACCGTGACGGCCGCGAAGACTTCGATCGCCGCCAGCGGAAAGCGCCGCGAGAGCTCCAGCGCCTTGGCGACGAAGATGGCGCCGTGACCGCGGTCGTAAAGGTGCTCCGCGACGAAGGGCAGCAGCGCGTCGGTCGCGGCGTCGATGCCGCGCGACTCCACGATCGCGCGCACCATCGCTTCAGCCTCCTCGCGGCGCTCCGCAACGAGGGCGTCTCTCACCGGCTCGAGATCCTTGCCCTCGAGATCGGCCAGGCGCGCGAACGAGGTCGCGGGACTCACGCGAGCGCCGGGCGTCGGCGCTCCGCGCACCCCGAGGTTGAGGCTCTCCGCCGCGATGGCGTGGGCGCCGAGCACGAACGCCTCTTCTGGCTTGATCAGGCCGCGATCGGCCCACGCGCAGAGGTCGGCGAGCACGGCCAGACCATGATCGAAGCCTTCGCTCGCCCGCTCGGCGCCGTCGATCGCGACAACCTCGAACGCCGTGGCGAGCTTGCCGAGTCCGGCACGCTCCTCGTCACCGCGAGGCAGCCCGAGGTCGCCGAGGCGCAGGCCGTCGCGCAGCGCGCGGGCCGTCTCATCGCGGCGTTGCGCGGCTTTCAGGCTCGCCACGAGCCTCCGAACCTCCGCGCCGCGATCGAGGGCGAGGTCGAGCCGGACGCGACCGTCTTCGATGCGCGTTGCGTAGCGCCGCACGGGCTCTCCGCCGAACGTGCAGGCGCCGCTCGCGAGCTCGAACTTCCAGTTGTGCCAGCGGCACGTGAGCACGCCGCCGCGGACTTCGCCTTGAGACAGCGGATAGCCCTGATGCGGGCAGCGATCGTCGACCGCGTGCACCGCTTCGCCCTCGCGCACGCAGGCGAAGCGAAGGCCGCCCGGGCCCTTGCGCAGCACCGGCGCACCGGCGGGAAAGTCGCTCGCGGGTCCGAGGTCAAAAAAGTCGTGCTTCATGCGCCTTCGACTGTAGTCGAGCTTCGCAACGGTTGCCGGGTTGCTCGCCTCACGGCCCGGCCAAGAGTGCGCCCTACGGCAGCATTCGCGCGAGCAGGGTCTCGACGATCTCGGCGCGCGCGCCGTCGAGAAACGACTTGTCGCGCGGCTCGATGGGCCACACCCAGCGCGTCAGTCCGTGCTCCATCAGCGGGAACGCCACCATGCCCATCGCTGCGATGGCGAGCTGACGAACGTCAACGTCGCCGCGCACGTCGCCCGAGCCTTTGAGCGCGTCGAGGTACGCGGTGATCGCATCGACCACGGGCTTGACCCGCGTGCGCACGATGTCCCGGGCGAGCTCGGAGCCGCTCGACGCTTCGTGCCGAACGATCGCGAGGATGTGCCCGTGCTCGGTAAAAAAGCGCTGCAGCAGCTCGATGAACGCCTCGACGAGCGGACGCACATTCTTCTTGTCGAGCTTCTGCGCGGGTTTGCTGCGCGAGCTCTTGCCCACCGCCGACACCGTACGCGCGAGAATGTCCCACCCTTCGGTGCTCATCGCCCCGAGCGCCCGGTCGACGGTCTCGCGGTAGAGCCCCGACTTGTCGTCGAAGTAGTGGTGAATGAGCGCCTGCTGCACGCCCGCGGTTCGCGCGATGTTGCCGAGGCGCGTTCCGTCGAACCCCTTGGCCGCAAACTCGGCCTCCGCGGCGTCGAGGATGCGCTTCTTCGTGTCAGCGGCGTTGCGCGGACGCGGCGCCTTGCTGTCTGTTCGCGCCGTCATTGCCTCTGACATTACACGGGAGCCGCCCGCCTCGCGCGCCTCGCTCATGCGGTCGCGGGCAGGTGCTCGAACTCAATCACGCCGAGCTCCTCGAAGCCCTTGCGCACATACGGCGTGAGCAGCCCGAGTCGCTTGGTGTTCGGCACGATCTTCGAAAAAAGCAGCCTGCGAAATATTGCCATCGCCTCGCTCGCTTCGACGGCTTCCTGGCACGCCTGCTGCGGCAGCCCCATGCGCTCCCAGACCTCTTGCGCGAGAAAGCGATCGCGCAGCAGCTTCGACGACTCGATGATGAAGTCTTCGCGGTCGCGCAGCTCGTTCGGGGCCATCTGCCGGTAGGTGTCCTTGAGCGACAGCACGCCGAACGCCACGTGGCGCGACTCGTCCTGCATGATCATCTGCGTGATTTGCTTGATGAGCGTCTCGGTCGACAGCTGCTGAATCAGGCCGAACGCGGCGAGCGCCACGCCTTCGACCATGATCTGCATTCCGAGAAACTTGAAGTCGGGGCGGGAGTCCTGGAGCAAGGTATCGAGCAGCTGCTTGAGGTGCGGGCTGACCGGATACACCAGCTCGATCTTTTCGCGCAGGTAGCGGTCGTAGGCCTCCAGGTGCCGAGCTTCGTCGAACACTTGAGCGGCCGCGTACATCTTCGCGTCCATCGTCGGGGCGACGTCGACGAGCTGCGCGGTCGCGTGCAGGGCGCCCGGCACGCC
>CANJCO010000016.1 GCA_947473045.1 Myxococcales bacterium | reverse complement strand
TCAACAGCAACACGGTGAGCGTGCTGCTCAGCGACGGCAGCGGCACCTTCGCGGCGAAGGTCGACTACGCCGCCGGCAGCTACCCTTCTGGCATCGCGGAGGGAGACTTCAACGGCGACCAGAAGCCCGACCTCGCTGTCACGAACATCAACAACAACACCGTAAGCGTTATGCTCGGAAATGGCGACGGCACCTTCGCCGCCAAGGTCGACTACGCCACCGGCAACTTCCCTAATGGCATTGCGGTGGGGGACTTCAACGGCGACAAGAATCTCGACCTCGCCGCCACGGCCGCGGGTATCGGCAACAGCCGTATAGTCTGCATCCTGCTCGGCAACGGCAACGGCTCCTTCGCAGCGACAAGCGACTACGCCAAAGGCGCTGGCGCTTCTGGTGGCGTCGCGGTGGGGGACTTCAACGGCGACCAAGCGCTCGACCTCGCTGTTACGAACAGCGACATCAACACGGTGAGTGTCCTGCTCGGCAGCGGCAACGGCACCTTCGCCGCGAAGGTCGACTACGCCACCGGCAACTTCCCTAATGTCGTTGCGGTGGGGGACTTCAACGGCGACAAGAATCTCGATCTCGCCGTCACGAACTCTTTCAGCAGCACCGTGAGCGTGCTGCTCGGTAACGGCAGCGGCGCCTTCGTCGCCAAGGTCGACTACGCCGCCGGCGGCTCCCCTAAAGGCATCGCAACAGGCGACTTCAATGGCGACAGCAAGCCCGACCTCGCCGTCTCGAACGGCAACAGCGACACCTTGAGCGTGCTGCTCGGCATCGGCAACGGCACGTTCGCAGCGAAGGTCGACTACGCCACCGGCACGGGCCCTAATTATATCGCGGTGGGAGACTTCAACGGCGACGGCAAGCCCGACCTCGCCGCCACGAACGGCAATCTCGGCAACGGCAGCACCGTGAGCGTGCTGGTCAACGTGTGCAAGTGACGGCGGAGCGCCGGGCGCAGACGTGACGAATGCAGGTTGCACGCTGGCGCCAGTGGCGGCGTTCTTCCGTCCCCTGGAGTCGCCGGGCACGCACGCTGTTCGCGATGACGCGCGCTCGCGAGTGCGCGCAGCGGCTTAGCAGGATTGTGCGCGCAGGACGTCGACGATGGCTCCGGTGAGCACGCCGAGCTCTTCATTCGTGATCGTGAACGCGGGCGTCAAGTAGACGACGTCGCGGAACGGGCGGATGAATACGCCGCGCGCAACGAACGCTGCTTTCAGCGCGCGCAAGTCAGGCATGGGAGCGAGCTGCACGACGCCGATCGCGCCGCGCACGCGCACGTCGACGACGCCGGGGAGCCCCCGGCACGGAGCGAGGCCCTCTTCGAGCTGCCGCGCGATGCGTGCCACGTCCGCGAGGCGCGGCTCACGCCCGAAGAGATCGAGCGACGCGTTGGCCGCGGCGCAGGCGAGCGGGTTCCCCATGTAGGTCGGCCCGTGCATGAGCGCCTTGTCGGGATCGTCGTCCCAGAAAGCGTCGAACACGCGACGCCGCGCGACCGTGGCGGCGAGCGGCAGCGTGCCTCCCGTGAGCGCCTTGCCGAGCGTCACGATGTCGGGCACGACGCCCGCCTCGTCGCACGCGAACATCGCGCCGGTGCGTCCGAAGCCCGTGAAAATCTCGTCGAAGATCAACAGCACGCCAAGCTCGTCGGCGAGCGCGCGCAGCCGGCAAAGCACTTCGGTGTCGTGAAAGCGCATGCCCCCGGCGCCTTGCACGAGCGGCTCGACGAGGATCGCGGCCAGCTCCCCCGCATGACGGAGCGCCAGCGCACGAAGCGCCGCGAAAGACTCGGCGTCGCGGGGGAGTTCGCCAATCAGCTGCACGGGCAACACGCCCGCGAATCTGGTGTGCATCCCCTCTTCCGGATCGCACACAGCCATCGTGGCGAAAGTGTCGCCATGGTAGCCGCCGCGAAACGAGAGGATCCTGGTGCGCCCGCGAGCGCCGCTGTTCATGGCGTATTGCACGGCCATCTTCATGGCGACTTCGACGGCGACGGAGCCCGACTCGGTAAAGAACACGCGCTCGAGATCGCCTGGCAGCATCGCCGCGAGGCGCGTGGCGAGGCGATAGGCCGGCTCGTGCGCGAGGCCGCCGAACATGACGTGCGGCATGCGCGCAAGCTGGGCGCGCACGGCCTCGGCGATGCTCGGGTGGTTGTAGCCGTGGCAGGCCGTCCACCAGCTCGCGATGCCATCGACGAGCGTGCGTCCGTCGGCGAGCACGAGGCGCGCGCCTTCGGTCGCCACGACGGGCAGCGGGCGCGACGCTGTCTTCATCTGCGCATAGGGGAGCCAGACGTGGGCGAGCCCTTCGTCGAGCCAGTCCGGATCGATTGCCATGCGCGCAAGGTAGCGCCGATTGGGCGCTGCGTGCGGTCCCGCCGGCGTGCTTTGCTGTCGCTGCCGCGCCGCAGTACCCGCGAAGATGGCTCTCTTGTTTTCTGCGCGCCGACAAGCCGTGCCCCTCGCGGACAGGCGCGAACGACGCCGCGCTTCAGCGCCCGGTCGCGTGGCGCGCGTGGTCCCTGCCGCGCGCGACTGCGCGGGTCGCCGAGAACGCCACTGGCAGCCCGTTGAACAGCGGCCTGTTAGCCGCTCATCTCGGGGAGGCATGCACCTCCCCGACCCGAAAAACACGGTCTTTCGTGGTCGCCACCCTACGCGATTCGCTTTGCGAATCACCAGCAGGGTGTTGTTCAACGCCCTGCCAGCTTTTCGAGAAGAAAATCCCACACGGCCGCGACACGCGGGACGCGACGCAGCGCCTGATGGGCGACGAGCCACAGCTCCGTGGCAGGAAGGTTCGCCCATGCCGCCGACAGTCGCTTGCCGTGGGCCAGCGGGACCAGTCCCGTCAACAAGTACGGTTCGGGCAGCACAGCGACCCCGAGGCCCGACCGGGTCGCAGCGAGCAAGCTCGCGAAGTGATTGCTTCGCAGCACCGGCATCACGGCGGGCCCGTGCGTGCGGAGCCAGCGCGGCCCTGGCAGGTGCGCGAGCTCATCGCCCCACGCGATCCATCGCGCGTCTTCGAACGCGCGGAGGCGCCCGACTTCGCGCGCGTATTTCTCCGAGGCCATCGGAAGCTCGCGCGTGGCGACGACCTGCGTGACCCGAAGCTCACCGCTCTTTGGACGCGCCGTGCGCAGCGCAAGATCCGCCTCTCGTCGGGTTAGATCGGCATAGCCCACGCTGGCGTCGAGCTCGATCACGAGCTTTGGATGGCGCAGGTAAAGCTCCTTCAGCAGCGGCGCGACGAACGTGTCGGCCACGCCGGGCGGCGCCGTGAGACGCACGACTCCCTCGACCGTCGTCTCGACCTGCGCGCTCGCCGCGGCGAAGCGCGCGACGCCGAGCTCGACCTCCTCGGCATGCGTCAGCAGGTTCTCGGCGGCGCTGGTCGGCGCGAGGCCGTCTCGCGTGCGATCGAAGAGCGTGACTCCGACAGCCTCTTCGAGGCGCACGAGCTGACGGCTAACGTTCGAGGCGTCGAGCTCGATGCGCTTGCCAGCGCCTGCGAGCGTGCGCGCGCGCATCAGCGCGAGAAAGAGCCGGACCTGATCCCACGAAGCCAATAACGTCTCCGCCATCACTTCTCCCTCGGGCTTGCGATAACGCAATTTAGACATGCAGATGAACATCTTTGTCTGCAGATACGCAAGACTCATGCTCTCCGCTCACAGAAGGAGTCACCCAATGCGTGAGCTGCACGTCGTGCTCGGAGCTGGACAGGTCGGACCTCTCGTCGCGAAGGCGCTCGTCGAGCGCGGTCATCGCGTCCGCGTCGTGCGCAAGACGTCGAAGGCCGTAGCCACAGGCGGCGTCGAAGTCATCGCGGCCGACGTGAGCGACGCGGAGTCGGTGGCCCGCGCCACCGATGGGGCCGAGAGCGTCTACCACTGCGTCAATCCACTGTATTTCGAGTGGCCAAAGCTCCTGCTCCCCATGACACGCGGCATCGCCCAGGGAACGCGGCAGAGCGGTGCGAACCTCATCGCGCTCGACAACCTCTACATGTACGGCGACACGGCGCACATGCATCCTGGCGCGGCCGTGGCCCCGCGCTCGCGCAAAGGCGCGCTCCGCGCTGAGGCGGCCGAGCTGATTCTGGGCTCAGGCGCGCGCGGCGGGCGCAGGGTCGCCATCGCTCGCGCGGCCGACTTCTTCGGTCCGGGAGCGCCGCTGTCCGCCATCTTCGGCGAGCGGTTCTTCCGCCGCGTCTTCGCCGGAAAGGCCGGCGAATCGTTCGGCAATCCCGAGATGCCCCACAGCTACTCCTATGTGCCGGATGTGGCCGCAGGGCTCGTGGCTCTGGGAACGTCAGCGTCGGCCGATGGGGTCTACATGTTGCCCGTGCAGCCCGCCGAGCCGACGCGCGCGGTCATCGAGCGTTTCTATCGCGTGCTCGGCAAGAGCCTCGGCGTCGCGCGGGTGCCGACCTGGGCCTTGCGCGCGATGGGCCTGTTCAATCCCAGCATTCGCGAGCTGGTCGAAATGGTCTATCAATGGGAGCAGCCCTACGCCGTCGACGACGAGCGCATTCGCCGTGAGTTCGGTCTTTCGCCAACGCCGTGGGACGAGGCCATCGACGCCACAATCGCGTGGGGACGCGCGGCCTTCTCTGCTACGCCCCTGAGCTAAGCCGATGATGCTGACCTTCTCCCTCGCCCTGAACCTCGTCGTTCTCTTTCCGGTGTGCGCCGGGCTGCTGCTGCGCAGCCCGCGCATGACGTCCGTCTTCGGCGAATGGACGCCCGCCCGGGGGATCCTCCTGTCGATCTACATGGCCATCGGGGCGGCTTCGGCGGTATTGCTCGCGCGACCCGACCCGCGCATGGCGTCGGTGCTGCTCGGCCTTCAAGTCGTTTACAAAGTGACGACCCCGTTCACCGTGGGCACCGTGAAGAACCCAGTCGTGATCAGCAACTTGCTCATCGCAGCAGCGCACCTCCTGACGCTCTACTTCGGCGTGCTGCCCGCGGCGGCGGCCCCGTAGCGCGGCCAGGGGGTCGTAGCCGTGTCAGGCAGTCCGCCAGCTCGCGATACCATCGACGAGCTTTCCGTTTGTCGGCGAGCACGCGGCGCGCACCGTCGGTCCGGCGCGGGAGCAGGCGACGAAGGGCAACGCAGCTCTGAGACGGGCGCCTCCCATCCGCGCCCTGCGCTCACCCGCGCGCGATCGACTCCTCGACCGCCGCCGTCGCGTGATCGATCGGCACCTGCGCTGCGTCTGACGACTCCTCGTTTTCCTGCGTGGGTTGTCACCAGGCGCAGTGACGGAGCCGCTCGCGAAGGCTTCGTGACGGACCTCCCCTTGACGCGTGACCGATGGGTGCATCGAGGGGGAAGACCGCCGCGTTGCCGGGCGGGAAGCCGCTCAGTCCACGTAGCCCTTGTCGCCCGCGCCGCATCCCGGCCACTGCGCGCACTCGGCCATGGTGCCCTGACAGTTCGTGCTGATCGCGTACTTCGTGTACCACTCCTGCCGCGTTACGGGCTTGTAGACGATCCAGCTCTCGACCGTCGTGGCCTGTCCCTGACTCTCCCAGAACGGGAACCGCTTGCACGACGTGTTGCCGCCGCTCACGCCGCCCCAGTACGAGTTGACGCCGATCCAAAGGCGGTCGCCGACGAACTTGTAACGGGCGTATTCGATAGCGGGGCGATCGTTCCACGCCGTCCAGCTTGGGTGTGCACAGGACCAGCCTGCCGCGGTCGCGTCCGGATCGGCCTTCGCCGACAGCGTCACGAGGTCACCTTTGAGGGTGTAGGTGCACTCGGTATGGAAGTCGGAGCCGGTGGTCTCGTTCCAGATGTAGTGACACTTGTTGTTGCCGGTTCCGAACGCGAGCTTCATCTGGCCTTTGTCGACCGGACCGCTTTGCACCACGGTCCCGTCGACGCGTTTCTCCCAGACCCAGTAGCCGCGTAGCGCGTCCGTGCCGGTGCCCGTGGTGCCGCCGGAGTCCGCCGCGGCCGGCGGCACGCTGCCGTCCGGATTGGACACGGCGCCGCCATCATCCCTGACAATAACCGCTCCGCCGTCGGGGGAGAGGGCCGGTCCGGTGGCCACCTCGTCATCACCGCAGGCCGCAGTTCCGAGGAGCGCCGCCGTCAGGAGCCCGATCGGGCGAGCCGCAAGAGCCGTGAGCCGAAGAGATTGCCTGATCGCGATAGGAAAGTTCATACCCGAGATGTTGCCGAGGCCAGCATCGATTTGCAACAACATCCCAACTCGGCGCGCGCTCGGCGACGGCCATCCCCCGGGAGGGCCGCTCGGAGCGCGGACGCGAACGCCTCGGAAACCCGGCCCCCTGCTCCGTCACGAGACAGCAGCTTGTGCTCAGCGACGGGCAGCCCCGCCGCGACCGGTCAGCGCGCCACGCAGCGCACGGTCGATTGCGCGGTCGAGATCTCGCGCGACGCGCTCGTCTGGTCGAAGCGAACCCCTGCGGTCATTGCGTTGCGCACGGTCGCGGTCGACGCCGCCGCCGACACGCCACCCGAGCGCACGAACGAATCGCACCTCTGTTCGGATATCGACGCGAGCACGTTCGGCGGAGCGACGACCTTCGAGGTCAGGTAGTTCCACGCGCAGAATGCATGTTTCTGATTGACGTCGAGCGAGGCGGTATTCGGCTTCAGCTCGCTGAAGGCCATCTCGGGCAGGAGGTTTGACTCCGGGTCCGCCGCGATCCCCGAGCTCGACAGCGCCCAGCACCGGTACGCGTCGAAGGCGGTGTCGGCGGACGCGCCCTTGAGGTCGCGGACGTCGTCGAGGAGGCGCTCGCTCACCCAGTCGCCGTCGCTCGGCTCGCCCAGGCACTCGATGGGCGTGAGCCCGCGGCGCCGGGGACTCGGGGAAGGCAGCCAATCGTGGGCGCACTTCGACGACGTCACGTCGGTCAGGGACACCCGCACCGGCGCAAGCGCTGAAAGTCTTGAATCGTTGTCGGCGCGTCGTTTGACCTCGCGCGCGACGGTGATGGCCAGCTGCGTGCCGAGGCTGTGGCCGAAGAACCTGATCTCCTTGCCGCTCGACGGCTGGCTTCGCATGAAGGCGACGTAGCTGTCGGCTAGCAACTGGGTCACGTTCTCGGCCGCGTGCTCGTGCGCGGTGCCGTCGGACAGGTGATAAATGAGCCGGCCCTCGTCGTCGGCGGCCCAGATCTTTCGCTCTGCGCGGTCGTAGGTCTGCTCGGCCGGAACAAGGCCGATGCGGCCGGTCTCGTAGGCCGTGTCGGCGAACTGGGCCCAATCCATCAGCGCGAAGTTCCAGCCACGATCGCGCCAGGCCTTCACCAGATCGAGGTCGGGTGCTGCGGGGTAGGTGTCGCGCGCGTTGAAGGAGCGCGGCTTGTCTCGCGCGATCTCCCCCTTCGACCAGCCGTGGAAGTAGACCAGCGTTGGCCGCCTGGGGTCGAAGAAGTGGTTGGCCTTGCCGGGCGTCGCGAGCTCGGACTGGTTGCAGGGCCCGTAAAACGTCAGGCCGAAATGGGCCTTGGCATAGACTGCGCGGCTCGTAGGCGCCGGCTTCGCGCACGCGCCAAGGGCCTCCTCGTCGACCGTAGGCGCCTCGTCGTCTGCCGCGACGGAGCAGTGCAGCGAGGCGGCGGTGAGGGCGGCGAGCACGGGGAGCTCGAAGGCACGCAAGCTGGAGCGGACGAGGCGCATGTTGTGACCTTTCGAACTCCCCGAATCGGAGCTCGCCAAAGGCCTTGCACACATGATGCCACCCCGTCATCGAAGCAACGCCACGCGTCCGCGCTCACGATCTGTGGGTCGTGGCGAGCGCTCGCGACCTGTCGCGGGGGTGCTGCTGGTACGAGCGATCCACCCTCTGGGTCCCCTGGATGCACCGCGTGACGCTTGCCGTCCAGGCCGCTCTTACCTAGCGTATCGCGAATGCTGGTTGCCACGCGAAACCCAAGTTTTAGGCTCGTTCTGGCGGCAGTCGCCGCTCTCTGCGGTGCGTCACTCGGCGTTGCGTGCGGTGATGATGGGAGCCAGCCATCGATGGTCTCCGACGGCGGCAACACCAGTCGCGACGGCGCGACGGACTCGGGCGGAAGCGACCCCAGGTTCCAGGATTCGGGCGCCCCCGACGCGGCTGACGGGTGCCCTGAGGCGGCGAAGCTCATCTACGTCACAGGCGGCACCCGGGACCTGTGGAGCTTCAAACCTCCCAGCACGTTCAAGCTCATCGGCACCATGAAGTGTGACGCAAACTACATTCCTACCCACATGACGGTCGACCGCCAGGCAACCGCGTGGGCCGTGTTTAATGCGCGGCTCTACAAAGTCAGCACGGTCGACGCGAGCTGCGTTCAGGTGCCCAACTGGAAGCAAGATCCCCAGAACTACGGGGACTTTGCGCTCAGTTTTGCTGGGAACACCAACAGTCCCGACACTTCGCTGTTCATTCTTCCCGCCACGGGGAAGCTCGGGCGCTTCGACACGAGCGCAGGCTCCGTCTCTGTAATTGGCACCGTCGAGCCTTCGCTTCAGCCTGCGAACGGCGACATGACGAGCAACGGGGACGGCACGCTCTACTTCTTGAAGCAGTCGTATCCCCGCGGGCTGTCCAACTTGAGCCCTTCGAGCGCGGCGACCCTCAAGTCGTACTCGATTGTCGCGGACGCCGGCGGAGGCAATCAGGCGCTCGCCTTCTGGGGCGGGTCGTTTTATCTGTTCTTCGGCAGCTCCGTCTGGCAGTTCGACCCCAAGCAGAACACGACGACGTACGTAGGGGTCGCGCCGCTGAGCGTTACCGGCGCGGGTCAGTCGACGTGCGCGCCGCAAGTGCCGCCTCCGCCGGGGTGAGCTCGCGGTCTTCGCCGACGGGCCCCATGCGGATGGATCACGGCGGAACAGACGACGACTGCGTGGGAGGATTGGGGTGTGGCGCCCTGTCGTTCATCGGTGTCCTGGCGGTCGCGTGCCTGCTCATGTGCGAGACCCCACACTTCAGCGCTCGGCAGCGCGCACAGTTGAGCCCCCGCGCGAGGAATTCGGATCTCCGAATTGGGCATCGGCGAGCGCTCGGCGACCCGCTGCCAAGTCGAGAAAACCGCCATAAACGTGCGCCGTGCCCGCTCCGTGCGTCGCCGCAGCCACGCCGACGGACCGACGAACTTCGCCAGCGCTCAGTAAACGTATGCGGCGCCCGCGTTGGGCGCCGACACGTCGCTCTGGTTGCCGTTGATGCCGGTGGCCGCGCTCGACTCTCCATAGGCGCCCACAACGATGGTGCCGGCCTCGAGCGCCACCGACGAACCAAAGAATGACGACGGGCGCGTGTTGGTCGCCTTCAAGTAGGCCGCCTGCGTCCATTTCGACTGGTGCCTGACGAAGAGGTAGGCAGCGCCCGCGTCCGGCATCGAAGCGCCTGATTGATTGCCATTGATGCCCGTGGCGGAGCTGCTCTCCCCCATGGCTCCCACTACGACGGTGTCGTTCGAAAGCGCGACCGCCGAGCCGAACTTGTTTACGCCCGGGGCGGAAGCCTTGAGGTACGCCTGCTGACTCCACACGCCGCCGCTGCGTTCGAACACGTAGGCTGCTCCGGCGCCTGTCGCGGAGGCGTCGGCGCCATCGCCGTCGATGCCCGTCGCAGCGCTGCTGTCGGCACGTGCCGAGACCACGAGCGTGTCTCGGGCCACGACGCAGGCCGTGCCGAACGACGCGCTCGCGCGTGCGTTCGACGCCTTGAGGTACGCCTGCTGGGTCCACACGGCACCGTTGCGCACGAAGACGTAGGCAGCGCCGGCCGCGGGCGCGGAGACATCGGCCTGATTGCCGTTCACGCCGGTAGCCGCGCTCGACTCACCCCACGCGCCGACCACGATCGTCTCGCCATCGATGCTCACACAATGGCCGAAATTCGCGCCAACGTCGGTGTTCGATGCCTTGAGATACGCCTGCTGCGTCCACCCGAGGCTTCCTCGTACAAATACGTACGCAGCTCCGGAGCCGCCTGCGGACGTGCCCGATTGAATCCCGTTCACCCCGCGGGTCGGACTCGGATCGCCGCAGGCGCCGACGACGAGGGTGTCGCCCGAGAGGGCGAGCGAGCATCCGAAAAGTTCGCCGTTGAAGGAATTCGCCGAGGGCTTCAAGTAGGCCTTTTGCGTCCATACGCCATTGTCGCGCGCGAGCACGTACACGGCGCCCGCCAAGCCTGCGGAAGTGTCGGCCTGATTGCCGCCTACGCCCGTGGCGCCGCTGCTCTCAGTCGGCGAGCCGACCGCCAGCGTATCGACCGAGAGCGCGACTGCGCCGCCGAAGTGCGCGCCCGCCCGCGCGTTCGACGCCTTGAGGTAGGCCTGCTGCGACCACGCGCCGCCCGCGCGCCGAAAAACGTAGGCAGCGCCGGCTCCCGCCGACGAAACGTCGGCTTGGTTTGCGTTTACGCCGGAGGCCCCGCTCGACTCCCACGGCGCGCCTACCACGAGCGTATCGCCGCTCAGGCTTGCGCTGCCGGATGTCCAGTTCGTTTGGGCGCCGAATTGCGAATCGGTCCGCGCATTGGACGCCTTCATATAGGCAATACCGGATACTCCCGTGATTATCAGCGCGTAATGGGTCGTGCGCCTTCCGTCCGCGGAAGTAACGTTGATATCGACCGGGTTGGTCCCGGTGCCAATGGCGATCGGGGCGGTCGGCACGCCCGACTGCGCAGGGGCCCCCTGGACGCTCAGCGTCGCGCCGGCGTCCGCCACAGTTGCCGTGACGCGCGTCTCGGGCGGCAACGCGCCGCTCAGGCTGACAGCGGCCGAATAGCCCAGAACGCTCGGGGCGAAACCGGGAGAGAGGGCACCCGCGGTGAGGCTCAGCGACGCGAGCAGCGGGCCGTCTCCGAGCGCGTCTTCGCCGCACACGCCCGACGCACACTGGGCGGTCGCCACAAGCGACGAACGGCACGCGCCCTGGACGCACGTTTGGTCTGCCGCGCATGCGACGTTCAGGCACGACAGGCGCAGATCGATCCGAATCGGCACGCTCTGGTGCGGCTGGTACCGAAGCTGACGTTTGGCGACGATGCAGCCGTTGCTTTTCGCCGGGTCGAGGCACTCGTCGGCAGGTGCGCCGTCGGGCCGCTGCATCACGGCGAACGCGACCGTGCCATCCCTGCTCGCGGCAGGAGTCACCACCACGTGGCCCAGCGCGTTGCTCGGCGCGACGTCGGCGACGCACACCGCCGATGTGCCGCCCGGCGGGTGGCCTGCGAGCTCCTGCACCGACCCGCCGCCCGCAATCGCAGCGAGCGCGTGGACGGCGCAGGGCACCTCGCTGTAGACGAGCACGTCGAGGGCGGTGGGCGCTGCGCATTGCGCGAGGGGCGCAAAAAGCGCTGCGATCAGCAACACGAGCAGCAACCGAGCCCGGACCGTCATGGTTGGACTTTGGTCTATTTCGCCTGCCCCGCGCAAGGCAAGCCATCCGGGCAGCACGCGCGCCGGGTCGCGAGGCCGGGCCAGTGCGGGGGGGCGCGGCCGCGCGGCCGCGAACGATGCGATCGTTCACATTGTTGCGAGGGCGCCGAGCGCATCGGCGCCGACCGGCGGGGAAGAAAGCCACGGCACCACGAACACGCGAGAGGCAAGGCCGCCTGCGATTCGCGCGAGCTGACGTCGCTCCCCCTGCAGCTTCGCGGCGAGCAGCGGATCTCGTGCTCCCGCTGCGGACAGGCTGCGGTTGACCACCCACGCGAAGGGCTCGACCTTTGCGCGGCGCAAGTCTTCCTGCAGTGCCGCCGCCTGCGACACCGGCGTCGTCTCGGGGAGCGTGACGATGACCACATGGGTCAGCAAAGGGTCCTGAAGGCGCATCAGCGGCGTGGTCATCCGCGCCGGGTTGAACCCGGGCCCGAGGTCACGAAGCGCCTGGCGGTGATACGCGCCAGTCGCATCCATGAGCAAAAGCGAGTGTCCGGTCGGCGCCGTATCGAGCACCACAACCTGGCGGCGCGACTCGCTGATCACCTTCGCGAAAGCATGGAACACGGCCACTTCTTCGGTGCAGGGGGAGCGGAGATCCTCGCGCAACAACGCCTGCCCCTCGGCGTCGAGTGCGCGGCCTTTGGTCGTCATGATCTTTTCGACGTACGCGCGCGTCTCGACGGCGGGGTCAATTCTGCTGACGCGCAGGCCCGGCACGTCGCCCGAGAGCGTCTCCAACAAGTGCGCGGCCGGATCCGTCGTGGTGAGGTGAACCTCGAGACCGCGCCGGGTGAGAGCGACCGCGAGTGCTGCGGCGATCGTCGTCTTCCCTACCCCGCCTTTGCCCATGACCATGACGAGCCCTCGCCGCTGACTGGCCAGTTCGTCGACGAGGCTGGCGAGCGGATCCATACGCGGCTGGCCGCCTTCGGCGCCCACGGGAGTCGGCGAAGGAGCGGTCCCCTCGCGCAGCAGCGCACGTACAGCGGGCACGCCAACGGCATCGAACGGTCTCAGCGGCACGTCATCGCGCGGGAGCGCTCGCAGCGCCTCGGGGAGCTGCCCCGTCGCCGCTCGCTGCTGCGACTCAAGGGCGAGCGCGACTGCGTCGGCTGGATCACTCGCGCGAAACACCCCGTTTATAGCCAAACGCTGGGACGCGATGCCGAGCGCCGCGAGTTCACGCGCAGTGCGCGCAGCCTCGAGGATGGACCGCTCGTCGGGCGTGGTGACGAGCACCACCGTGGTGCGGACCGGGTCGGCGAGCGCTGCGAGCGCCCTCCCGAAGCGCGCCTCCTGCATCTTCAGACCGGAATGGGGCCCAAGGCATGATGCGCCCCGGTCGTTGCCCTCGAGAAAGCTCGTCCAAGCCTTCGGCAGGCTGAGCAGACGCAGCGTGTGACCCGTCGGGGCGGTGTCGAAGACGACGTGATCGTACTCCGCCGGAGCATCGGCGAGGAGGCTCGCGAACTCGTCGAAGGCGGCGATTTCCGTAGTGCACGCGCCGGAGAGCTGCTCCCGAACGGTCGCGCGCGCTTCGTTCGTGACCCCATCGCCGAGCTGGGCGAGCACCCGAAGGCGGTAGCCCTCGGCGGCGGCGTCCGGGTCGACATTAAGTACTGAAAGCCCTGTGACTCCTGGCACGGGCACCGGGCTGCTACACAGCTCCACCCCGAGGATCTCGTCGAGGTTCGACGCCGCGTCGGTGCTGACCAGCAAGACGCGCTCCCCCTGGTCGGCGAGGCTGACGGCGGTCGCAGCCGACAGGGAGGTCTTCCCCACCCCGCCCTTGCCAGTGAAGAACAAGTAGCGAGTCGGCTCGGCGAGGAAGCCGGGGCTGAATACGCGAGCGAGGCGACGACTGAGCTCGCATCGGACGCGGCGAAACGCAGTCAGCCTGGCCGCCTCGTCGCCCGGAGCGGCTTCCGGATCCGGGAGGCCCCAGTCAAGCAGCGTCGTGTGGGCAAGCAAGGGAGGGCACACTTGCCCAGAACCAAGTGTCACCACGAGATCGAAGTCGGCGACCGCAACATCGGCCAAGCGCTTGGGCGCGTGCGTCGAGATGTCGAGGCCGATCTCGGACATCACCTTGATGGCGAGGGGACTGACCGTCGACGGAGCCGAACCCGCCGACGCGATCTCGACCCCGACCGGTGCGAGGGCGCGCGCGATGCCCTCGGCCATTTGGCTGCGCGCAGCGTTCGCGACGCCGACAAACAGCATATGCCTGGGCCTGGTCGCGCGAAGATTCGCTGCGTCGGCTTCCCACGAGTCGCTCATGAAGCTGCTCCTGAATTGATAGGGCTCACGTCGTGCGCGCCGCGGGCCATCCGCGCCACCTTTTCCGGTCGGCGCGATCAGCCTCCGAAAAGGCGACGCAAAATCGAGCGGTCAGCGCCGGCCGCGTCCTTGGGCTTGTCACGGCACGAGCACCGGAGCTCGGGCGGTACGTCGCCGAGCACTTGCTCGATGTGCATCCCGCAGCCGGCATACGAGGGCTTCTTGCAGTCGGCGCATTCAATTCTTCGGCACATGATCGGACTCCCTGAAATGACCTGGTTGCGTGATGATCGAAGCGAGCTGCGAAAACGGAGAGGTTCGCGGCGCGCGGGCAGGCTCGTCGGAGACAACATCGCTCGTCAATCGCGCAGCGCCAAGCGTGGCACCCGTATTGCGAGACTTGACGCCATGCCCGAGCCCACGCGCCAAAGCCTGCGAAAGTGGCGCACGACGTGCGCGGCGGCGCGGACGCTGCGGCGGCGCGACTCGAGACGCTCGAGGCCTCGGGGCAGCAGAACTGAGCGATCTGCCGATGGATTCGCAAAACAAAATAAGGCGCCAAAGACGAAGCTCGCAGTCTTGCGAGCGCATGCTGCACCAACCACGCCACGGCCTGGCTTCGCACATACAAAGCGGAGCCGATTGAGTCTGCCCCGCACGCAGACCGCCGCCGCGCAACGCGCGCGCCCAGTGAGTCCGTACCGACTCCATTTTCTCTCAACAAGCAGGTGACCCACATGACGACTTCAATCCATCTCGCGCGAGGGTCGTGGAGGGATTTGTCGATGAGCTACGACGACGCGCTCTCGCGTCTCCCCGAGGCGCTGAAGAAGGAGGGCTTCGGGATCATCACCGAGATCGACATGCAGGCGACGCTCAAGGCGAAGCTCGGCGCCGAGTTTCGCCGCTACCGCATCGTGGGGGCCTGCAACCCGTCGCTGGCGCACGCGGCGTTGCAGATAGACCCGCGCGTCGGGGTGCTCCTGCCCTGTAACGTGGTGATCTACGAGAGCGACCACGGCACCGCTGTGATTGGCGCCGTCGATCCGATGCAGACGCTCGGCGCGAGCGGCGAAGCTGGCGCTCTAACCGACGTGGCGCGCGAAGTCGGCGCGCGACTCGAGCGCGTCCTCGCCGACGTGGCGTCGTGAGGGCTGACGGGCACCTCGTGCCGAAACGTCGCGCTACGCTCCCGCGAACCGCGCCCCGAAGCGCGTCTGGTACGCGGGGGAAGCGACGCGAGGCTCGAAAATTCGGAGCTCCGAATTTCGCTTCGCGGGCCCCGCGGCCGCGATCGCGACCCGCTGCTGATTTCGCCGACGCTTCAAGGTGAGGGGAAGATGCACGCAACGCGCGCGTAGCCAGCATCGTGCCGAGCGCAGGAGAGCACCGATGGTCCGACGCAGAACGGCGCGACTACGTTTTCGATGCACGCGCAGTCTCCCGCCGGCAGGCACTGCGACGGCAAGGCGTGGCACCCCGCGGAGCGCGAAGCGTCGGCGGCTGCGTCGCCCGGTGCTGCGTCGCCCGGGCCGGCGTCAGGGAACATCGGCAAGCCTCCTGCTCCCCCGAAGGCCACGTAGCACCACTCGCTCGGATCGCACGGCGGCACGCACGCGCTCCCTTGCGCGGGGGTGATCACTGCGCCGTCGTTCGGAGGCGCCAGGCTCACGTCGGGCGATTCGCCATCCCACGCGAACGAGATGTCGGCGTCGGAGGCGGCCCCGTCCTTCTTTATCGTGCGCACGTCCGAGGCAGCGTCGGCCGGATCGCCCGCGCGCTCGTCGCTGCCGCACGCCGCGAGCCCCCTGATCGCGACAGGCAGTGCGACAAGGAGCAGCGTCGTGAGTGCGTATCGATTCATCGATGGCTCCGTTGGGTTTTCGATGCGCGCTGTGGGGTGCGCTTAGACCGTATCAGGCATCGCGTCGCCCGCGAGATCGGTGAACCTGCCGCATCCTGGCGCGAGTTTGGCGGTGTGCGCCGAGGGCGGCCCGATCATCTCGCCGGCCAGGCGGCCATCGCGGAGTCGACGACGGCCATCAGGCTCTTGCGGCTCGCGCCGGCGCGCGCCTGGACGGCGAGCCCGGAGGCTACCGTCGCGAAGTAGACCCCGAGCGCGCGGTAGTCAGTCTCCGGCGGCAGCTGACCGAGCGCGACTGCGCGCTTGAGCCTCGCCTCGAACATCGCAGCTTGCGCCCGGACCGCCCCGCGCAGCGCGTCGTCCACCGACTGCGGCATGCCGGGCGTCCCGCAGTCGGCGCTCCCGACGACCTCGAAGCAACCCCTCGGGCGCGCTGGATCAGTCTGGTCGTCGACCCGCGAGCGCAGGCACGCCTCGACTGCGCGGCGCGCGTCCTTTTGCTCGTGCAGCGCGCGGTAGTGCGCCATGCCGTGGCGCGCAGCGTAGCGGGCGAGCGCCTTCTGATACAGCTGCTCTTTGTCGCCAAAGGCGGCGTACAGGCTGGGCTTGTTGATCCCCATCGCGGCCGTCAGCGCTGCCATCGACGCCGCGCGAAAGCCGTCGCGCCAGAACACGAGCATCGCGGCCTGCAGGGCCACGTCGGGATCGAAGCTCCTCGGTCTGCCGCGCGTCATCGCCTGCCCTTCCTTGCGCCTGAACGTAACTGTACCAGTCGGTACAGTTTATCGCGCGACGGCGTCAGCGCAATTACCATACCTTTCGGTACAGAATTGTTCCCGGCAATTTTGAGGGCGATCGTAGTGACACGGCGACGCAAAAGGGCGATCGCGCATCCATGAAGCCCGCTGCCGCGACGGCAAGGGGCGGCGCCGCGCGCGCGCGTGAGCGGAGCCCTGCGCGCCGCCCGAACCTATGCCGTAGCGTCGCCTCGATACGCAGCTTCGAGCCCGGCGATCACAAGCTTGCGCATGCCCATCATCGCGGCCTGCACGCGCCCGGCGGCGCTGCGATCGGGCGCGCCGAGGAGCCTGGGCAGCGCGTCGGGGACGATCTGCCACGACACGCCGAAGCGATCGACGAGCCACCCGCACTGGCCCTCGTGTCCGCCGCCTTCAACCAGCGCCGCCCACAGCCGATCGGTCTCGTCCTGCCCGCGCGTCGAGACGGAGATCGACGCGGCCGGAGACAGCTTGTAGTGCGGGCCGCCGTTCAGGAGCATGAACGGCGCGCCAGCGAGCGTGAACTCGACCATGAAGGCGGGTGCGCCGGGGGCGGGGCGATGCACGCGATCGACCGCGCTGCCCGGCAGCAGCGACACGTAGAGCTCCGCCGCCTCGTCGGCATTGCCGTCGAACCACAGGCACGTGCGAACCCTGGGGCTCGGCGTCGCCGCGGTCATCGCGATCGCGTAGCGCTCAAACTGAATGAAGATCGCGTCCCAGCCCGCGCGCATGCCGTCGTGAATCGACGCGAAGAACGCGCGCTCCGCTTCACTCCCGCCATCGGGCTCCCACGTAAGCGAGAGCGTCGTCGATCCGGGCGCGCCGGGGGCGTCGTCGAAGGTGAGCGTCGAGCGAACGACGAGCGGAAACGCAGGCGCCATCGGATGACGCGCGACCGCGCCCGAAGCGTCGGAAAACGACTGTTGCCACGTGAGACTCCGCCCCGGCTCGATGGCCGTGAACACGCGCAGGCCCCAGCTGTCGCGGGCGTCTGCGTCCCGCGAGCGATAGTGATGCCGGCCAGACGCGAGCAGATCGAAGCTGAGCGACTCGAACGAGCCCCCCGGCGGCGACGACGATGCGTCGATGTGGCGCGGATCGGTGAACATCAAAAACGCGCGCGAGCGCTCGATGGGGAGCGTGCGCGCGTAGCGAAACGTGACGTCGGACATCGATAGCTCCTCGTCGCGCGAGCCTATCAGAAGCCGCAAGGACGAGGTTCGCGCACGGCGCGATCGCGTGGCGATTCGACGACACGTCAAGGTTGAGGGCAGGCGGCACAAGGTTCGCCGCATTTGCCTCGCGTCATTCGTTTCAGCGCTCGCCTCCAGCCGTCTTCGGGCGCCCGCACGCCGTGCTTGTGGTTAGCCGATCGCGCGCATGCGGTTGTTCTTCGGGTTGTGTTCGAGCTCCGCGAGCCCGAGCACTTCGAGGACTGGGGGGACGTACATGCCGAAGCGACCGCGCAGGCCCTTTTTTAGACCGTACCAACCCTTGACGGGGTTCGCAGACGAACGGCCCCAGGCTTCGATCGTGCCCTCCGCGGCGGGCTTCTGCTCGTCGGCGCTGCCGAGAATCATCCAGTCGGCGTGCTTCTTCAACATGGCGTGCAGGTCCGAAATGCAGCGCAGCTGATACCTGAGCTGGGTCTTGCCGACTTGCACGACGAGCGCGGGGGGGTCGGCCTTGTCGTCTTTGTAAGCCTGGTAATCTGCGGTACCCGGGGGCGTCTTCAACTCCCAGGGACTTTCGGGGGTTCCCAAACCCTTTGCGTGGGTCATGAGGGGCATCTCCATTTCGTGTCGTGCGAAATAAGGCGCTTGGTGGCTGTCGGCGGCATGTTCATGGTCTCGTGAGCTTACGACGACCCAAGGCTTCGAAAAGATGCGGCGGCGCGGCCGATTTTTTAGCATGGTTCGAGCGGGGAGGATCGGCCGGTCGCAAGCCGATCACGACGCCCCCGTGCGCGCCGAACACGTCGAGGACGGGGCCACGTCGAGGGCTGGGCAGGAGCGATTCGTCAGCTCAAAGCCTGACCGTCCGAACTGAGCGCGGGAGCCTGATTGCAGCAGCAACCTGGGCCCCCGCGCGCAGGACGCGGGGTTACTTCGTGCCGGCGCTCGCCGACACACTGACCGACACTGAGACTGACGCGCTGACGTTCGTCGGAATGTGGGCGGCCGCCTCGAGCGCGCCCTTGAACGGGGCTCCTACGCACGCGAGCAGCTGCGCGCGCACGACAGGCTCGCCCGCCGAGCCCGAGACTGTCGCCTGTGCGCCATCGACCACGACCTTGACGTTGCCCGCGAGCAACTTCGCGCGCTCGCCGGTGCCCTGAGCGACCTTGACGATGAGCGGCAAGTTCTTCTCGAGCGCCGCGCGGAGCTTCGTCTGGAGCGCAGCGTCGACGCCGCCGTCAAGGCGAACGACGACGTGACCGGGAGTGCACTGAACCTTCGTCTCTGCCTTGGCCGTGCAATGCGCGCTGCATTCGGCCGTCATCTTGGGGGGCGTAATGGTGCCGGCGCAGCGGGGCGCTTTCATCTCGACGCTGCAGCCGCCAGTGCACGTGCCAGAGCACGAGGCCTTCGCCTTGAGCTTGCAGCTACCGGAGCACTGACCCGAGCAGCTGCCCGAGATTTCGCCGTCGCACTTGCCTTCGCACTTGCCCGCGCAGCTGGTCTTTCCGGCCTTGCCGTCGCACTTGCCATCGCAGGTCCCGCCGCAGCGCCCGGAGACTTGCGCGTCGCATTTGCCCGAGCATTCGCCGGAGCACCTGGCGCCCGCCTGCACATCGCAGCTGCCCTCGCACTGCGCCGAGCACTCGCCCTGAAGCTTGCCTGGCTCGCACTCCGCCTTGACGCTTCCGGGCTGCACGGTCGCGTCGCACTTCGCGGCGCAATCGGTGACGACCTCGAGATCGGCGGCGCACTTCGGGGCAGCGACATCGAGCTCGAGCTTGAGCTTGGCGCCGAGCTTCGCTTTTACGTCGCCCACGGCTGCCGCAGCTGCTTTGCACGCGTCTTCGCCGTTCTTGAAGTCTCCGGCCGCGCCCAGGTCGTGGGCGAGGCCGCCGCAGCCGCTGACGAGGTCGGCGTCGATTTGAGCGCCAATCTGCTGCAACTCGACCGCCGCCGCGACGCCGCCGCTGAGCTTCGCGCTGGCATCGGCGGCGACTTTGTAGTTCGCAGCCCAATCGAACGACTCGATGGCTTCGACGCTCGTCATGTCAGGGCATTTGGCGCCCTTCGGCAGCTGGTCGAGCCCGGGCAGGCCACCGGACATCGCGCCGCACTGGGCGAGGACGGGGATCGCGAGCACGAGGCCAGCGAGGGGACCGCATACTTTTTTCAAGACAGTTTGCTTCATGAGTTGGTCATCTCCGCGCGCGAACATAGCCCGCATTCGAGCGAACGTACGCTCTGACCGCGCCGCGCGCGCGCATCGATGCCATGACGCAAGTCGGGTCGGCAGGGCGCGAGAAGCGCTCACGGGACACGCGTGCGCCGGCTGCTCGCCGTTGTTTGCGCTCCGCCGCCGCGGGGCTGCGTGCTAGGGCGACGGGCATGCGTACGCACGTTCTCGAGGTGCCGTTCGCCATGCGCCCTGTGGCCACGGCTGCCGGCGCGCGCTGGGACGCGACGCGCAGCGTATTTGTGTACCGGGGCGCCAAGCTGCCTGCGGCCCTCACGCCATTTCGTCCCGAGGCGCTTTCGTGGGAGGCCGGCGTCGAGCGCGATCTTAACGAAGATGCGCCGCCTGCCGCTTCGCCTGCGAGCGGCGAGATCACCTTGCGCGCGCATCAAACCGCGGGCGTCGCGGCGATCGTCGCGGCGGCGAAGGCTGGTCGCAGAGGGTTTTTGCTGGCCGACGACGTCGGTCTCGGCAAGACGATCACTGCGTGGGAGGCCGTGCTGCGCCTCGCGCCTTCAGTCCGCGCCGACTCGGTGCTCATCGTCTGCCCGCTGTCGGTGGTCGCACACTGGCGTCGCACGGTGCAGGCGATGGGGACCGCGGGAAAGCGCGTCGTCATCCTCAACTACGAGCGTCTCGGCAAACTCTTCGAGGTAACGCCCGAGGCGCGCAAGAAGATCCGCACGAAAAAAGGGCTGGCGCGCGCGGGCAGCGCTGCTGAGTTCGACGTCATCATCTGGGACGAGAGCCATCGACGAAAAAACCCCACGTCGGCGCGGTCGAAGCTCGCCGTAAAGCTCGACGCGCACGCGAAGTTCGTCCTGTGGCTGTCTGCGACCGCCGGCCAGAACCCCCTCGAGCTGTCGTACCTCGCATCGCTGCTCGCGAGCGTGACCGGATCGCGCGCGTCGGATCTGAAAGACTTCGAAGCGTGGTGCACGACCATGGAGCTCGGCGTCACGCGCGGCACGTTCGGGCGCTGGGAGTGGCGCGGCGATCCCGGCGACTGCGAGAAGGTGCGCGCCATGCTCTTCGACGGCAAGCCCGCCGCGGGCATCCGCCGCCGTCCCGAAGACATCGCAGGGTGGCCCGAGATCAGCCGCCTGCTCACGCCCATCGATCTCGATGCCGACGCGCGCGCGCTCTACCAGACCGCGTGGACTGCGTTCCGCCGGGAGATGGAGCTCGCGCCAGGGGGACGCGATCCGAAATCGGCCCTGGCCGCCGCGCTGCGGCTGCGTCAAAAGAGCTCGCTTATCCGCGCGCCGGGCACTGTGCAGCTCGTGACCGAGCTGCTCGACAATGGCCATCAGGTCGCCGTCTCGATCGCGTTCATCGAGACCCTGACTGCGATCCGTGAGGCCCTCGAGAGCGACGGCGTCACGTGCGCAGCCGTGCACGGCGCGCTCCCCGCCGCGCTCCGCGAACAGGAGCGCATGCGCTTTCAGCGCGGCGAAGCGAAGGTCGTCCTCTTCACCGTCGAGGAGGGCATCTCGCTGCATCAGGGAGAGCACAACGACGTGCCGCGCTGCGAGGTCATTCACGATCTGCGCTGGTCGGCCATTCAGATGGCGCAGATCGAAGGGCGCTGTCATCGCGACGGCCGCTTCGCGCGCGTGTACTGGACGTTCGCCGACGGCACGGTGGAAGACCGCATCGCCAAGGTCGTCGCGCGCCGCATCCAAACCATGAAGGCCATGATCGGCGACGACCTCGAAACGCTCCGTGAGATCGAGCGCCTGCTGACCGAGTAACAGCCCCAAACGCTGCGCGTCGCGCTCCCCGCGAATCCGCCAATTCGGAGATCCGAATTTTGCGCCGGGGCGCTGATGTCGCGATCGATGGTGCACCTCGCTGACGTGCGGCGACGGCGGAGAACGACCCCCTGCCCGCCGCGATCCCGAGCGTTTTGGCGGCTGTTTCGGAGCCCCGTTCGGTCACGCGTGCGAAAGAAGCGCCCGGCCGCCGGGTTGCGGCCACGCGTCCGCCGCGATACGAGCGGCTAGATGCGTCGCGTAGCTTCCCTGCTCCTTGTCTGTGCCTCCGCTTGTTCGCAGACCGGATCGCCCCCGGCCGCCGTGGCGATCGATGCCGGTGATCCGCCGCCTGCGGACGCCGCGACCGTGGCGATCGGCGGAGATCGGCCCGTCAAGCTGGTGGTGCCCTCGCGCTACGACGGCAAGACGCCGATGCCGCTCGTGGTGCTGCTGCACGGCTACGGAGCCAGCGGCGCCATTCAGGAGATCTACTTTCAGCTCGCCCCCGTCGCCGAGCAGCGCGGCTTCCTCTACGCCATCGCCGAGGGAACTCCCGACGCGAACGGCAAGAAGTTTTGGAACGCCTCCGACGCGTGCTGCAACTTCGGCAAGATCGCAGTCGACGACTCGGCGTACCTCACCACCGTGGTCGAGCAGATTCAGGCGGCGTACGCGGTAGATCCGAAGCGTATCTTCTTTGTCGGGCACTCGAACGGCGGCTTCATGTCGCACCGAATGGCGTGCGACCATGCCGACAAAGTCGCCGCGATCGTGAGCCTCGCGGGCGCGATGCCCGCCGACGTGACGAAGTGCAAACCGTCGGAGCCAGTCAGCGTGCTCGAGATTCACGGAGACGCAGATGAGACCGTCAGCTACGACGGCGGCGTGTTTTACGGCGCCGCCTACCCGAGCGCGAAGACGACGGCCTCGGACTGGGTGACGCTCGACGGCTGCTCGCCGGCCGCAGACGCCTCTTCGCCGCCGCTCGACCTCGAGTCAACCATCGCGGGGGCCGAGACGCTCATCAGTCGTTACGGGGGGTGCAAGCCCGGGGCGGGCGTGGAGCTGTGGACAATTCAGGGAGGCACCCACATCCCATCTCTCACTGCCGACTTCCGTACGGCGACGATCGACTTCCTGCTGGCTCATCCCAAGCCGTGAGCGCGCTCGGCGGCGGTCAGCGAAGCTTCGCGAGCGCAGCGTCGTCGCGAAAACCAACGCCCACGACGACGCCGTTGTTTTCGAGCACGGGGCGCTTGATCAGCATGGGATCGCGCACGAACGCCTCGGCCCACTGCGCTTCGGTCCACGCATCCTTGGCGGCCGGAAGCCCCCGGTAAGAGGCGCCCGAGGTGTTTCGCAGCGCCTTCGCGCCGACGGCGGCGAGGAAGCGATCGACGTCTCGCGCCGAGGGCGGCGACGCGCGCAGATCGCGGTCGACGAAGGCGATGCCGGCAGCCTCGAGGGCAGCGCGCGCTTTTTTCACGGTGCCACAGTTGGGAATGCCCCAAACGACCACAGCCATTTTTTGACACTCCATAGTTTCGCGACAATGAGCGGGTGGCCCCAGCGGGCCTGGCATCCGCGAAGCGTGGATTACTTTGAGACGATGGTCGCCTGCGCGGTCGTCACGTAACGGGCCTGGGCGACTGCTCCAGTGAGGTAAGCGTCGTAGCCGGTGTTCGCCTTCAGGTGCCGCTCATAAAACGCGACCATGAGCGCGCGCGCCATCGCGTTGACCTGCGCGTTCGGCGCGGTGGCCTTGTTGCAGAAGGAGCAGGTTAAACCGCAACCGGCCGCGTCGTCGAGAAAGCTCATGTGGTTGGCGCCGATGGCGGTCACCTGGAGGCTCGGCGTGCGCGCCTGCGCGTAGAAGGTCGTGAAGTTGTCGGCGCCCGGCGCACAGGGCTGAAAGCCCCCCATGGCGTCGGTGGTCTCTCCGACGAAACCGGTCGGGATGTTCAGCGACGGCATCAAGCTCTTCACGACGGCGCACTGAGGCGCGTTGCAGCCTCCTGGACCGCCCGAGTCGACCGGATCGAGCGTAAACGCAGCCTTCACGCGCGGGTCCTGGGTGGCGGCCAGCAGCGCGAGCTTGCCGCCGAGCGAGTGCCCGCTCATGCCGACGTTCGAGACGTCTGCTTTGGTGCCGAACGTGGGGTCGTTCTTCGCCCAGTCGATACTGGCGAGCAGATCTTTTGCCTGCTTCGAGTTGTCGTTGCCGAACAGGCTCGTCGGGAAGTCGACCGTGAGCGCGACGTAGCCGAACGTGGCGAGCCGCTTGACGTAGCCGTAATATTGCGACGCCGCGAGCTGAAACCCGTGCGCCACGATGACGACGGGAAATGGGCCGGCGGCGGTCGGATAGGCGACGTGCACGGCGCACGTGTCGGCGGTCTGAGCGACCTTCAGGGTGTCGTCTTTTTCAGCGATAGCGAACGGACCGTTGGCGTTCGGATCGGGCAGCGCGACCGCACCGTCGACCGCAGCGTCGAACGTGGCCGCGTCTGCAACGCCGGGCGCGCCGTCGCTCCCGGCGTCGGAGCCATCGAGGCTCGAATCCGGAGATTCGATCGCGGCATCACGGGTCGGAACGACTGCGGCGTCTCCGACGCATCCCATCCACACGCCCGCGAGCGCGACCAACCCCACTTGCCCAACTGACTTCATTGGGCGAACCTAGCGGGCGACCCGGCGGACCGTCAACCACCGGCGGCCGGCTGCCCCGGCAGACGCCGCTCGTGCGTGCGCGCGACGAAAATAGAGTCAACAGAGTCGGCGCGGGGCGATCGGCGATCGCGCCGCCGGCGATCGCAGGGCCCTTTAATTTAGGCGCATTTGCGGATCGGGCGGGCGATCGGCCCTTACTGCCAGCGAAACGTCGGACAGTGGTAGCCCTCTTCTTCGGTCACGACGAACGCGCGCCCGCACGTGCGGCACGAGGCGCGCATCGTGATGAGGCACGGCTCGCGCGCGACGACTTCTACGTCGAACACGGCGGCGTCGGGAGCCCCTCCGCCTGCGCCCATCGCGACGCACGAGCAGCCGCCGCGCTGCCGCGTTTCGAGGACGGAGATCGCCCGGTCGACGTCGGCCCGCCAGTCGCGCACCCCGGGAAAAGCCGGCAAGCGGTCCCGCAACGCGCGCAGGCGCGGCAGCCCTCGCGCCTCACCATGAACGCGCAGCGTCTCTGCGCACATCATGAACACCGACGCGCTCGCGCGCCCGTCGAGACGCTCGAGCAGCTGGAGCGCGACTTCCGCGGCCACCGCTGGAAGTTCGGCGTCGACGAGCCGCGCGAGCGCAATTTGTTCGCCGAGCGGCGCGCCGGGGATCGCTTCGAGCAGACGGCGCGCGAGGGTATCCGCGGCCTCGAGCGAGTTGTGTTCGGTCATCGCGCGCTCCGATCGGTCATTTTGCCTGACCCTCACGTTCGCATCGGCTGCGACGGCCGGCAACCGCTCGCTGGCCGCGCACGCGGCGCCCTACGGCGACGGCGCCCCGCCCTGCCGCGTCGGGGCCCGTGGCGGCGACCCGGCGTACGGCTCGGCAGGAGTGCGTTTCGGCCGCCGACGCGCTATGTCGGCGCCCACTGTCTTTTCGACGAGGAAGCCCGATGAACAACACGACGTCACCCTCCATTGTCTACACCCACACTGACGAAGCTCCGGCGCTCGCGACCTATTCGCTGCTGCCCGTGATTCAGGCCTTTGCCGGGGTTGCCGGCGTGTCGGTCGAGCGTCGTGACATCTCGCTCGCAGGGCGCGTGCTGTCCGCGTTTTCGGGCCGGCTCCCCGAAGCGCAGCGCGTGACCGACGACCTCGCGGAGCTGGGCGCGCTGACGCTCAAGCCCGAGGCGAACATCATCAAGCTGCCGAACGTGTCGGCGTCGCTCCCCCAGCTCAAGGCGGCCATCGCCGAGTTGCAGAAGCAGGGCTACGCGCTGCCCGAGTACCCGGACGCGCCGAAGACCGACGACGAAAAGGCGGTCAAGGCGGCCTATGACAAGATCAAGGGCAGCGCGGTCAACCCGGTGCTCCGCGAGGGCAACTCCGACCGGCGCGCCTCCAACAGCGTCAAACAGTACGCCCGCAAGAACCCGCACTCGATGGGCGCGTGGAGCAACGCCAGCAAGACGCACGTCGCGCACATGACCGGCGGCGACTTCTTCAGCAACGAAAAATCGACCACGATCGGCAAGGCCGGCTCGCTGCGCATCGAGCTCGCGCAGGCCGACGGCACGACGAAAGTGCTGAAAGAAAAGGTCGCAGTCCAGGCCGGCGAGATCGTCGACGCGACGTTCATGAGCGCCAAGGCCCTCGTCGCCTTTCTTGCCACCGAGATGGCAGACGCGAAGAAGCAGGGCGTGCTGTTTTCGCTGCACCTCAAGGCGACCATGATGAAGGTCAGCGATCCGCTGATGTTCGGTCACGCCGTAAAGACTTACTTCGCGAACGTCTTCGATAAGCACAGCGCCGCGCTCGCCTCGGTCGGCGCCAACCCCAACGACGGCTTCGGCCACGTGCTCGCCGCGATCGAGAAGCTGCCCGCCGACCAGCGAAAGGCCATCGAGGCCGACATCGCGCTGGCCTACGAGGCAGGCCCCGAAGTCGCGATGGTGAACTCCGACAAGGGCATCACCAACCTGCACGTGCCTTCTGACGTGATCGTCGATGCGTCGATGCCGGCGATGATCCGCACTTCGGGCCAGATGTGGAACCGGGCCGGAAAGCAGCAGGACACCAAGGCCGTCATTCCAGACAACTGCTACGCGGGCGTGTACGAAGAGGTCATCGCGTTCTGCAAAGAGCACGGCGCGTTCGATCCGAGGACGATGGGCTCGGTGCCGAACGTCGGCCTCATGGCGCAGGCCGCTGAGGAATACGGTTCACACGACAAGACGTTCGAAATCCCGGCGAGCGGCACGGTTCGCGTCGTCGACGACGCCGGCGCCGTGATCTTCGAGCACAAGGTAGAGGCCGGTGACATCTGGCGCATGTGCCAGGTGAAAGACGCCCCCATTCAAGACTGGGTCAAGCTCGCGGTCACCCGCGCGCGCTTGTCGAACACGCCCGCGGTGTTCTGGCTCGACGAAAACCGCGCCCACGACGCGCAGCTCATCGCGAAGGTGAAGCAGTACCTGAAAAACCACGACACGAGCGACCTGCAGATCGACATCATGGCGCCCGCAGCGGCGACCCGGGTTTCGCTCGGGCGCATCAAGGCCGGCAAAGACACGATCTCGTGCACCGGCAACGTGCTGCGCGACTACCTGACCGATCTGTTTCCGATCCTCGAGCTCGGCACCTCGGCTAAAATGCTGTCGATCGTTCCGCTGATGAACGGCGGCGGCCTCTTCGAGACGGGCGCCGGCGGAAGCGCGCCGAAGCACGTGCAGCAGTTCACCGAGGAAAACCACTTGCGGTGGGACAGCCTCGGCGAGTTCCTCGCGCTGGCGTGCAGCTTCGACCACCTCGCCCAAACCACCGGCAACGCGCGCGCTCGCCTGTTGGGCGCCACGCTCGATCAGGCGACCGGCAAGCTCCTCGACGAGAACAAGTCGCCGCAGGGTCGGGTCGGCCAGCTCGACAACCGCGACAGCCAGTTTTTTCTGACGAAGTACTGGGCCGAGGCGCTGGCCGTGCAGAGCGACGACGCCGAAGTCGCCGCGAAGTTCGCGCCGATCAGCCAGCAGATCGCGCAGAGCGAGGCCGCGATTTTGGCTGAGCTCAAGGCGGTTCAGGGCAAGCCCGTCGACATCGGCGGCTATTACGCTCCAGACTTCGCGCGCGCTACGGCTGCCATGCGCCCCAGCGCCACGTTCAACGCGATTATCGACGCGATTCGCTGAAGCGCGCCCCGTGGGGGCACAACGGGCGAAGCGACCGCCTCACGTGCCTTCAGGTGCGCTCAAAGTTTCGAGCGGCTGCGAGCGTTTCCGCGCCGCGCGACGGCGCGACTGCGCATGAGCCAGGCTATTTCGGCATTCGCCGCTTCGTTTCGCTGCGAGCGCGGGTCGGGCCGCAGTAGTTTGTTGTCGTGCCGAAGTCCGACTTCGCGAAGCTCCGGGCGAGCCCACGTCTGTCACTCATCGTGGCAACACACGGCCGCACGCACGAGCTTCGTCGCCTGCTCACCTCGGTCGTCGAGGGGGACTACGACGAAATCGAGGTCATCGTCGTTGACCAAAATCCGCACGGCTTCCTCGACCCCGTGTTGGATGAATTCGCCGGGGCGTTGCAGCTGATACACCTGCACTCGCCGCGGGGCGCCTCGCGCGCTCGCAACGTCGGGCTGCGCAGCGCGAGAGGCGAAGTCGTAGGGTTTCCAGATGACGACAGCTTCTTTCCTCCAGGAACGCTGCGGGCGCTCAACCTCGCCTTCGAGCTTGATCCAAACCGCGATGGCGTGATCGGCGCCTTCGTCGACCCGCACGGGGCACCCGGGTTGCCATGGCCCGACCCGCCCGGCTGGGTCTCGCCCGCGGTCGTATGGCGCCGCACGGTGACCTTCGCGTGCTTCCTCAGGCGCGAGACGCTCGCGGCCGTCGAGGGCTTCGCCGAGCAGATGGGACCAGGCGCGGACTCGACATGCCAATCCGGCGAAGACGGCGACCTGATGCTTCGCGTTCTCAAGCTCGGTGCGCGCGTCTGGCACGATCCCGAGATCAAGGTCGCCCATCCGCGGCTGTTTCCGGACTTCAGCCGCGCGACGAGGAACAAGCGCTACCGCTACGCGAAATCCGACGGCCAAGTCCTCCGGCGTCACCCGATGCCGCTCTGGTGGATGAGCGCATTCTTCGCCGCACCGCTGCTCCGCGCCGCTGCAGCAGCAGGTCTTGGAGCGCCTCGCGAGGTCGCCTTTCATGTCCTCACCGCTGCAGGCAGGGCGCGTGGCTACTTTCTGGGGCAGCGCTGAAGTGACCGCGCCGATGCCACTTCAGGCGACCTCGCCTCGCAGTGAGCCACGCAAGCTTCGCGCCTGGACGCCGCGCGACATGGTCTTGTACGTGAGCTTCGGAGCGACCAGTTGCCTGCTGGCGGGCGTGTTCTGCGTGCACCTCCTGTCGCTCTTCGGCGCGACTCACGCGTGGGCCGCGTGGGTAGCGCTCGGTGGACTGTTCGGCCTGTCCTCCGCGCAGGCGGTCGTAGGTTGGATGCGCTGGCTTTCTATGCGGCGCCCCGAATACGTGCCACCACCACAAGGCCTCAAAGTAGCTATGGCGACGACGTTCGTACCCGAAACCGAGTCGCTGGCCGTGCTCGAACAGACCCTTCGCGCGATGGTCGCGGTGACCTACCCGCACGACAGCTACGTCCTCGACGAGGGCGACGACCCCCGGGTCCGCGAGCTCTGCGACTCGCTCGGCGCGCGCTTCTACTCTCGCAAGGCGCGCATCGACGCCGCCAGCGGACAGCGCACGAAGGCGGGCAACCTCAACGCGTGGGTAGAGGATATTGGTCGGGAGCGCTACGAGTTCATAACCTTTCTCGACAGCGATCACGCGCCGATACCCCAATATCTGGACCGCGTATTAGGCTATTTCTCGTTCTCAAAAGTCGGATATGTGCAGGCTCCACAGACCTATCGAAATCAGGCGATGAGCTTGGTCGCAAGGGGCGCGGCGGAGCACACGTATGCCTACTACGGACCCTATCAGCGCGGACTTTACGGACTCGGACTGACGATCATCGACGGGAGCCATACGACCTATCGCACACGCGACTGGCTTCTTGTGGGCGGGATGCCCGAACACCTCGTGGAGGACCTCGCGATGTCCTATGTCATGGAGCGCGCTGGTGTCAAAGGGGTGTACGCACCTGAAGTGATCGCCGCGGGCCTGGCTCCCGAAGACTGGGGGGCGTGCCTGACGCAGCAATATCGCTGGGCCGCCGGTGGAGTCGACGTGCGGCTGCGGTTCCAGCGAAGCGAGCGCAGCGCGCTCGGCCGCGTGGCTCGACTGTTCTTGCTTCTTCACAGTCTCGTCTACTTTCGTGTGCTCGAAGTTCCTTTGCAGCGCGTGTTGCTGGCGAGTTTGTTGGTCATCGGCCGCTTTCCGAAGCTCAGCGTGGCTCTCGTGGCCAGCGGCCTGTCGCTCGCGCTGCTGCACTGGCTCGCGAACCTGTGGATGCAGCGCTTTTTCATTTCGCCGGAGCGCGAGCGCGGGATTTTATGGAGGTCGGTCGTCGTGCACCACGCGCTGTGGCCGACGCTCGTCCGCGCGACGTTCGATGCGCTCCGCGGTCGCATCGCTCCGCGCCAGGTCACGCCGAAGTCGGGGCGGGCGTCGACTCCGCTCATCGCGTTCCTCCCGCACGGGGTCTGCGCGCTGGTCATCTTGATCGCGCTGCTTGTCTCAATCGCTCGCGGCGACCACGACGCCTGGCTGTTTCGCGCCTTCGCGGTGATCAGCGCCATCGTCGACGGGGCCGTGATCGCAGCGGCGCTGCTGAGCCTTTCTCGCGACGCGCAAGCTCAGGGCTCGACGGTCGAGTCGCAGTCGAAGCAGGCCGCGGTCGCTGCCCGACCTGCCGACCCAAGCCCCCAGGAGCGACAAGCAACCCGCGCCGAGCGAGGCCGCAATTTTGGCTGAGCTCAAGGCGGTTGTGGGCGAGCCCGTCGACATCGGCGGCTATTACCCTCGCAAACTTCGCGCGCGCGGGCGGCCGCCATGCGCCCCAGCGCCACGTTCAACCCGATTTTCGACGCGATTCGCGCAAGCCGCGCCCCGTGGGGGCACCACGTGCGAAGCGACCGCCTCACGTGCCTTCAGGGGCGATTAAGGTTTCGAGCGTACGGTCAATCACTTGACCGACGCCGAATGCAAAACGGTATTGTGCAGATTGACGACCGTCGAGAAAGGCCCCCGCCCATGTTCCAGATCCGATCGATGCGCTCAGGCGCGCTGCGCGATTCCCTCGTAGGCTCTCTCGGGCTCCCCCTGCACGCGGCAGCGGCCGCGCTGCTCGTGGCGGCGTGCAGTGGCTCCACGGCGGCGCCGACCAGCCCGACCTCCACCGATGGCGGCAACCCGCCGGGCGACGCGGGAAGCGACGCGGGCGAGGTGAAAGTCGCAGACCCGTGCGGCTACAGCGAGAACACACCGAACGCGAGCCCGAAGGTCAACGCGACCAGCCACGCGACGTGGAGCTGCACTGCGTCGACGCGGCAAATGGTCGGCAACGGCATCCCGGACCACTCGGTCACAGGCGGCAGCTTCGCCACGCCGATCTCGGCGCAGAACCTGTCGATCGGCTTCCCGCTCGCGCCGGCGATCACTTCGCCGACCGGCGCCGCGCTCGTTCGTCAGCCCTACGGCTACGCGCTCAACTCGGTAAAGTTCGATCCGGGGACCGACGGCACCTGCTCGAGCGGAGCGACCTCCACGATGCCGGGCGGCGGATGCGTCGCGATCATGGGCAAAGACCCGTGGAACCTCGAAGCGATCGGCGGCGCGTTCGGCTTCGGCGCCGATGAGAACAACGCGCACGTGCAGCCCAACGGCCAATATCACTACCATGCGATGCCCGAGGGCATGCTCGCGAGCGCCGGTAAGGTGGTGAAGCTCGTGGGCTTCGCAATGGACGGCTTTCCGATCTACGCGCGCTACGGCTACACGAGCGCGAGCGACACGACGTCGGCGATCAAGACCATCGCGCCCAGCTGGCAAAAGAAGGCGAATCCCGACGCCGGGCGACCGTCTACCACTGTGTTTCCGATGGGTACCTTCACGCAGGACTACCAGTACGTACCCGGCTCCGGGGATCTCGACGAGTGCAACGGACGCACCGGAGCGACGCCCGAGTTCCCCAAGGGGACCTACCACTATTACATCACAGATACGTTTCCCTACATTCAGCGATGTCTCAAGGGTAAGCCGCTCTGACAAAGACGCTCGCCTCCGCACTGTCGCTCGCGCTGGTGGCGCTCTCGGCGCTGCCGGCGCGCGCGCACATGATGCCGGCCGGACAGGCGACATTGAACGTGCTCGAAGACGCGGTCTTCGAGGTAGTGTCGGTGCCGGTGTCCGCCGTCGCGAGCGCGGGAGCCGACGAAGATCACGACGGGCGACTGTCGGACCGCGAGGTCGCCGCGCACGAGGGGGCGCTCGTGTCTCAGGTGGTATCGCGCTTCAAGCTCTTCGACGGCGAGCGCGAGGGAACGCTGGAGCTGTCGATCGTCCGCGCTGAGGCCGACGATCGCGAGCCGGCGACGCAGGCCGGCGCGCAGCAGTTGCTCGCCCTGCTCAAGACGCGCTTCCCGGCGCCGCCGCGCGCGCTGCGCGTCGAAACCGATCTGTTCGGCACGACGCCCGCCGACCAGCAAATCTCGGTGCGCGCGACGCGCGGCGCCGACAAAGAGACTGCACGGCTCGACAGCAAAACGCGCGCGCACGTGTTCTTCGCGCCCGCGCCGAAGGCAGTGGTCGACGCACCCGGAACGACCTCACGAGCCATCGGGGCCGCGATCGGCGCAGCGGTGATCCTCGCAGCAGGCTTCGGCTTCGCGCGACGCGCGCGCAAGCTGCCCGCAGCTGGAAAATAGACGCGCGGAGCGCATCGCGGCGCAAGCCCTGTCGCGGGCATCGACCAAGAAGAGGCTCACGCTAGCAGGGCGCTGCTTCAACGGCCTACTAGCGGCGGACCGGCGGCTGCAGCGGTGAGGCGGTCGACCGGCCGAGCGCGCGCCGCCTGCCGAGGCGCTCGGGTGCGAAATGCCACGACCTCGGAGCCTGTCGCCTCTGATGCAGGCTGCGCGAAGCTCGCCGGCCGGGACTACTCCGGCAGGTGCCCCATAATCCGCGCGTTGTCGGACTCGCCGTGCATGAAGGTGCGCAGGTAGTGCGCGCTCGTGATTCGGGCCGCGCGCTCCATCAGCCAGGCGCGCGCTTCGTGCCTCGCCACACCGGCTTCCTCGTACTGGCCGGCCGCCTCGAGCGCGTCGAGGTACACGCGCCGAGCAAACGCCGGCTCCTCGATCGCCTGCGCGTCGCCGCGAATGGCGTCGTAGGCTGCCTGCACAAGGGCGAGCGCTTCGGCGCGCGCAGCGCCGTCGCCGCGCGCCAGAAGGACGTCTGCCAGCGCCACAGAGGCCTCAAGCGTGATCGGATGATTCGGCGCGAGCAGCGAGCAGGCGCGCCGCGCTTCTGATTCGGCTTCAGCGTGCTTGCCGGCGCCCAGCAAACTCCGTGCGAGGTAGTAACGTGACGTGGCTTCCATGCGGCGGTCGTCTCCCGAGTAAAAATGGGCGACCGAGGCGCGCGCTACCTGCTCGGCCTCCGCGAAGGCGCCGACCCGACCCAGCGCCAGGCCGAGATTCTGCTGCACCGCGGCGACGAGGTCGACGAGCCCCATGCGCGTCACCTCGACGAGCACCGCACGCAGCGCGGAGGCGGCCTCATCGCTCGCTCCGAGCAGCGACAGGGTATAGCCGGCGTTCATGCGCGCTGCCGCTGCGCGCCTCGGATCGCCCGCCTCAAGAAAAGCATTCGCGGAGTTTTGGTAGGCGTGCAGGTTCGACGCGTAGTCGCCAGCGTGAAGCAGACGAAGTCCACTCAGATTCATCAGGCGCGCGCGACAAGCCGCACCGCGCACGACGCCGTCGCGGGCGAGCGCATCCAGCGACTCGCACAGCCCAACGGCGAGGCCCGCTTCACCCGCGTGGAGAAGAAGTACGGCGACCAGAGCCGCGCCTACGACCGCCGCATCACTGACGAGACTCCCCCGGAGCGCAACGAGCGCGGGGGCAACCAAAGACCCCAGCAGGGCGGTCTCACCCAACCTCGCCGCCGCATTGGCGACGAAAACGATCCCCGGCATTTTCAGATCGTCGCCAGCGACCGCGACCGCGACCTGGGCAGCGTCGAGCTGCGCGCGCGCCTCGCCGCGCCACTGATGCGCCTCTGCCTTGGCCAGCAGCGCGCGGGCGAGGTGGTCTCCCTCGGCGTCCGAGGCCACCGCGCGCTCGGCGCGCACAATCGCGGCAGCGAAGTCGCTGCCCTCGAGCGCCTGCTCGGCCGCGACCGCCCACCACGCAGCGGCTTGCGCGCGCTGCTCGCCGCGCTCGAAGTGTTCGGCGACTTTCGACGCGTCTTTCTCCCCTTGAGACGCCAGCCACGCCCCGGCGCGCGCGTGACCAAGAATGCGGTCCTCGTCGACAAGCTGCGCATACGCCGCCTCGCGCACCGTGACCTGCCGAAACCGGTAGCCCCCCGAGGGAAGCGACGCGAGCAGCTCCAACCGGTCGAGCGCTTCGAGCGTATCGGCCACCGCCGCGCCTGCCAAAACTGCCGACACCCCGCGCGCGTCGACCTGCATTCCAAGAACGCTCGCCGCGCGAAGCACCCAACGTGACTCCGCGTCCAGCCGAAGCAGACGCGTCTCCACCATCGCAAGCACGCTCTCCGGAACCTCCCCACCGCGACCCTCCGACTCGGCGCGGACCAGCTCTTCCAGAAGGTATGGATTGCCCGCGCCGCGCTCGACAATCGCGGCGATCCGCTCCTGCGCGAGCTCACTTCCGAGCGCCGCGCGCAGAAGGCGCTCCGCCGGCCGGTCCTTGAGAGGGGCCACGGACACCTCCCGCGCGCCGCGCGCACTCCACAGATTCGGAAACTTCTCCCGATGCTCCGGGCGACCCACCGCCACCACCATCCAAGGCAGCTTCCGAAAGTTCCGCAACGCGCGGTCCATCAGCTCCACGCTCGGACGGTCGGCCCACTGCACGTCGTCCACCACAAGCACCACCGGACAAAGCGTGCAGGATGCAACCAAAAAGTCTTCCCACGCCGCACGAAGCTGATCGCCCATCACCACCGGCTCACGCCGGGCCTGCCGAAGCGCCTCGTCGACCTCGACCTCCCAGCCCGCTCCGCACATCTCGCTCAGGCGCGACGCCACACGCTTCTGTTCGGGCGCGGCCACGCAGCTCGCCACACGCTCGGCGATTCTGCGCTGCACTTCCGCGCGCGGCATACCGATGCCCACCCCGCAGGCGTCTGCTACCAGCGCAGCTGCAACGCCGAAGCTGCCGCCCTCGCCCATCGCGTCGCCCTGCGCCGACCACACCTGCGCCTCGGGATGCGACGCGCGAAGCGACTTCGCCCACTCGTGCCGCACCCGCGACTTGCCGACC
The DNA here is from genome assembly GCA_947473045.1 of Myxococcales bacterium. Classification (GTDB taxonomy): domain Bacteria; phylum Myxococcota_A; class Polyangia; order Polyangiales; family Polyangiaceae; genus JANYHY01. Next base: position 53,501 of record CANJCO010000016.1, on the reverse strand, counting down.
CCAGCCTCGCCCGTGACGATAACCGCCGTCGCCGCTCCGTCGTCCACGCACTCCGAAAGCACGGCGCTCAGGGTCGAAAGCTCCACCTCCCGACCGAAGCACTGCGTCGATTTTCCCAGCAGCGTGCGCTCCGCCGACCCGCGCGTACGCTCCCCCACCAGCGTCGCCTCCACGCCCCTTCGCGTCACCGCGAACGTCGGCTCGAGCATCTGCGCCAGCACCTCGTCGATGGCGATCTGGCCGACCGAGCGCTTCACGCAGCCAGCCGCACGCTCCAGCGCCGCCCCCACCGGCACGGCGGCGCTGACGGCTGCGCGACCACTCGCCAGCCCCAGCGCAACTCCCGGTAGCGCCACTTGAATCGACAGCGCCGCCCGCGCGGCGCGCATCGCCATGTCGAGCGGCGAGCCCGCGCCCTCCCATAAAAGAATGTGCGTACCTCCCAACATGACCACAAGGCGCGCGCCGCTCACTTCCGCCACCTGGGCCATGCGAGCAGTCTCGTCGGCGACAGCTTCGGACGGCCTCGTGGCGTCGTCCTCCAGGGTTGGGCCGGTGAGAGCGCCGCGCTGGACGCCCACCATCAGCACGCAGAGCCATACTTGCTCGCGGTCCATTGGGAAGGTCGACTCGCGCTCGCGGGCCGCCTCAAACGCGACCGGACCGAGCGCCCGAAGCTCTCGCGCGACTGCAGCCGCAGTGGCCGGCCGAGCCGCCGCCGACTTCGAAAGCATCTGCGCGACCAGCGCGTCGAGCGCCGCCGGTACCCCCACAAAGGTCGAAACGCGCGGCGCCTCTTCAAGCAGCACTTTCGCGAGCAGCGCCGTCAGGTACTCCCCCGAAAATACCGGCCGGCCGGTCAGGCACCGAAAAAGAACGCACCCAAGCGAAAACACGTCCGCCCGACCGTCGATCTGCGAGGAGGCGGTGATCTGCTCCGGCGCCGTGTAGCCGGGCGACCCCACAAAGACCCCGACCATCGTTTGCGCGGGCGTCAACTGAGCTTGAACGCGCCGCACGATGCCAAAGTCGATCAGCTTTGCCTGCTTCGGATCTCCGCCTACGAGAAACACGTTCGACGGCTTCAGATCACGGTGCACGAGACCCAGCGCGTGCGCCGCCTCGAGCGCGTCGGCGATCGCTATGCACACGGAGAGGGCGTCCTGCGCAGCCATCGGCCCGCGCAAAAGCGTCGCCGCGAGATCTTCTCCCTCGAGCCACTCCATCGCCAGCCATGGCTCGCCCGTCGGGGTCGCCCCGTCGGCCACGTAGCGCACGATGCCAGGGTGCGACAGCTGCCGCATCACGCGCGCCTCGCGCGCAAACCGCTGCGCCTCCTCGCCCCCCGTGCGAAGCATCAACTTTAGCGCGATTGACCTGTTTTCAAGCCGATCGTGCGCCCGCCACACCGACGCCATGCCGCCCGATCCTGCAATGACGAGCAGCTCGAAGCGATCGGCGATCAGGTCTCCGGCGCGCATGCTCCGGAGCATTCTACGCTGGATGGCCCCATGCGAGCGCGGGAGTTGGCGCCATGTGTCGCGCGATCATGGCGCCGTCCGCGCGACGGACACCGGAGCGGCTGAGCCGCCAGCGGATGCGAGGCCCGGGGGCCCGTCGCTGCGGATCCGACCATCGACGATCTCGATGACGCGATCGCACCGGTCCGCGATGCGCGGGTCGTGGGTAACGATGAGAAACGTAGTGCCCAGCTCGCGATTGAAGCGCCGCATCAGAAGCAGGACCGCCTCCGCCGAGGCGGTGTCGAGGTTGCCGGTCGGCTCGTCTGCAAGAATGAGGGGCGGCCGACGCGAGAGCGCTCTCGCGATCGCGACCCGCTGCTGCTGCCCTCCCGAAAGCTGCGTGATGCGTCGGCCTGCGCAGTCGCCAAGGCCCACGTCGACGAGCAGCTCCCGCGCGCGCGCCATCATTTCAGCCGACGCAAAGCCCGCGTCACCCCACGCCGGGAGCATCACATTTTCGAGCGCAGTAAACGCGGGCAGGAGGTGATGAAACTGAAAGACGAACCCGAGGGTGCGCGCGCGCAGGGCAGTGAGGCTCCGTTCGCTCTGCCCGGTGGCGACAGTGCCCCCAACGAGCACGCGGCCGCGCGTGGGTGAGTCGAGAAGGCCGATGACGTTCAGCAGGGTGCTCTTCCCCGATCCCGAGGGGCCGATGAGCGCCGCGAACTCGCCGCCGGCGAGCGTGAGATTGACGTCATCGAGGGCGCGCGTCAGCACGCCGCGGCCGTATTCCTTCACAACGCCATCCACGCGTAGCAGCGGCTCAACCATTGCGGATCGCTGTCGCGGGATCGAGCCTCGAGGCGCGGCGCGCGGGGATGACCGCCGAGAGCAGCCCGACGCCGGTGGCCACTGCGGTGGCGAAGACAAAGAGCTCGAGGTCGAGCTGCACCGGGAATTTCGGAGCTCCGTCGTCGCCCCGCGCGAGCGACTCGAACAGCTTCGAAAGCAGCGATCCGAGGAGCGAACCGACCACCGAGCCGCAGAGGCCGAGCACCCCGCCCTCAATGAGAAACACGAGGAGCACGCGGCGCGAGGGCGTGCCCACGGCCCGCAAGATGCCGATCTCGCGCGACTTCTGAACGACCGAGACGATGAGCACGCTCGCGATTCCGAGCGCGACCGCGACCACGACGAAGAACTCGATGAGGTTCTTTGAGCGGCTCTGCGCGCTGAGGCCGGCGAGCAGCTCGGCGTTTTGCTTCATCCAGCTCACCACGTCGAGGCCCGTGCGATCGCGGACGGACTGCGCGATCGACTCGGCCTCAAAGACCTCGCGCACCTTGAGCTCAATCGTGGTGGCGCCGCCGGGAAGCGCATAGAGCGCCTGCGCCTGCTTGAGCGACGTGACGACCCACGCCTTGTCGACGGGCTCGTTGCCGAGCGCGAAAACGCCCGAGATCGTCGCCACTTCGTCTCCGCCTTCGGTCGTCGTCACGTGAATTTTGTCGCCGACGAAGACGCCGAGATCGGAGGCGAGCGCCGCGCCAATCACAATGTTGTCGCCGGAGACGTCGAAGCGACCTGCGACGACCTTCTTGCGAAGGTCGACGATCGACAGGAACCGCTCGGGGTCGACGCCGCGCACCACGACCGGGCAGGTTGCGTCGGACCGCACCGCGAAGCCGGCCCCGACGACCATGGGTGACGCCGCGACGACGCCCGGCTCACGCTCGACGCCGGCCATGATCGCGGGCCACTGGTCGATCGATCGAAGGCGCTGGGACGCCGGCTGCACGCTACGCGAAATCGCGCGCCCTGGAGCATCGAACGCGAGGGCCGTGGGGCTCTCGCGGGGCGCCCGGAGCGTAACGTGCGCCTGCGCGCCGAGCGTCTTGTCGATCAGAGAGACCTGCAGCCCGTTGATAAGCGCAGACAGAAACACGATGACGGCCACTCCGACCGAAACAGCGGCTAAAATAAGGGCAGTCTGCGCCTTGCCGTCGCGCAGGTAGCGCAGTGCCACGAACCACTCGAACGGCATGTCAGTCGTGCTCCGCGCGCACGCGTTGCCCGGGCGTAACGGCCTGACCGTCGCCCGCCACGACCCGCGCGCCCTCGCCTACCCCGGCGGCTACCTCGGCCCTGCCACTACCGCGGATCCCGAGTGTGACCTCCCTGCGAACCGCGCGGTCATGCTCGACCGCGAGCACCCATGGTGATGGGCTGGAGAGTGCGTGCACCGACTCGGTGGGAAGCGTGAGCACCTGAAGCTTCGAGGCGACGGTGAGGTCGACGGACACGGTCATTTCGGGCCGAAGCCCCAGGGGCGCCTTCGGCACGCGCAAGCGCACTTCAATACTCCCGCGCTGCGGATCGACCGATGGCGCCACATAGCTCACCTGCGCATCGAACGGCCGATCGGGGTACGCATCGGCGACGGCGCGCGCGCTTTGCCCGAGCGCGATCGACGCGAGGTTGCGCTCGTCCAATTGAATCACGACGAACGTGTCGCCGTCCGCCGCCAAGACCATCAGCGTGCGCGCGGGCGCCACAACGTCGCCCTGTTCGACCGACCTCGAGAGCACGACGCCGGGCTGCTGCGCGACGATGCGCGTCTGCGCGAGGCGAACCCTCGCGGCCCCGAGCTGAGCCTGCGCCAGCGTCAGCGCGCTCAGCGCGATTCGCGAGTCAGCCCCTGCAGGCGCCGACGACTGCTGCTGCGCCGTGGCGGCGGCCCGCTGCGCGCGCGCGAGGTCGAGCGATCGGCGCGCGTCGTCGAGTTCGAACGGTGCGACCGAGCCTGACGAAGCCAGCTTCTGGACCCGCCCAAACTCGCCGAGCGCGTGCTCCCAATTGGTGTCCGCCTCGCGAAGCGATTCGTTTGCCACGGTTGCGCCGACCCGGCGCAGCAGCGACATGCGCGCCCGCGCCTGTTCTTCGCCGGCCTTCGCCTGCGCGACTCCAGCAAGCGCCTCGGCGTCTTCTTGTTGCACGAGCAGATCGCCCGCCTCTACGTGCTGCCCGCTCGCCGCGGCGACGCGCACGACGAGCCCCGGCGCCTGCGCCGCGATTTGCACCCTGGAGGCGACCCACACCCTCCCGCTGGCGACCACGTGCTGCTCGAGATCGCCCCGCTCCACCAAAGCCACGCGCACCGCCGGACCGCGCGCGCGCACGACAGCAAAGAGCACACCACCCGCGAGCATCGCGACTGCCAGCCACACTTCCGGACGCCGAAGAAATATGGGAATCATTCCCTCCGGCGCTCGCATCACGCTCCTTCGTTCGCGCAGCCCAAGGCGGCGCTGAACGGCCGCTTCGCAACGTTCATGCCTGCTCGCCGCGCGCCGCTGCGCAACAGCCAATGCTGATCGGCCCGCGCCGCTCGGAGCCGGTGCGCGATGCATCGCCTGCACCTGCGCGCATCGCCTGCGCTGCTGGCGAGCATGTCGAGATCGCCTGTGCGTCGCGCGATTTGCGCTAAGATGCTGATCGGCCCGCGCCGCTCGGAGCCGGTGCGCGATGCATCGCCTGCACCTGCGCGCATCGCCTGCGCTGCTGGCGAGCATGTCGAGATCGCCTGTGCGTCGCGCGATTTGCGCTAAGATAGCGCGATCATGAAATTGAATACCTTGCTGTTCGGAGCCCTGCTCATCGCGACGTGCTCGCTCGCCGCGACCGCCATCGCGAGCGACGACCTCCCCGCCAAGGGGCAGGTTCAGGTGACGAAGGTGAAGGTCGACGGCGTCGACACGCCGAAGTTCGTCGTGCGCACGGTGATGGATCTCCCACCGAAGAAAGTATGGGCGGTCGTGTCCGACTGCGCGCATTACAAGGACCGCATGCCGCGCGTCGCCGCTTCGGACCTCCTGAAAAAAGAGGGCAACATCCACACTTGCAAGGTGACGATCCGCCTGCCGTTTCCCATGTCAAACCTCACCGCGACCACCGAGGCCCGGCACGAGGAGAGCGACCGCCGCATGAAGCGCTCCTGGAAGCTCGTCGAGGGCGACTACAAGCGCAACGAGGGCAGTTGGGAGATCGAGGCGATCGATGCCGCCGGCACGCAGAGCCTCGTCACCTACACAGTCATGGCCGAGCCCAAATCAGCCGTCCCCGATTTCATTCGCGAGAGCGCGCAGGCAAAGGCGCTGCCCGAAATGATGGAGCGCGTGAAGGCCGAAGCTGCAAAAATGCCGTAGCCTGCCGCGGGCGCGGCACTGACGGTCAGGGAACGCCGACGACCGGCGCGGGCTCGGGACGCGCGGCGGTCAGGCCATCACCCAGCTGTGATTGCGCGTCGTCGCCCCAGCACAGCACGCCCCGGTGAGCGCCCTCAGGGCTCGTCTGCGCCGACCGCAGGGGTTGCGATGGCGCGCGCGTCGCCGTCGATGTCGCGATCGGCCAGCCCGGACGGCAGGGCGATTCCCTTGGGCCCGCCCGCCTTCGTCACGTGGAGATCGCCGGCCGGCACGTCGCGAAAGAGGGACAACGGCGCCTGCTCGACGTTACCGCCCGCCTGCGACGCTGCGCTGTCACGAACCTTGAAGGCCGCGCTCAGCAGGTTGTTGGTCACGGTCGCCCGGGTTGCCGCAAATCGGACTTCGAGCGAAGAAGATGTGGGAGGTTGCGTGGAGGCCACCGAGTTGTGCACGACGACCGTCTCGCACGACTCTTCGAGTCCGATGCCCGTGTCGAACCCTGATTGCGATCCGAACAGCGCCGGGGCCTGCGCAGACACCGCGTTGTTGCGGATGATGCCGCCGTAGGAGCCCAGGTTCGCTGCGCCGCTGCACGGCTGGTCGGCATAGCTTCGACCCGCGACCCCCTGCCCGAGCCCGAACCCGATGCCGCGCGCGTTGTCGCGGATCACGTTGCGCTCCACCGTCGTGTCGCGCGAGCCCTTCCAGAAGTGCACGCCGTGCTCCGAGAGCCCCACGCTGCAATAAAACCCCTCGATCCAGTTGTCGCGCACCGTCCAGCCGCGGGCCGCGTGCGCATCGACACCACCCGTGTAGCAGTTGTTGCGCACCTGAGCGCGCCCGGCAGCTGTGAGCTCAATCCTCGAGCACGCGACGACTCCGTCGTCGGCAAAGTGGGCAAACGCGGGCTCGCCGCCATTGACCTTGATCGCCTGCTCGCCGGGGTCGATGACGTGAAGATCGTAGAGCAGCGTGCCTTTGATGTCTGCGTTCAGCGACTCGACATGGATCGGGTGATAGTAGGCGCGCTGCACGGTGAGGCTCGCGACCGTGACGTGCGAGCCGTGGATCGTGATGGGCATCGCACCCGCGCCGGAATCGTAGCCTCCGTCGAGCACGACCGCGTCGCGCTTGCCGCTCTTCGAGCGCAACGTCACGCCGTCGGCCTCGATGAGCAGCGGCGCGCCGATCAGGGAGTAGGTTCCGTCAGCGATCAGGATCGTGTCGTTGGGTGACGCGCCGCTCACGGCTGCGACGAGCGACGCGACATCGGACACTTCCACGACATGCCCCGTCGGCGGAGGCAGCGGGGCGCAAAACCCAGGCGCGACGCCTCCGTCACCGACGCTCGCATCGCGCCCGGGCGATGCATCCAGGCTCGACGCCGCGTCGCCGGCATCGGCCGCCACGGGCGGAGCAGCAGGCTCGGTTTCGCCGCACGCGGCGACGAGCAGTGCGGCGGTCGTGAACAATTTGCGCATAACGGCGCATGTTAACAGCAGCGACGGCGGGCAGCGAGGGCGGAGTGAAGCGGCTTCGGGGCGCGCAGAGACCAAGCGCGCGCACGGGACGGTGTGCGTGCAATCTACATGCGATTCGCGCCGCACCGACCAGCGCGGTCGCTCATCCCCGCATCCCTGAGCGCCCTCAAGGTTCGTCTGCGCCGACGGCCGGGCTCGCGATGGCGCGCGCGTCGCCGTCGATATCCCGATCCGCCAGCCCGGACGGCAGGGCGATTCCCCTGGGCGCAGCCGCGATCGTCACGTGAAGGTCGCCCGCCGGAACGTCGCGAAAGAGCGACAGCGGTGCCTGCTCGACGTTCCCCGCGGCCTGCGACGCTGCGCCGTCACGAACTTTGAATGCCGCGCTCAGCAAGTTGTTCGTCACCGTCGCGCGCGTCGCCGCGAACCGGACCTCCAGCGAAGACGACCCGGGAGGCTGCGTCGAGGCCACCGAGTTGTGCACGACGACCGCCTCGCACGACTCTTCGAGTCCGATGCCCGTGTCGAACCCTGATTGCGATCCGAACAGCTCCGGGGCCTGCGCAGAGACCGCGTTGTTGCGGACGATGCCGCCATACGACCCCATGTTCGCCGCGCCGCCGCACGGCTGGTCGGCATAGCTTCGACCCGCAACCCCCTGCCCGAGCCCGAGCCCGATGCCGCGCACGTTGTCGCGGATCACGTTTCGCTCCACCGTCGTGTCGCGCGAGCCCCTCCAGAAGTGCACCGCATGCTCCGCGAGCCCCGCGCTGCAATAAAAGCCCTCGATCCAGTTGTCGCGCACCGTCCAGCCGCGGGCCGCATGCGCATCGACACCGCCCGTGAAGCAGTTGTTGCGCACTTGCGCGCGCCCGGCAGCCGTGAGCTCAATCTTCGAGCACGCGACGACTCCGTCGTCGGCGAAGTGCGTAAACGCGGGGTCTCCGTGGATCATGATCGCCTGCTCGGCGGGATCGATGACGTGAAGATCGTACAGCAGCGTGCCTTTGATGTCTGCGTTCAGCGACGCGACGTGGATCGGGTGATAGTAGGCGCGCTGCACGGTGAGGCTCGCGACCGTGACGTGCGAGCCGTGGATCGTGATGGGCATCGCACCCGCGCCGGGATCGTAGCCTCCGTCGAGCACGACCGCGTCGCGCTTGCCGCTCTTCGAGCGCAAGGTCACGCCCTCGGCCTCGATGAGCAGCGGCGCGCCTGTCAGGGAGTAGGTTCCGTCAGCGATCAGGATCGTGTCGTTGGGTGACGCGCCGCTCACGGCTGCGACGAGCGAAGCGACATCGGACACTTCCACGACATGCCCCGTCGGCGGTGGCAGCGGATCGCACAGCCCTGGCGCGACGCCTGCGTCACCGACGGTCAAATCAGTCTCGGTGCAGGTGCCCGCGCAGACGCTCGCTACTTGCGCGCTGACGCACGTTCCCTTCACGCACGTCTGCTCCGCGCCGCACGCGATGCCCCGGCACGCCCCGCGCAAGTCGACCCGTACGTCCACCTGCTCATGCGACCGAAAACGCAGCGCGCGCTTGGCTACGATGCACTGGCTGCGATCCGACGCGCCCAACGTTGGATCGCCGCAGCGATCGGGCGTTTGACCATCGGCCCGCGTCAGCAGCGCGAACGCGATCGGGCCGTCGTTTGCGCCGGGAGGCGTGACGACGAGATCGCCCACGAGGCCCCCCGAACACCCCGCCCGCGTCGACGACACAATTCCAGCCGCGAGCTTCGCGTTCAGCTCTGCGAGATCCGACGCCACGACGACCGCCACCGGCGCCTGCGTGTCGCAAGGCACTTCAGTGTAGGCGATCGCGCGCACGGCTGTGGGCCCCTGACAGGCAATCCACGCCAGCGGAAACGCCGCCGCTACGAGCACCAGACCCGAGCGATGCATTGAGCGAACATACCGCCACCGCGCCGCGCGCGACAAGTCGAGCCGTTACGCTGACGTCTGCAGGCGGGATCACGATCTCGATCGGCAGTGTCAGCGGATCGGCCAGGTCGACGCCGTCTATCAGGTGTTCGGCAACCAGCCGTTTTCTCTCGCCGGCAAGAAGCTGACGTTCATCGCCTGAACGACGTCTGAAACCGAGCGCCTCCGCGGCGGCGTCCGACCCGGGGCGTCGCCGCTTTTTCGTCGATGCTGCAGGGCACGCATCGCGGGCGAATCACCTCGCCGCGCGTGCGCTGTCGCCCTCTAGGTGATAAGATGCGCGCGCGTTGGCGAATTTTGGCCCACCTGAAGCAGCGACCGACGCGCCCACCGGTGCCAGCGCTCCCGTCGCTGATCGTCAGCGCGCGAAGGCGCTCGAGTCAGCGCTCGATCAGGTAGCCGACGCCGTCGCGATCGTCGGGCCCGACAGCGTGTTGCAGTGGACCAACGCCGCATTCGCGCGGCTGTCCGGCTACGCATCGGACGAGGCGATCGGGCGAGACGCGTTCAGCTTGCTGCAAAGCCCCGTGCACGCACCGGCACTCTACGCGACGCTGCGCGGTCACGTGCGCGACGGCCAGCCGTGGCGGGGCAGCCTCGTCGGGCTACGCAAAAATGGCACTGCCGTCGAGCAGCTCGTCTCCGTCACGCCGCGACCTGGTGCAGACGGGCAGTCGGTCGCTGGCGCAATCATAGTCAGTCAGTTTCTGGAGCCACTGCTCAGCTCTACCCGGGGCAACCGCGAGGCGGCCTCCAGCATCGCGGCGCTCGTCTTGTCCGAGCAGCGCTTTCGCGTGATGCTCGAGCGCGCAGGCGACGCCATCATGGTGTTCGACTTCGACGACGCGCACGCGGTCGACGTCAACCCCGCGGCGTGCGAGCTGTTCGGCTACTCGCGCACAGAATTTCTCAAGCTCACGGGCGCCAACCTCGGAGGCCCTGAGGCCGCGGCCAGCGTCGCGCGGATGTCGGCTTCGCTGCAAGCGAGCGGTGAAGGGCACGAGCCGCGACACGCCATGCGGAAAAAGGACGGTTCGCGCTTTATCGCCGACGTGCGCATTCAGACGTACGAGTTCATGGGCCGCCGCCAGTATCTGGTCATCGCGCGCGACGTGTCGGCGCAGGTCGACCGCGAGCACGCGCTGGAGCGATCGAACCACGAGCTGGCCGAGACGCGCCAGCGGCTCCTGCACAGCGACAGACTCGTGTCGCTTGGCCACCTCGCGGCTTCGGTCGCGCACGAGATCAACAACCCGCTTCAATACATGCAGACTGCAATCGACACGCTGCAGCGGGTCGCGTTGTCTGAGCAGGGAGCGGCTCCGCTGGCCGCGCTTCAAGAGGGAGTGCAGCGCGTGGGCGCCGTGACCCGCGCGCTGTTGCCGTTCTCGCGCGTCGACGGCTTTCGCGCCGAGCGTCTCGGGCTCGCCGACGTGGTCGAGATGGTCCGGCGGATGACCTCGTCGCTCGTCTCGCAGCGCGCCGCGTTCACCATCGATCTCGACCGCGGCCTCTTTGTGCGCGGCGATCGCACGCTCCTCGCGCAGCTTCTCACGAACCTCGTCACCAACGCCGCCCACGCCGTCGGCGAAGGAGCCCCCGATCAGAACGAGATCGCGATCTCCGCGGCGCGCGAGGGTGACCGCGTCGTCGTGTCGGTACGCGACACCGGCGGCGGCATTCCCGATTCGCTGCGCGATCGCATTTTTGAGCCGTTTTTCACCACCAAACCCAGCGAGCTGGGCACGGGCCTCGGGCTGCCGCTGTGCCTTGACATCGCCGAGCAGCACGGCGGAACGCTTCGGTTCGTCAGCGAGCTCGGAGCCGGAACCACGTTCTTCATTTCGCTCCCGATCGCCGCGGCCGAGGCCCCGTCGGTGCGCAAGCTGCCCGAGCCGGCACTGGCCCCTGCCGCTCTCCGCGCGAAGGTGCTCGTCGTCGACGACGAGGCGCTCGTGGCCGAGTGCTACCGCATCTACCTGCGAACGTGCGAGGTCGATATCGCGCTTGGCGGCGAAGAAGCCCTCGAGCTGCTGAGCGCGCAGCGCGACTACGACGTCATCGTGTGCGATCTGATGATGCCGGGCATGGACGGACCCAAGGTTTACGAAGAAGTCGAGGCGCGTTGGCCCGGTCTCGAGCGGCGCATCATTTTCTGCAGCGGCGGCGCGTTTACCGAGCGCTCACGCGCGTTCATCGGGCGGGTGGCTCCGCTGATGCTCGACAAACCCGTATCGACTCCCGAGCTCACGCGCGCGATCGCCGAGGTTGTCGCGCGCGAGGGTCACGCGCCGCAAGCCTGAGCGCCGCCGCGTTCAGCCCCGGCACGCCAGGCACAGCCATTCGTCGAAGAATTCGACTCGGACGACGCCGCCGCCCTCCTCGTGGACCCTGCCGCCGAGCGCGTCAACCTCGCTCCGAAGCGCGGGCGAGAGCGCGAGCGGCGCGCTGAACGTCGCGAAGTTTACACCGTCGGGCTGCCCGTTTGGGCCGACCCACGCTGCTTCGGGGCTGCGACCCATCAGCGCTTTCAGCCATGCCTCGCCCGTGGCGGCCCCGAGGCGACCTATGTGTCGCAAGTCGATGGGGTGGGGCAGCGGCGGGCGGGGGCGAGCAGCAACGGGCGGCGACGGGTGCAGCACGCGCTGCGCCAGGGGATGGTTTCCTCCGACCACGGCAACGAGTTCGCCGCCCGCCGAGCCCTTCACCCAAAGCACGTTGTCGCGCAGCGATCGGCGGGGATCGTGCGAGAAGTGGCGCGCGAGGCGCTTCCGATCGCCCTCGTCGACCATGAACGCAACGAGCGATCCGGCGACCACGATCGTCTCGCACGGGACACTGCCAGGCCACGCGCACATCCCGCGACCCAGCTCCGCGTAGCCCGCGACGAGCAGCATCGCGAGCACTTGAGCGAGCGCTTCGTCGGGAGTCGAAGGGGCGATGGGAGGGTGCATGTCGATATCGATGCAGAGGTTCTCTCGCATTGTCGCGCGGGCTCGGCGACGCGGTCAACGCAGCTGCGCCCGCGCCCGGGCCGATCGGCCGCAGCGACGACGGCGGAGTGCAGCCACTCGCCCGCCTGCAATCCGTCTGAATTCCAGCACGGCGCGCGGCAACAGATCGGGTGTCGGTTACTCCCCGCCCCTTCGATCGCATCGCTGCCGATCAGGAGACCCCCATGAACAAGCCTCGTCACGCTCCCGTGCGACCGGTCGCACGCGGAGGTCGCATGCTCACGACCCGCCAATCACTGGCTTTCGGCCTCGGGCTGACCGCGATCGTCATCGCGGCCTGCAGCGGACCGTCCGGCGCCTCGCCGCTCGATGGAACCGGTAGCCCCAACGCGACAAACGGAGGTCCGCACGACGGAAAACAAGGAGCACGACGGCACGCGCCCGGCTCGAATTCGCCTCCTGTCGCAGGCTCAGGGATCTTTGGCGCGCCGCTCGCGGAGCTCACCGCTGCGGAGCTCAAGGACTTCGCCGACGGGCTCGAAGAATTTCAAAATCAGGAGACGCCGGAAGGGGGACTGGGGCCGATCTACAACAACACGGGCTGCTTCGTGTGCCACAGCTCGCCTGCAGTGGGTGGGAGCACGAGCATTCGCGTCACGCGCTTCGGCAAGCTGACGGCGGGCGTGTTCGACCCGCTCAGCAGCCGAGGCGGATCGCTCCTGCAGAGCTCGTCGATCGACCTCGCGGCGCAAGAGATCGTCCCGGCCGATGCAAACGTCGCGGCATTTCGCCAGTCGACGCCGCTGTTCGGAATGGGGCTGATCGAGGCAATCGACGACAGCACGATCATCGAAAACGCCTCGCGCTCGGGCGTGACCGGCGTGCGCGGTACTGTGGCGTTCGTCACAGACGTAACCACGGGCAAGTCGCGCGTCGGCCGCTTCGGCTGGAAGGCACAGGTCGCCACTTTGCTGCACTTCGCGGGCGACGCCTACGTAAACGAGATGGGGATCACCAGCCGCTTCTTCCCCGAAGAGAACGCGCCGAATGGCGATCTCGCGCGGCTCGCGGCGAGCGACCACGTGGCCGATCCCGAAGATCAAGTAGACCCGATTACGGGCAAGGGCGACATCGACCACGCAGCCGATTTCATGCGCCTGCTGGCCCCTCCGCCTGCTCTTGCGGCCGCCCAAAGCGGCGCAGGAGACGCGATCTTTCGAGCCACCGGATGCGCGGACTGCCACACGCCGAGCATGAAGACCGGAGCCAGCGCGGTCGCGGCGCTCTCGCACCGCGAAGTTCGCCTGTATTCCGATTTGCTGCTTCACGACATGGGATCGCTCGGAGACGGGATCGCCCAGGGCGCCGCCACTGCGACCCAGATGAAGACAGCGCCGCTGTGGGGTGCGCGCGCCTCAGGACCCTATCTTCACGACGGCAGGGCGACGACCATCGACGGCGCGATCCTGGCTCACGCCGGCGAAGCGGCCGCCTCGCGCAACCGCTACGCTGCGCTGTCATCCGACGAGCAGCGACACCTGCAGGACTACGTCAACGCGCTGTAGTCGCTGAGGCCGCGCCGCAACCGGCGATGCGCGGCGCCGGCAACACCCTGCTACCCCCGTGCGAAGCTCACCCTCCAGTGCACTCCGAACTTGTCGGTGACGCTTCCAAAATAGGCACCCCACAGCGCCTCGTGCAGCGGCGTCGTCACCGAGCCTCCCGCGGAGAGCGCCGAAAACAGACGCTTCGACTCGGCGCGCGTGTCGGGCTCGAGGTTGATGAGCACGCTCGTGCCGGCCACGACCACGGCGCCCCCAAGAGGGAGCGCGTCGGAGCCCGTGAGCACATGGCCACCGACGATAGGCAGCTCGATGTGCATGATGAGGTCCGGATCGGCCAAACCGATGCCGGGCCCATCGCCAGCCCCGGGAATGTCGCGCATGCGCAGCGGCGGAGCGAGGAATTCGGTCTTGAAGACCTCGCGATAAAACGAAAAGGCAGCCTCGGTCTGGCCCGCCAGGTTCAAGTATGTGCTGGTTGTCGCCATGTTGGCCTCCGTGGTGAAGCGATCGTCGCGGGGCGCGCGCCTGCGATCAGTGCGTGACCGACAGCGCGATCGCGTGGAGCGCAGCGGCGTCGGCCGGGGTTACGCCCGCAGGCACCGCGCTCGCTGCCGGCACGTCGTGCCCGGTCAGCTTGATGTAGAGCACATACGCGGCGAGCAGCGTGCCTGCGACTGTGGGGTGCGAGCCGTCGGGCTGGTGCAGCACAATGCCCGGCTGGGTCGCGAGCGCAGAACGCCATCCGTCACCGACCTTCGCGAGGAGCGTCCCCGATGGCCCCGCAGCAGCGACCTTCGCGTACTCGGTCGCCAGCGTGTCCTGCATCGCGCCGGGCGAACCTCCCGACAGGGGATCCTGATAGAATGCGTCGCCCGACCTTCGCGCCCAGGTCTCGTAAAATGTGGGCACGGCGCCCGCGTCGCGCGCCTCACCGGCAAAGAGCAGCGCGTACTTTTCAAACACCGCCGGCTGCAGCAGCGGCTCGACGCTCTGCCCCTGAAGCACAACATGCGTGAACGCCTTCTTGGCAATCGCCGGCCGCGCGTCGGGCCCGAGATAGTTGTCCTGAAGCGTCGTGCCCCCGGGAGTCACCTGCTCGGTCGTGATCGACGGCGCCGCGTGCGACGAAGCCGCCAGCGCGCGAAGCATGCCGGGCAGATCGTTGACGAACGTGTAGCTGTTGCCGATGAACAGCACGTGAATCGCAGCCATATCCCCGGCGTCGATCGCGCGGGCGTCAACCGCCGAGGCGTCGAAGGCGGCCGCGTCGGGCCCGAGCAGGCCATCCGTAACCGACGCGTCGGTGCCGCGCGCAGGGGAGTCGTCTGCCGGGCTGGTCGCACTGCGGCAACTGGCGATCGCGGCGCAAATCGCCGCCGCGCGCGCGACTGCAAACAAGCTGTTCATCCCATGCCTCCCTGCCTGCGATCCAATTGCGCCCACTGCCGCGACGACGATCACTCGCGCCCGCCCGAGTGGCCCGACACGCGCCCGGGAGCGTCGCCGGCAGCGGCGGTCGGCGCCCGAGCCTGCCGCGCCGCCGAGAATTCCATCGCACCGTCGACGAGGCTCCCGAGCCTGAGCGCGACGATGTCGAGCGCGTAGTTTTGATAGACTTTCCACGGGTGTTTCGAGCCCTGCTTCGGAAAGCGCCCAGCCCCGCGCTGCACATAACCCGACGAAAAGTCGATAAACGGCTCGCGACCCACGTCGGGATCGGTATTGCGCGGCGCACAGTGGCTGGCGCCGACCGAGTCCATGTGCCGCAAGAGGCGACAAACGTACTCGGCAGTCAAGTCCGCTTTGAGCGTCCACGACGCGTTGGTGTAACCGAACGCGCACGCGAGATTGGGCACCCCGTCGAGCATCATCCCCTTGTAACTAAGGCGTTCGGAGGGATCGATCCGCGCGCCGTCGACCTCAAGCTGCATGCCTCCGAGGAAGAGCAATTCGAGCCCCGTGGCGGTGACGACGAGATCGGCGTCAAGGTGGTGCCCTGACTTGAGCAAAATGCCCTTTTCGGTAAACGTCTCGAAGGCGTCGGTGACGACCGATGCCCGCCCCTGCCTGAGCGCGTCGAACAAATCGCCGTCAGGCACGAGGCAAACCCGCTGATCCCAGGGATTGTAGCCGGGAGAAAAATGCCGGTCGACATCGACGTCCGGTCCGACGGCCGCGCGCACCATGTCGACGATGCGTTTTTTTGTCAGCGCCGGTCGCCTTCTCGACACTTGAAAAAACGCCATACCGACCAGAACGTTCTTCCAGCGCGAAAGCCCGTACGCGAGCCTGGACGGAAGGTGATTTCTAAGGCCGTCAGCTATCGCGTCGTGCGCGGGCCTCGACACGACATAGGTCGGAGACCGCTGCAGCATCACGACGTGCGCCGCCGTCTTCGCGAGCGCCGGAACGAGCGTCACGGCCGTCGCTCCGCTGCCGATGACCACTACGCGTTTGCCGGCATGTTCGATATCGGGGGTCCAGTGCTGCGGATGCACGACGCGCCCGGCGAAGCGATCGCGGCCGGCGAAGTCGGGAGTGTGACCGTGATCGTAACGGTAGTATCCCGCGCACGAATAAAGGAAGTTGCACGTCAGCGTGACCGGTTCGCGACCGCCCGAGCGCTCCACCTCGAGCTCCCAACGTGCCTTCGGCGTCGACCACGAGGCCCGCGTCACGCGGTGACCGAAGCGAATCGTGCGTTCGAGATCGTGCTCGCGCGCCGTCTCGTGAATGTACCGAAGAATCGACGGTCCGTCGGCAATCGCCTTGGGATCCGTCCACGGCTTAAACGAATAGCCCAGCGTAAACATGTCGGAGTCGGAGCGAATGCCCGGATAGCGAAACAAATCCCAGGTGCCCCCGATGGCTTCGCGACCTTCGAGGATCGCAAAGCTCTTCTCAGGACATCGGGTTTTCAGATGGTAAGCCGCGCCGATGCCCGACAAACCTGCCCCGACCACGAGGACGTCGAAGTGCTCGCTCATCTCGCGAGGGTAGCAGAAGGCTCGCCGCGCGCGGGCGCCTTCGCGAACCGCCGGCAGCCGCAAAACCGCAACGCTCGCGAACGCGCAGCAAACACTGATATCCTCAGGCGTACGTCAACGGACCGCCGCTGTCTGCGCGCACGGCGCCAGATGTCGCCATGCGTGAAAAAAAAGAGAGAAAATATGAAGCTGCGCACGCCTGATCTGTTTCGCCTCGGAACGCTCTTTCCGCTGCTGCTTTCGGCGCACTGCTCGGCGACCGAAGACTCGCCCGGCGACGGCGGAGGCGCCCTACCGGCTATCGACGGCGCAGCGACCTCGGGCGACAGCGGCAGCGGCGACGGCGGAGGCGCCATCCAGGCAGCGACAGTCAGCTTCTCGCCTACGCTCCTGCCTGCAACGACCGAGGTGCCCGGCCCCTTCCGGGCGCTGGAGCAGTGGATCGGCGGCTGGGCGGTGAGCTTCCCGGCGGACGCCAGCCCGCAAGTGGGCAATTGCTTCGACGACTACATGCGCTTCAAGTGGACCGACATTCAAGACGACGCCGGCAACTACAAATGGGCAATGTTCGACGCCGAGATTCAGCACGCGATCGACGCGCGGCGGAAGTTTCACTTCGCGATCATTCCGATGGGAACGCTTGGCTTCAAGCCGCAGATGGTCGGCGGCGGCAAGCTGACCTACCCGCTGTTCGCCCACAACAAAATGCAGGCCGAGCCCATCAAAGACTGGATCGAGACACCCGACAACTTCTGGGTGCCGAACTGGAACAGCGCGTCGTACCTCACCGAATGGGAGCAGCTCCACACGGCGGTCGCGAGCCACATTGCCGCGTCGAGCTACAAGGGCGTCGCGTACGCCACGGCGATCGGCGTGATCGAGATCAACGGATTTGGCAACTGGGGCGAGTGGCACAATTACCCGTGGACGGCGCAGGAGCCGCCCAACACCGCAATGACCGGCGCGAGCGCCAAGCGCGTCATCGACGCGAACCTCAACGCCTATCCCGAGTTTCAGCAGACGATTCCCATGTCGGCGTTCGCGGGCCCTGTTACCAGCGCCATCCAAGATCCGTCGGTCGGTTATTATGCACTCACAGCACAGACCAAGCGCGGCGTGCTCGGATGGCGGCGCGACAGCTGGGGTTGGGAGCGCTCCTGGCTCGCCGATATGCTCGAAAATAACCCGACAAAGTACAACGGGCTCACGTTCGGCCAGGCGATCGCAGACCGTTGGAAGCTCGCGCCGGTGACGGGCGAGCCGGCAGGCGGCGGGTCGACTGTTGGCGGCTTCACGCTCTACGGAGCGCTCCCCGCCGAAGTGCAGCGCTACCACGTCGCCATGCTGTCGAACGGCAACCTCGAGAGCCCAACAGACCCGACGCTGATCGCCAATGTGCGGGCGGCCGCGCACCTGGCCGGGTATCGCCTCGTGGTGACCGGCGGAGAGTTATCCGGCGCGCTGCAAGGCGGCGGCGCCGTCAAGGTTCGGCTCGACTGGCAGAACCTCGGCGTCGCTCCGACCTACGAAGACTGGGCCGTGAAAGTGCAACTGCGCAGCGATGCCGCTACGGTCGTCTGGGAGGCCAGCTCGCAGGTCGTGCTGCGGCGCATGGTGCCCGCACCCGCGGCGGCGCCGACCTCTGACAGCTTCCAACTGCCAAGCAGCCTTCCGTCCGCGAAATATGGCTTGTACGTGAAGGTGGTCGACCCGGCCGGGTATCGCGGTGCGTTGCCCCTCGCGATCGCCGGCGTGACGACGGACGGCGCGTACAAGCTCGCCGATGTGACGACGCGGTAGCGACGCGGAGCGCGGTCGATTCGCGTGCGCGTCCGGTGCGTTCGCGGCTACGTTCGCGCCATGTATTTGGAAATATTCGGTCAAATCAAGAAGCAACTCGGCCAGTTCGACAAGTGGTTCGACGCGGCCGAGGCCCTCGCTGCGAGCAAGGGCTTCAACGTCAACGTGCTCCTCGATCTTCGCCTGTCTCCCGACCAGTTTCCGCTCGCGCGGCAAATTCAAGTCGCGTGCGACACCGCGAAGCTTGGCGCCTCCCGCATCACAGGTAAAGAGGCCCCCGCGCAGCCCGATACCGAAAAAACGTTTGCGGAGCTGCGCGATCGCGTGCGCGTCGTAGTGGCCTATCTCGATGGCCTGACTGCAGCCGACTTCGAAGGCGCCGCAGCGCGCACAGTGACGCAGCCCCGGTGGGAGGGAAAGGTCATGTCGTGCGCCGATTACTTCATCGAACACGTGACGCCGAACTTCTACTTTCACTTCGCGCACGCGTACGCGATTCTTCGCCACAACGGCGTGAGCATCGGCAAGCGCGACTACCTCGGAGCCCTCAGCCAGCGGCTCCCCTGATTCGCTCGCAGGGCGCTCGAAAAACACCCTGCCAGAAATTGGCGGAGCCAATTGCTCGGGGTGGGGACCTGCCTCCCCGAGATGAAAGGCCAGCAGGGTGCTCTTCAACGGCCTGCTGGCGCAGTCCGGTCACGGCGCGATGTCGACGCCGTGACCGTGACCGCGGCCCACGACGTAGCGCTCTCCGGAGGCTTCGTAGCCCCCTGCAAACGGGTCGTGCGTGAGCAGCCACGCAGTGTCGAGATCGGCCATCACGTCCCGAAAGCAGACCGCGAGCGCCGCCGCTGCGCTCATGCCGAGGCGCGTTTCGACCATGCCACCGACCATGACGCGCATCCCCTGCCGCTGCGCGCGCGCGCCGAGCGCGAACGCCTCGAGCAGGCCGCCGTGCTTCACGAGCTTGAGGTTGATGCCGCCCACCCGGTGCGGCGCCGCGAGCAGGCGGTCGAGGTCGGCTTCATCGCGACACGACTCGTCGGCGATCACGGGCACGCTCGGAAGTCCCGCCTGCACCTCTTCGAGCGCCCCGTAGTCTTCGCGGGCGCAAGGCTGCTCAAAGCACTCGAGCGACAGTCCGCGGGCGATACAGGCGCGCGCCAGGGAGAGCGCCTCGGCCGGCGAATAGCCTTCGTTCGCGTCAATCCGGAAACGTGCATCCTGCACCTTGTTGGCCACGGCGAAGAGCACGCGCCGATCGGCGTCGGGATCTTTGCCGACCTTGACCTTGAACGTGCGAAAGCCTCGGGCGCGCCACGCCACCGCGAGCTCGACCATGCGCGCCGCGGGCAAGATGGGCAGCGTCATGTCGGTCGCCACCGTCGCCGGAAGCGCAATATCGGGGCGCAGAATACGTGCAATATGCTTGCGATGAGCCCTCGCGAACGCATCGAGCACTGCGACCTGCAGCGCCGCGCGCGCGACCGGTGCATCGGCGAGCGCGCCTCCCACAAGGCGCTGAAAATCGTCGATCGTGGGCGCGTCGAAGGACTTGCCTGTCAGCGACGGCGCGAGCTGCTCGAGGGAGGCGATCACGTCTGCGGGCGTCTCACGCGTAACGGGCGGCAGACAGGCCCCTTCACCCAGCCCGACGGTGACGCTGCCGCGACTGTCGAACTCGGCGCGGACCAGGACCGACGGCGTCGCGTCTACCCGCGCCGTGGCGATGACGAACGGATCGACCAGCGGCACCGCGAGCGGCGCGACAGAGACGGAGCGCAAGAGCATCAGAGCGCCCCGGCGACTCAGCTAGCCGGCAGATCGGCCGCGAGGCTCGCGCAGACCGCGCAGGTCGCCTCGGCCAGACCTATACCCAGGAATTCGGCGCGACCGATCATCCCATATTGGTACCACACAGCGCGCAGCCCCTGGCGCGCAATGCGCCCTGCCGCGACGCGCGGGTGGCCCGCTGACGGAGAGCAGGCTCACGGGCACATCGACGGGTGCCAGCCGTCGACGGGCCACTTGGCCACGCCGTCGAGCGCGACGCGGGGTGCGGCGCCCAGCTGCAGCGTGGGCAACTCAGCGCCGAGCGCGAACATGCGCGCGTCGACCACGCCCGTGACGCGCTTGGCGGCCACGTGCGCGTCTACTTGCTTCGAGGCCAGCGCGCTGTAGCGCACGCCGCGACTGTCGAAATAAGGTCGATAGTCTTTTGCAGTTAGCCACGAGAGCGCGACGACGAGAAAGTCGTTTCCGGGAATTGCCGATACCGTGTTGGCCGCGTACGTCGCGTGGCCGTCGAACGGAAACGTCTCGAACCCGAGCGCTGCGCGACCCGACGACCACGTGGCCGTAGTGGCGGCCGCGGCTTGAAACAGCCGAGCCTGCTCATACAGCAGCACGATCAAGTCGAAGCCGTTGCTTAGCACCGTGCCGCCGGCGAGCGGCTGGCCGTGCGCCATGAGCGGCAGTTGCAAGTAGAAGCTCATTCGTAGTCCGTTGTTCGCAGCATAGCCGCCGTCGAGCCATATCGCGTCGAACCGGTTGCCGGCGCTGGCGGCGGGGTAGTCGCCGAGGCGGTTGCACTTGCTGTCGAACACGACGCGCCGCTGCACATTGTTCACGGCGCGCGTCAGGCCCGCGAGGTCGGACTGCACCGCGGCGAAGAGGTCTTTGTGGTCCATGTGACCATCGGCGACGGGTCCGACATCGCCCTTCACCACGCGGCGGTAGTTCCAGAGCGTGTGGTACGGAAACATGTTGTTCGAGTTCTCGGTCGCGCGGTCTTTGTAGGTCGACCAGTCATCGGCGTGGGCGGCGTCGGTCACGGCAATGTTGAGCTGCTTCATTTGCAAGTTGTGCCCGAGCTCGTGCGACTCGCCCCAGCCAATCGGATCAATGCTCCAATCGGCATCAAACGGATTGCCCGAGCACCCATCGCCGCAGAGCGCATACTCATCAAAGTTCGCGTGCTGCACGGTCTTGCGAACGTGCACCGTCTCGTCCGTGCAGTTCCACCCGAAGTGAGCGCATTCGGCCTGCACGTCGGCCGACAGGCTCTTACTGAGCGGCACTCCCGGCAACTTGAAACCAGCGAGGCCGTAGACCTGGTCAATGTAGTTATGGCGAATATCGTTCAGGAACGCAGCCGTATCTCCGCCGTATTGTTTGGCCACTGTCGCCAGCACTTTGTCGCGGCGCAGGTGAATCTCGAAGCCCGGCGCCCGCAGATCGACGTGCGGCAACGGGTTGCTCTGGAGATCGGCCGGAAACGCGGCGAGCTGCGCCGGATCGGACACGTCGAGAACGGCAGGATGACGCCCCACGCGCTCGAGCTTCACCGTCACGGGCGCCGGCCCCGGCGCCGCCGCATCGCTCGGCGATATTTGCAAGTAGACGGGGCCTCCGTAGGGCGTCGAGAGCACCACCGGCTGGCTGGGCGCGAGCAGAACAGCTGCACTCTGCAAGTACTGGGGGCGCGTGTATTTCCCTTTGGCGAGCGAGTGCGTGCTGCCGGCGCGCTGAAAGCCGACCATCGCGCGCACGACGACCCCGGAGCCGAGCGCATCGGTGCGCGTGACGGTGAGCGCAACGCCCGGAACGGCGTAGGCGCCCGTCGACGTCCACGACGAAAAGGCTGGCACTGACGCAGACGCAGTCACTGTCGTGAGGGGCACAGTCGCGGGATCGTAGCCAACACCCGTGCACGTCTTGACCATCCGGTCGGACCACGCGCACGTGTACGAGCCCAGGTCGCTCTGCGCGGCGTTCGATCCGCGCGTCAGCAGCACGGCATGGTCGGCAAACGCGGCGCGCGCAAGCCCCGCTGGATCGGCGGCCGGATCGACGGGATAGGCGATCGCCTTTGTGAGCGCGTCGCCTGATCGGTATTTGTCACCGAGCAGCACGAGCTCCTTGAGCAACCTGCGGTCGCCGCCTGCGCAAATGGGCTCGGCCTGCAAGTCGAGCGCGTTGAGGGCCGAGCGCAGCGCCGTCGCGCCGGTCATCAGCTTATCCGCAAACGGCGCGCTCGCGCAGTCCCAGAGGTGATCGGCGGCTGGAAGGCACGATTGATAATCGGCAATCGAGAGCGACTTTTCGCGGAGCGTGCCGACCATGGCGCGCAGCGCGGCGAGATCGCCCGAGACGGGATAATCCGTTTTCGGATCGAAGCCCGCGAGCTGCTCGATGTTCCAGTAGTTGCTCGTGGCGGTCATGCGAAAGTGACGCATCAGGCGCTGACCCAGGTCGCTCGGCTCGCGATAATAATGCAGATACAGCACCGGCACCCCGCGCGCTTGCGCCGCCGTCACGGCCTTCATGACGGCGTCGCCGTCGTAGGGAACAGCGTGATTGTTGTCCGGGCCAGTGTCCATGCTGATCACGAGCAGATCAGCTCCCGAGAGGCACCCGTCCAGCAGCGCGCTCTCGCAATATCCCGCATTGAGTGTGGCGCTCGGATACGTCTCCGACAGCCACTTTCGCGTCGAAGGCTCGTGCGGAAAGTAATACTGGTTGGGCAGGTGGGCCTCGACCACCTTGAACGCCTTTGTCTTCAGCTGATCGCTCTTCATCAGCCACGCGAGCGTGCCCTCGGCGAGCCCCTGCAGCTGCGCATCGGGCACCTTTGCCGCCTCAATCGTATGGATCAGGTTTGCCCCGAACACGGCATATCGCGCAGCGCCCGCGACGCCGACCATGCCGAGCGCAAGATGGTGGCTGGCGCCGCTTTGCGCCTTGTTCGCGATCACGATCGGGACGTTTCGCTCGAAATCCGCGGAGTCGAGCGTCGCCGAGTCGTGGGTGGGGTCCCACGTGAGCGCTCCGACGCTACCTGGGTTGGCGCTGCCGTCGGCGCTCAGTCGGTAGATCGCGTTCCACACGCTCCGGCGACCCGGCTCGAGGGCGGCCAGGCCCGCTTGCAGATCGCCCAGCAATTGCGCCTCGGTAACGCCCGACGCGTCGCACGTCGCCACTGCGTTCGACAAGGCGTCGCCGCCTTCGGACGATGCGCCTCCGTCGGCCACGGGCCCGGGGGCGTCGCTGCCCTCGCTGCACGCTCCCAGCGCACCAAACAGAACGAGCAGAGCAGGCAACACGACAAGCGGGGCGAGGCGCATGATCCTTCATTGTACCAATCGCACCCTGCGGACGCGAGCCGCGCGGCGCTGTGGATTGGTCGGGAGCTCGGGCTACGCCTTTGCCAACGCGATCGGCGCCTACGGGGGCGCCGAGGCCGGGCCATTTCTCAGCGGGCCCGCGAAGGGCGTCGGGATCGACCGGCCCTCGTCAAGGGCTTCCCTCCCCCGACGTGGACGTTTTCGCCCCGTCGGTCTCCGATCGTCGGCGCACGCGCCCCGCGCGATTGCGGTAGGCTTTTGCCTTCAAACCCACGAGTACCCCAATGCCGAACGTTCGATCCAAGCGCCTGACCGCTCCCACTTCGAAGCGCGTGATTGCCAATCTTCGCGAGCTCGCGACGCGCACTTCCAACGAGCGCGGCGCCCAGCGCGTCGCGTGGGGGCCCGTGTGGCGTGAAGCGCGAAAATGGTTCACCGAGAGGGTCACCGCGGAGCTCGGCCTCCCCGTCGAGACCGACGCAGCCGGCAACGCGTGGGTCACCCTCCCGGGCGCCACGAAGGCCAGCGTCATCGTGGGCAGCCACCTCGACTCGGTGCCGGGCGGCGGCTGGCTCGACGGCGTACTCGGCGTCACGGCAGGCATCGAAGTGTTGCGCCGCCACCAGGCTGCGGGCACGCCTCCGGTCACCCTCCATCTCGTCGACTGGGCCGACGAGGAAGGCGCGCGCTTCGGTCGCAGTCTCGCCGGCTCTGCGGCCTCTGCCGGCACGCTCGATGCGCAGAAGGAGCTGGCGCATCTGGTCGATCGCAACGGCGTGAAACTCCCCGACGCGATGGCCGAAAATGGCTTCGACGTGGCGCGGATGGGCGAAGCACACGCGTACTTGAAAGCGCTCGATCCGAAGGCCTATGTCGAGCTTCACATCGAGCAGGGCCCCGTGCTCGAAGCGATGAAGAAGCCGGTGGGCGTGGTGCTCGGCACGATGGGCGTCGAGCGTCACACGGTGCGCTTCAAGGGTCAGGCCGTGCACGCCGGGGCGACGCCGATCCCGCTTCGTCAGGACGCATTTCTCGCCGCTGCAGAGTTCGCGCTGGCGTGCCGCGACATCGGGCTGGCCATGTCGGGGCGCACGCCGCGCACGCGCGTAGTGGCGACCTGCGGAGTCGTGAAAGTCGAGCCCGGGTTCGTCACTGCGGTACCCGGAGCCACTGAGATTTCGCTCGATTTACGGGCCCTCGACGCAAAGGTGCTCGCGAAGATGCAGAAGGCTGCCGAGAAGGCCTCGCGCGCCGCGGCGAAGAAGAACCGCTGCACCGTCGAGTGGCGCCCGCTGCTCGCGATCGAGCCCCGTCTGTTCGACGAGCAGCTGCTCCGGCTGTGCGCCGAGTCCGTGCGCGAGTTCGCGGGCAGCGCGCCCGAGCTGCCGTCTGGGCCCCTGCACGACGCGGCCGAAATGGCCGGCCTCATGCCGACCGTGATGGTCTTTGCGCAGTCGTCGCCGGGCATCTCCCACACCCGCCTCGAAGACACGCCCATCCCCCACCTCGACAAATCGATCCGCGCTTTCTTGCGCCTCGTCGAAAAGACGGTCGACCACGTGCACGCGGCGCAGTCTCCCAATCGCTAGCAGCTGACGATTTGCGGCGATCGCTCGGGGGGCGGCTCGCCCGTGCGTGACGCAATTGAGAAACATGCGCGCGGCGGCGCGACCTGTGCGACAAGCTCGGGGAATGTCGATCGCAGCCATTGTCGTCGCCGCCCTCGTGGCGCTCTTGCACGTCTACTTCATGGTTCTCGAGATGTTTCTGTGGACGACGCCGTACGGGCAAAAGACGTTCGGGCGCACGGCCGAGCAGCAGATCGCGTCGGCGTCTCTCGCAAAAAACCAGGGACTGTACAACGGCTTTCTTGCCGCCGGCCTTGTGTGGTCGCTGGTAGCGGCGCCTGCGATGACCCACCCGCTTCGTGCGTTTTTTCTGGGATGCGTGCTCGTTGCGGGGGTCTACGGATCGATCACCGTGTCGCGCAAGATTCTGTTCGTTCAAGCGCTGCCGGCCGCCATCGGCCTCGCGCTCGATATCGCCTCGCGCTGAGCATTCGCCGTGCGCAGGCGCGCGCGATCTCCTGAGTCAGGCGCGCTGTGCTACGAGAGGCGCTCATGAAAATCCCCGGGTGGCTCGTAACGGCGGTTGTGCTCGGCTGCGGCACCGATCCGGGCGCGACCGTCGCGAGCCCCCCCGATGCCGGCGAGACCGACGCTGCAGTGCGTGCCGAAGCGGGCGCCGCGGTGGATGGTGCCGCTGACGCGGGGGCCACTCCGGCCACCTGTGACGTGCCCATCTCCGCGCCAGACACCAGCAAACCCACCACGATCGTGGGCACC
Organism: Myxococcales bacterium; assembly: GCA_947473045.1. Taxonomy (GTDB): domain Bacteria; phylum Myxococcota_A; class Polyangia; order Polyangiales; family Polyangiaceae; genus JANYHY01. The sequence goes on along the minus strand of CANJCO010000016.1, from coordinate 27,627 downwards.
GGCGCGGGCACCTGCACTGAGGCGGCCCTCGCGAGCGCAGTGGCCAAAGGCGGAACGATCACCTTCAACTGCGGCGACCACGCGACCATCGCCATTGGCAAGACGCTGAGCCTGCGCACCGATGTCGACACGATCATCGACGGCGGCGGGAAGGTGACCCTCGACGGCGGCGGGAAGGTGCGCATCATGAGCTTCGAGCACCCCGACTTCCGAAAGAACGACGCGAAGCTCACGCTGATGCGGCTGTCGCTCTCGCACGGAAAAGTCGCCGGAGCCGACGCATACGCCGCCGCTGCCGCGCCGTGCTCGCAAGGGTTCTACGACGGCTACGGCGGCGCGCTGTACTTCCGCGACGGCGTTCTCGCTGTGTTCGACACAGTGTTCGACGCGAACGTGGCCGAAGCGCTCGGGCCCGACGTCGGAGGCGGCGCGATTTCGGTTCAAGGAGCTAAGAAGGTCACCATCGCAGGCAGCACATTCCGAAACGGATCGGCGAGCAACGGCGGCGCGATCGAGAGCCTCAACTCCGAGCTCGACGTCTACAACTCGGTCTTCGAAGACAACGTCGCCGTCGGCCACGGCGCCAACGGTGACGACGCGTCGAAGTGTTCCGTGGTCGCCAAAAATGGCCAGCACCAGACAGGGTCCGGAGGCAACGGCGGCGCGATCTCGATCGACGGCGGCTCGGACCTCACGCACACCTTTTGCGGGCTCGTTTTCCGGCGCAACAAGGCGGGCGCCGCGGCGCTCGGCGGCGCGATTTTTCGCACGCCCGACGGCCCGAAGCAGCCGACGGTTATCGATCGTTCGACGTTCGACGGCAACCTCGCGACTGCGGGCGGCGGCGGCGCGCTCTACTTTCACAATTCGGCGCTGTCGATCACCGCTTCGACCTTCGTGGCCAACAAGGCCAAGGGGTGCGGCGCCGTTCAGTCCGACGGCACCACCGTCGATTGGTCGAACGACACGTTCAGCGCGAACGAGGCGACCGCGACGGGCGGCGTGGGCGGAGCACTGTGCCTTTTTGGCGTGAACGGAGAGCTGCGCAACATCACATTTTCAGACAACCGCGCAGACGGCTTCGGGGCCGCCATTTTTGGTAACCCCACACTTTCGATCGACAACTCCCTGTTCTCTGGAAACCTGGCCCAAAACCCGGGGGCGCCCATGCAGTGTCAGGTGACCGCGACGGGCCAGGGAAACCTGCAGTTTCCCGGCAATCACGCAGTTGGCGGAAGCCCCGATGCCCCTTGCGCCGCGGCGATCACGTTCGCCGACCCCACACTGTCCGCGATTGCCAGCAACGGCGGACCGACGCAGACCATGCTTCCCAAGGCCGGCAGCCCGGCTCTCAAGCTCGGCAGCTCGTGTCCTGCCGCTGACCAGCGAGGTGTGGCGCGGCCTGCTCAGGGCTGCACGGCCGGCGCTGTCGAGGGTACGCAGTAGCAGGGTGTTTTTCGAGCGCCCTGCTAACCTTTAGCGGCCTCGTCGTCACCCGCGGGCGGCACCTGCTGCGGCATAGCGACCGTGCGCCGGCCACTCACCAGCACCTCTTCGCGGCCCTCCTGCGTCACGCGCCGCACGAGTCGGTAGGTCGTGTTTCCCTCGGCCCGCGCGACTTCGGGGGCAGCGATGAGCAGCTGCAGGTCGAGCGTCTTGCACAGGTCGAAGAGCACGCCGAGGTTGTCCTGCGACAGGCGGTTGGCCTCGTCGAGAAACAGAAAGCGGAGCGAGCCCGATGCGCGCTTGTGCCGGAGCAGGTTCGCGTCGCGCTCCCACTCGGTCAAAATCACCATCATCAAGGCAGCGCCGACGCCGATCGCCTCGCCGGTGGACAGGCGCGTGGGGGAGGCCGACTCCCACTCGCCGGTCGATTGCCTTCGGATCTCGACCGCGAGCTCGACGTACTCGCGGTAATCGAGAATGCGCTGGCCACCGGATTTTCCCCCGCCATAGCGTCGAAAGATCTCGTCGAGCGCCTCTTCAATCGGCAGTCCAGGTAGAAACAGGAGCTCCTGCGCAACGCCCTCCTGCAGCGCGCGCAGCACCTGGTCCATCCGCTCGATACGGCGCATCTGCACGCGAATCGCCGCGATGCTGCCGAACGTCACGCCAGCGAGCTGCTGGTTGAGGCGGCGAACCTGATTCTTCGCCCGGCGCAGCTGCACCTCGATGCCGCGCGCGACGTCTTCGGAGGCGCCGCGCAGATCGATTTCGTGCCGCGACAGGCGCTGTTCGAGGCCTCCCAGATCGTCATGCAGGCGCCCGAGCGCGTCGAGGGGCTCGGCGACGTCCGCGACCTGCGCGGGCAGCCGCCTGCGCACCCAGTCACGAACGCAGACCCACGCACTCAAATAGCTCTGAGACGAATCTTCGGCCGCGGCCGCGATGGCCGCGCGAAGCAGCGCGATCGCATCGGTCGCGCCGCGCGCCGCCTGCAGGCGCTCGACGAGCAACTCGGCGCGACTGCGCGCTTCGGGCCACAGCGCGGCGCTCGGCCTCGCTGCATAGATATCGGCGAACCTCGGAGAGGTCGCGCTCGCCAGCACGCCCGCGACTTCGGCCGCATCGCGCGCCCGCTCCCACGCCGCGCTCAGGGGGCCCTTGGCCTCGTTTTCCTGCGCAAACCTCGCCCGCGCGGCGCCGAGCGCGCGTTCGCTCTGGGCGCGCCGATCATCGAGCAGCGCTGACCTCGTGGCGAAGGCCCGCTCGTCAAGCTCGAGCGCCCGGAGCTCGGCCTCGCGCTCATCGCGAGACACGCGGGCGGCATAGGCCCCCGACGACGAGCCGGGCGACTCGAACGAAGCAGCGAGCGCGTCGAGCTCGGCGCGCAGCCGATCGCCATGCGCGCGGGCGGCCTCAAGCGCGGCTTCGGCTTTCTGTCGTGTGAGTGTGACGACCTCCCACGCGCGCTCGCCTGCCTGCGACGCGGCCTCCTCGCTGCGCAGCGCGTCCCGACAGGCCACGAGCTGCGCTTCGAGCGCCGGGACGACGGCGCTTCGCTCGGAGACGTCACGTTCGGCGTCGGCGAATCGCAGCGCCCCTTTTCCCCGAAGCACGTCGGACAGCGCATCTCGTGCGAGAAAAAGGCTCTCGCGCGAGCGGTCGAGGATCGCGATGCGCGCAGTGGCGCCTTCGGCGTCATCGTGCCCGGGCGGCGTACGGAGCGAGTCCGCGAGCTCGGCGAGCACGCGCCGCGCGTCGCCGGCACGCGCCAGTTCGCGCGCAGCTTCGCCTGCCGCTGCGACTTGCGCCCGCAGCGAACGAACCCGCTCGGAATGATCGGGAGGGTCGAGCAAATACGCTTCGCCGAGCAGCGGACGGAGCGCGTCGATTTTCGGTCGCTCCGCAGCCGCCTGCGCTCTCAACGCCGCGATGCGACCCAGCAGCCGCTGCTCATCGGCCTCGGCATCACGCTCCGTCTGAAGAGCCGCGGCCGCGAGCGCGGCAGGATCGCCGGCCTCGAGCACGGCAGGGGTGATCGCGAGGGTGTCGGCGGCGCGCGCGAGGGCATCGAGCTTTCGCCCAGCCTCAAGCCTGGCCTCGATTTCTGCGCCGAGCTGCTCCGCGTCGGTGCGCAGCCCGCCCGCGACTTTGGCGCGTGCGCGGCGACCGAGCGTCGGGCTCGCTGCGATGCGCGATACGCGAAACACGCCGCCCTCCTCCACGATCTGGTCGCCGGCTGCCGATGCGATGAGCGCGCCGCGATCGGACGCGAACTCGGTGCCGCTCGGAACCAGCCACACGGTCGACACATCGCGCGGCCCGCCAACGATTTGCTTCGCTGCCGCCGCCGGATCAGTAACAACGAGCGCGTCCGCGAGCGGCCCGAGCAGCGCCTCGACGCGCGACGCCTCCTCGAGGTCGAGATCCTCGTAGCGGGCCGAGAGAAACTCGGCGTCGAGTTCGTCGCGCAGCCGCAACAGGTCGGGGTGCACGTCGCTCGATGCGCCTCCGAGGCTCGCCGCGCGACGGAGCGCGAAGTCGCGGCGTTCGCGCAAATGCGCGAGCTCGGTGCTGATGCTCTCCCGCCGCGCGGCAAGCGTGGCGCGCGCCGCGGCAACGTCGGCCCCCGAGCGAACCTCGGCGCCGAGCGCCTCACCGAGATGCGTCGCCATCGCGCTGAGCTCGCGAAATCGTGCGGCGCCGTCGCCGAGTTGCCTCGCGCGCAGCCTCGCTTCATCTTTCGCGCGCCGGGCTTCCCGCACGTCAGTCTCGAGCGCCAGAGCCTCATGCTCCGCGGCCCGCACGGCGAGCTCAGCGGCCGCGAGCCGCTGCTCCACAGCCTTCGACGCCGAAGCGCCGCCTGCAGGCAAAAAGCCGGCGACTGCGGCGCGCCCACGAACCGCGCGCTGGCGATCCGCGAGCACCGTCGCACGTCCCAGATCGACCTCGAGGTCCGCACCGCGTGACTGCAGCGACTCAAGGTCGAGCAGGTGCGCGAGCACACTGCGCGCCTGCTCGTACTGCCGTGCAGGCTCCACGGCTCCGACAAGCTTCTCCAGCGCCGCGACCGCGCGCGCGTGCTCGTCGCGCCTGACAGCGGCTGTCTCGCGATCGCGATGAATCGCGGCCCGCTCCGAGTCGATGACCGCGAGCCGCTGCGTCACGGCCTCGATGATGGCGCCCGCGCTCCCGGCGTCGATATCACGGTCCCCGAGCAGCTCCCTCGCCCGGTCGAGCTGACTTCGTACGTGGCGGTAATCGTGGGCGTTGCGGTGAAGCTCGCCGAGCCCCGCCTGCAAATCGGCGAGGCCCGTGGCGGCCCGATCGCACGCATCGCGCGCGGCCTCACAGGCGTTTCTTTGCCGCTCGCGCAGCGCGTGCGCAGCCGCCTGATCGTCGCGTGCGCGGCGCGCCACCTCGCCCGCTCGAACGCTCTCGGCGTCGACCTCGGCGAGCCGCTCGGCGACGGCGCTCGCCCTCGCGGCGATTTCGGCCTCCGCCCTCGCGCGCTCGTGCGCTTCGCGAGCAAGGTCGCGTCGTTCGATGCACGCCGCGTGACGCGCGGCTGCCTCTCGCGCGTCGCCGTCGACGAGGCTCGCCATGCGCTCGGAGTCTTCGAGTACGGCCGCCGCTTCGGCCGCGCGCTGGCCCAGCTCCGCCGCAGTTGCGCGCGCCGCGAACATCGAGGCGGCAAACATCGATTGTCCGGTCTCGAACACGGCCGCGATTTCGTGCTCGAGGCGTCGCGCCTCGGCCACCTCGAGGCGCGTGCGGTGACAAGCGTCGAGGTTGCCGCGCATCCGCGCAAGCGCATCGCCGAGCCCCGTCTCTTCGCGAAACAGGAACGAACGCAGCTCGGACGTAAGCGCCCGCGAGATGCCTCCGGTCATGCTGGTGCGAAGCAGATCGTTGAGCTTGTTGCGGTCCTCATCGGTGGCCATGCGGAGCGGGGACACCCCCAGCTCGAACAGCGCCGCGAAGTATTCCTTCGTGGTCGCGAAAATCTGGAGGCGGCCTCCGCGCTCGGTCACCGCCGCACGCACTTCGGACAGCTCGGGAACCGACTCATGATCGGCGTCAATCGACAGGAGCACCTCCCGCAGGCTCCCCTCGACCGACAGGCCTGAAATCAGGAACGTGGTAAGATCGAGCGAGGGCTCGGCCTTTCTTTCGAGGTGCACCCCCGCGACCACGCGCTCGCCCGACGCAAGCTCGATCTCGAGCGCCGCGTACGACGGCCGCCCGCCCTCTCCGAGCCGGCCCCATATTCCCTTGTCGCCGCCAGTCGCTCCGCTCTCTCCCAGATTGGTAAATCGCAGTCGCGACAAGTCGGGAAGGAGCACCACATAGGCGCCGATCATCACCGTCGTTTTTCCCGCGCCGTTCGACCCTTCCAGCGCAGTGACGTGGCGGTCGAGCAGGTAGCGCTCGTAAAAGACGCCTCGCCAGTTCACAAGCGCGAGCGCAGTGGCCCGCGCGCGGCTCATGGCGCTTCCTCGTCGGCCGTATCGGGCGCGTCGTCAGCGGGGTCGTCGATCGGGTCGTCGATCGGGTCAGCGTGCGAGTCGTGCGACGCGTTCACGTCTTCATCGTCATCTTCGTCCGCGAGATCGGTGAGCACGAGCTCGCCTTCCGCGACGAGGCGCTCCAGCGCGGCCTCAGGGGCGGCTGCCCCCCGCACAGGCTCGGCGAAACGCATGAGCGACGCGCGCAGGCGCACCTGGTTGGGCTCGATCAGCTCAACGAAGCCAAGCGACTCCAACCTGCGCAAGGCCTCGACGACCTTGCCGCGCGCCGTCTCTTCGGCCACGCGCTCATCGACGCGTTTGCGCTTGGGGTTGAGCGCCTTGAGCAGCGGCGCGGTTCCCATCACGCCAGCCAGCTGAGCGAGCACCTGCTCGCGTGTCACGAGCCCTCCGCGCTCAACCGCCGCGGGATCGAGGTACAGCAGCGTCAGCGCCTGACCCACCAGCATCTCGCCGGACGACAGGTGCCGGCGCCCAAGCCGATCGCTGGTCGGGAGCAGATAGAAGTAGCCGTCGCTCCGGTGCACCAGCTCGCACCCGAAGCGACGGTAGAACGCTTCGAGCACCTCTTGTGCGTCCGACAAAAACGCGTAGTGAGCCGCATCGTCGCGATCGACGTGGCGGCCGCGGCGCAGCGCAAGATCCACGTCGGGAAACGCGTCTGCCTGCACCGCTTCTTCCAGCGTGACGAAGGCCTGACTCATTCGGCGCTGCGCTCCTTCCACTCTTCGATTTGAAACGCATCGTTTACGTCCACCCAGGGACGCTCGGCAGCGGCGTCAGGATCGCTCACGCGGGCGAGCGCACCCGCGATGCGTCCGGCGGCGACAAACCGTTCGCGCGGCTCCATCGCCGACGTGAGCTTCGCCGTGATCTCGCGCAGGCCGTGGGCGCCGGCGGCGATCGCCCCGCGCACGTCGGCGTCGAGCCTGGCCTGGGGATCGTCGGCGGCGACCTCTTCGATGGGCTTGTCGGCAGCGGGCTTGCGACGCTTCACCTCGGGCTTCGCGCCTGCGGGCGGCGTGACGGCGCGCAGCAGCCGGATCGGCGGCGCGGCGGCCACTGCGAGCGCGAAGGGACGTCCGGCGCGACCTGCGAGCAAATCGCGCAGCCGATGCGTCAGCACGCGCGAGGGATCGAGCCGCACCACATCGCGCAGAAATCGGTGCACATACTGATGGTACTCGGACCACGCGCTTTGCCGCGCGGAGCCCCACGCCGCGATGCGATCGATCTGGTCCATGACGTGGCGCACCGAAAGCTCCGCCTCGTCGGCGTTCGCGATGACCGCCAGCTCCTGAATTTCCTGCAAGGTCGCTTGCAGCTGGCTCGCGCCGTGAAGGAGCATGTGGTTGAGTTCGCCGAGCGTGGCGCTCGTCGCGTCGAGCAGCGACTGGCATTGACCCACGGCGCCGAACCAGTCGGCCGTCAGGAGCCCTGCGATCTCGCGCTGGAGATCTTCCTGCTGCACATCGAACCCCCGTTGGCGGCGTTGAATGCCGCCAACGAGGTCGGCGACCGTCACCCGAAGGGGCGTCACGACCTGCGTTCGCCAATCGTCCGGAGCGCTGAGCCCGGCTGCCGCGGCGACAATGTTCGCGAGGCTCGCCTGCAGCGTGTTTGTGAGGACGGTGAGGCTCTCGCGGGTCAGCGTCTCTTCCTCGATGAAGAACATCACGATGCCGCTCGCGAGTCGCGTCAGCGCATATTGTCCCTTGCGCACCACCCCCGCGCCGTCGACGCGGGCCAGGAGGCGCTGCTCGCGAAGCCTGCGAATCGCGTGGCTGGCGCTTCGGCGCGGCTCGTCAGGCGGCGCGATGGCCGCGCAAACTTCATCGAACACAAGCTCGAGCTGCTCCTCGCTGAAGGCAGCGAGCGCGCCGCTGTCGGCACGCAACTGCAGCGCCGCGAGGAAGCAGACGTCGAGCGTTTGAAGCTCGAGCGACAGCCCGCGGCGCGCGAGCGACTGGAGCAGTTGGTTCGGATCGACGGGGGCTTCGGACACGGGAGGCGCGGGGGCGAACCTGTGAGTCTACGCGCGTCGGCCGCCAGTCTCCAGAGCCAGCCGCGCCAAATCATGCGCCCACCTCGCGCGCTCGCGGCCCGCCCGCTGGAAGCCGCCGCCGTGACGCGCCCGCGACGCGTCTGATACCCTCCCCTCCCATGCGCTACGTCATCGCGACGCCCGCCGTCCGATCGCTGTCGATTTCCGGTCACGACGATCGATTTCCCGTCAACCGCATCTTCTGCGTCGGCCGCAACTACGCCGCCCACGCCCGCGAGATGGGCTCGGACCCGGATCGCGAGCCGCCGTTCTTCTTCATGAAGCCGGCCATGGCCGCGGTAGACGCGGCCGCGCCAACGTCGATTCCCTACCCCGCGATGACTGCCAACTTTCATCATGAGGTCGAGCTCGTCGTCGCCATCTCCGCAGGCGGCGTCGACATCACGCCTGAAAAGGCGCTCGATCACGTCTACGGCTACGCGGTCGGGCTCGACATGACGCGGCGCGATTTGCAATTTCAAGCGCGCGACAAGGGGCGCCCGTGGGAGTTCGGAAAAGCGTTCGCGAGTTCCGCACCGATCGGCGCCATCGCGCCGGCAAGCGAGCGCGGCCATCCCGCGCGCGGAGCCATCACGCTCAGCGTCAACGGCGTCGCCCGCCAGAGCTCGGACATTTCCAAGGTGATCTGGTCGGTCGCCGAGTGCATCTCGGTGCTCTCGCGCTACGACGCGCTGGCGCCAGGGGATCTCATCATGACCGGCACCCCCGAAGGCGTGGGCCCGGTGGTTGCCGGAGACGCGCTGTTCGCTTCGATCGACGGGCTGCCAAGTATTGAGGTTCGCATCCACCCCTGACGCGGCGAGGCGCCGCGGGGCGCGCCGCTTTGGCGCCAGCGGGCGCGCGATCGACGCAAGCCGACCGCGCCCTTGCCGCGACGGCGAAACGCACCAAAATCAGTGCGATGAAACGAGATTGGGCAGCAATCATCGCCATCGCGTCCATCGCCGCCGCGGGATGCGGAAAGGGCACAGCGGAGCTTTCAATCGCAACCGTTGGCGACACCATGGCCTACGACGTGAGCTCGCTCACCGTGAAGAGCGGACAATCGGTGCACCTCGTGCTGACCAACCGCGGCACGTCACAGGTGATGAAGCACAACTGGGTGCTCGTGCAACCCGGTCACGAGGCTGACATCGCGACGGCCGCCATCAGCGCAGGAGAGGCCGCCAACTACGTCCCGCGCGGAGATGCGAACGTGCTCGCGAGCACATCGCTCGCCTCCGCCGGAGCCACGTCGGAGGTCACCTTCACTGCGCCCGCGACCGGCTCGTATCCGTACATCTGCACGTTCCCGGGCCACTCCGCGACCATGAAGGGCACGCTCGTCGTCACGCCGTAGCCGCCTTGCGACGGCCCGAGACGCGTGGTGGTCCCGGCCGGTGCCGGGAGCGAGCGCGCGGCCGGGCCCGTCCGCCAGCGAGGCCTTCGCTCTGCGTCCGGGCGCCCGAACGCGCGCCGAACCGCTTACGCGACGCCTGTCGAGAAGAGGGCCCGGCCGGCACGTCGCGCCGCGATCGGCCGATCTTTGTTGCGGTTCGCGCAGGTGAGTGGCATACGCGGCATCCAGAATGCTGGGCTCAAGGCCCCTCTCAATCGCGCGGTTCTCAAAACCGCTTCGCGGGATGAATTGATGGACGGCTCCCTCCAGACTTGGACGCTCCTGCCGGCGATCGCGGGCCTCGTAGGCCTCGTAATCGCTGCTTTTTTCTATGTTCGCGTGAAAGCGCTGCCTGAAGGCAACGCCACCATGCAGCGCATCGCCGGTTACATCCGGGCGGGCGCCATGGCCTTTCTCGCCCGCGAATACAAAGTGCTCGCGGTCTACGCCGCGGTCGTGTTCGGCGCGCTCGCGTGGCTCGTCTCCCCGGCGGCGGGCGGCTGGTTTCTCGCCGGCGCCTCGCTGAGCCTGCTCGCAGGCTTCATCGGCATGAAGGCCGCTACCTACGGCAACGTGCGCACCGCGCAGGCCGCTGCGACCGGCACCAAGGCCGATGCCCTCCTGACCGCCCTCGATGGCGGCGCCGTGATGGGGCTCTGCGTCGCGGCGCTGGCGCTCCTTGGGCTGTTCGCGGTCTACAAGTTCAACGGCGGCGGCGACCGGCTCGCTCCTGCCCTGCACGCCTTCGCAGTCGGCGCCTCGTCGATCGCCCTGTTCGCGCGCATCGGCGGAGGCATCTACACCAAGGCCGCTGACGTCGGCGCCGACATCGCGGGCAAGGTCGTCGAGAACATCCCCGAGGACGATCCCCGCAACCCCGGCGTCATCGCCGACAACGTGGGCGACAACGTGGGCGACGTCGCCGGGATGGGCGCCGATATTTATGAGAGCCTCGTGGCTGCCGTCGTTGCCGCCATGGCGATCGCGCTCACCGCCGACGGCCCCAAGGTCCTCGCGCTGCTGACCGACAGCTCGCAATCCATAGAGCGCGCGCGCTCGATCGCTGTCGCCCTTCCGCTCGTACTCGCCGCGGTGGGCCTCGTGGTCAGCATCTTCGGCATTTTCGTGGCCCGCGCGATGCGCAAATCAGCCCCGTCAACCGTGCTTCGCGCCGCGATGGTGCTGCCGCCTGTCGTGCTCGTAGCGGCGACGGCCTTCATTTTGCCGATCTTCGGCGTGCGTCAGAACGTGACCGTCGCGCTCGCGGCAGGCGCCATCGGCGGCGCGGCCATCGGCCTGCTCACCGAGTACTACACCGGCACGTTCAACCCCGTGAAGCGCGTGGCCGAGGCCGCCATGACGGGCGCCGGCACCAACATCATCCGCGGAATGGCCGTCGGAATGGAGTCAGTCGCTATCTGCCTGCTGCTCGTCGCGGGCGTAGGCTTCATTGCCAATTACGCACTCAGCGAGCTGGGACTCTACGGCATCGCCCTGTCAGCGGTTGGTATGCTCGGCGGCACCGCGATCGTCATGACGGTCGACGCCTACGGGCCGATCGCCGACAACGCCGGCGGCATCGCCGAGATGTCCGGGCTCGACCCCAAGGTGCGCGAAATCACCGACGAGCTCGACGCGGTTGGCAACACCACTGCCGCCATCGGCAAGGGCTTCGCCATCGGCTCCGCGACGCTCACCGTCGTCGCGCTCTTCTCGGCATTCAGCCTCGAGGTCAACCACGTGCGCAGAGCCGCAGGTTTGCCCGCGATGAACCTCGCGCTCGACGACCCGAAGATTCTCATTGGCATTCTCATCGGCGCCATTCTGCCCTTCATCGTCGGCGCCTCGACCATGCTCGCGGTGGGCAAGGCCGCCGGGGCGATCGTCAACGAGATCAAGCGGCAGTTCGACACCATCCCGGGCCTGCGCGAGGGCAAGGCCGAACCCCAGCCCGAGGCCATCGTCGACATCGCGACGTCTGCGGCCCTGTCGCAGATGATTCTCCCCGGGCTCGTGGCCGTGCTCGGGCCCGTGGCCATCGGCTACCTGCTCGGCCCCGCTGTGCTCGCCGGAGCGCTCGCGGGCGCGCTCGCAGTCGGCGCTTCGCTGTCGCTGTTCATGGCCAACGCCGGCGGCGCCTGGGACAACGCCAAGAAATACATCGAAAAAGGCGGCATTCCCGGCCACGCGAAGCGCTCCGAGACGCACAAAGCTGCCGTCATCGGCGACACGGTCGGCGACCCGTTCAAAGACACGTCAGGCCCCGGCGTGGCGATTCTCATCAAGGTCATGAGCGTCGTATCGCTGCTCATCGCGGGCCTCATCGCCACGCGCTGAACGAGCCGCTCGGCAAGGAACGCAGGCTCCGCTCTCTCGCGAGGACGGGGCCTTTGTTTTGCTCTGCTTCCGCCGAACGCGGCTCGCGCCTGAGGCCCGCGGAGGGTTCGCCACCAGCGCTCCGAGCTTGGCCTGTCAGCCCTCGAGCGAGATGCGCTCGCCGCTGCGGTAACAGGTCTTTACTCCGTCCTCGCCAAACACGTAGACGCCGTCGCGCTCGCCGACCGACGTGGCGGTTGGGCCTTCGAGCTCAATCAGCAAATACGATTCTTCGTTCAATCCGGCGCAAATGCGCTGACTGAAGCGGCGCGCCAGATAGGCCAGATTGTCGCCGTCATCGGTCTGAATGCGGTCCATGCAGTGCGGCAAAATCTGAATACCCCCGACGAGACCGAGGCCGCGGTCGAGCAGCTGAAAATCGCGCGTCAGCGGATCAGAAGCGTGGGCGTCGTAGACGATCATGCGCTCGCAGAGCACGAGCGCACCCGCCGACGAAGCCACGAACGTCGCGCCTCGGCGCAGCGACTCGAGCAGCGCAGGGGCGAGGTCGAAGAAGCGAAACGGCGCGAGCAGCTTGGTGGGACTCCCACCGAAAAACAGCAGCGCGTCGGCGCTCAGAATGCGCTCTTCGAGACGCGCGCGCACTTCGCGCCACTCCGGATCGAGCCGAAGGCCGGTGCGGGCCAGGAGCTGCAGCTCGGCGTCCGAGAACGCTTCGAGCATGCGCGCATCATTTTCGACGAGCGCATCGATCGACGCGACGAGCTCTCGCCCGAGCGCCCGCTCGAACAGCTCGGAGCCTCGCTGAACCGACTCGGGCCGAACGAAGTCGCGGCTCCGCACCCGGCCGATCGAAAACCCGGCGAGCCGCTCGCGACCGGCGCGGGCCGCGCGACGAATGAGGTCAGCGTGAAAGGCTGTCTTCTCGAGGTACATCGAGCGCAGCGCCTCCGTGACCGACTCGATTTCGCGATATACCGCCGCCACATCGGGGCGTCGCTGAAGGAACTCGGTCCACGTGTGCCACGCGCACAAATTGAAGACGTTGCGATCGTGCCCGGCCTGCACATCGGGAGCAACGCCCGCGGCATACAGAGCACTGCGCACCGGGGCTTCATTGTATTCGCCCGGCCCCCACGCCGCCGTGACCATCATGACCTTCGCGGACCGCCCCGCGACGGCAGGACGCACGTATGGCGCGGCTCGGCTCACCAGCTCGCTGCCACCATTGCCATTGAACAAAATTCGGCCGCGCAACGGTCTTCGTCTCCTCGGCGCGACGCAGGATGCTGCGCGCTTCGTGCCGACTCTACGCCGTATTGCGAAGGCGGGCACCCACGCGTGCGCGCCCCTGACAGCGGCAAGCACGCGGCGGAGCTCCGCCTGCGCGGCATTCGCTCGGCCGCCCGCTTCCGGGCCGCGGTCGAGCAACTACACGAAGAGGCGAAACAGCAGAAACAGGCCTCCAGAAAGGAGGATCGTCGCAGGAAGCGTGAGCAGCCACGCCGCGGCGATCTTGCGGACGGTGTCCGGGTTGAGTCCGCTCTTTTGCGCGACCATCGTGCCGGCCACGCCCGACGAGAGCACGTGGGTCGTCGAGACAGGCAACCCGAAGCGCGAGGCCAGAATGATGGTGCTCGCGGCCACGAGCTCGGCGGTGGCGCCCTGGGCATAGGTCAGGTGACTTCGACCGATCTTCTCGCCAATCGTAACCACAATACGTTTCCAGCCGACCAGCGTGCCCACGCCCAGCGCCAGCGCAATGGCAAACATCACCCACCAGGGCGCGTAATCGGTGAGCTTGCGGAGCGTCTTGCGGTCTTTCGCGAGGGCGTCTTTTTCTGCGCCGGAGAGGCCCAGATTGCCACGTTTTACAAGCTTTTCGATTCCGCTGTCGGCCAGCAGAATTTCCTGGCGCACGCTAAACCGCTCGCCCGGTGCGATATCGGCCACACGAACTTTGCCATTGAGGTGCGCGCGAACTTTGGCAAGCTCCGACTTGACCTTCTCGGCCTCTTTCGCGCCAGCGGCGTCGGCGTGCTGCGTGAGGGTCGATTCAAGGGTCTGACACACGGCGACCGTGCCGGTGATCGAATCGCCGTTGGCGTCACGCTGCAGCGCGAACCCCGCAGGCGCGAGCCCCATCAGGATGAGCATCACGAGGCCGACGCCCTTTTGACCGTCGTTTTGTCCGTGGGCGAAGCTCACCGCGCACGACGTGAAGACCAGCAGCGAACGCGTGCCCTTCGGCGGGGGCGCAGCGCCCTTCGGCGGCTCGTTGAGAGCGGCGTTTTTTGTGTAGCGTCGCACCAGCCAAAGCAGGCCGAATGCGGCGCCAAAGCCGAACAAGGGAGAGACGAGCAGCGAAGCGCCGATCTCGCCGACCTTCGCCAGATTGACACCGTCGCCGAACGTATGACCCGGCGTGAGCGAATGCGCGAGGCCGACGCCAACAATGGCGCCGATGAGCGTGTGCGAGCTCGATGCCGGCAGTCCGAGGTACCACGTGCCGACGTTCCACAGAATCGCCGAACAGAGCAACGCGAGCACCATCGCAAGGCCGACGCCGGCTCCGCTCGACACCAGCAACTCGACCGGCAGCAGCTTGATGATACCGAGCGCAACGGCGATGCCTCCGAGCATCGACGACAACATGACTCCGGCGAAGTTGAAGCAGCCTGACAGCGCCACCGCTACCTTCGGCGGCAGCGAATTGGTATAAATGACAGTCGCGACGGCGTTGGCCGTATCGTGGAAACCGTTCGCGAACTCGAAGCCGAGGGCGACCATCAGACAGACGGCGAGCAACACGCCACCGCTGACGGACATGTTCAGGTCGGAGAGCATCGGCACGCACCCTACTGACCCCAACGCCGACGAAGCAAGCGCCCACGGTACCAACTGTGCGCCTCGTTCGTGACGGATTGGTGACGGCTGGCGACTACGGGAAGCGAGCGTGCCGAACGTCTCAGCGCGTCACGTGAAGCACGCCTTTCATCATGACGTAGTGCCCGGGAAACGAACAGATGTACGGATAGTCGCCCGGCTCCGAAGGCGAGCGAAACGTCGTTTCAGTCTTCTCCCCCGGCCTGGCCATCGCAACGTGCGCGAGCACGTCAGGGCTGTCTGCATAGTAGTCTTCCTTCACCTTCTCGACGACGAACGCAGCGTAGCTGGCCTCTTTTCCAGGCTTGAGCAGCACCCAGTTGTGCGGAAGCGCGCCAGGCGGCCGATTGTCGAACACGACGTGGACCGACTGGCCAGCCGTTACCGCAAACCGCGTTACGTCGAAGACCATGGTCACCCCACTGGCAGCGATTTTCAGCTCCGCCGTGGGCTGCTCCGCACCAGCTTCGGCGACCGGTTGTGGCGCGGCAGCGACCGCCGGAGCTGCGGCCTCGGGCGTCGGCGGCAGCTGAGTCACGGAAGAGACCGACGGCTTCGCGGGGGCCTTGTCGGCGCCCGATTTGTCGTTGTCACAGGCAGAGATCACCAGCGCAACTGCGCCCGCGCAAATCGTCACTCGCATGAATGGGTAGTTCATCGTTTGAGCTCGAAGGCTACGGTGACGTCGCCGGCAACGGTTACGCTCCGGGTCAACGGCTGAACGCCGGGCGCCCATGCAGTGATCTTGTAGGTTCCGGGGGCCATGTCCTTGATCGACCACGCTCCGCTCGAATCCGCTTTTGCGAACGCGGCAGACGGCACGACGACGACATATCCCTTCATGTTCGGGTGCAAGTTGCACAGCAGGGTATAGGCGCCTGACTTTTCGAACTTGCGCGTCTTCGAGCCGTGCATCGGAACCTGTCCGATGTCCCAGCGCTCGTGATCGGGTGAAAATACGTTGTGCGGGAACGGGTCCTGATTGAGAAACGTAACAACCGATCCGGCCGTAACGACGGCTACGTACGGCGCGAAGTTCATTTGGTGATTGTCGACCGTCGCCGATACCGACTTCGACGTCGGACCGTCCTCGAGGTAGATGACGGCGTGCTTTGCGGCGCCCGCCGGCGTTGAGGTTACGGTGCCCGAGATCGTGCCTCTTTCGGCCGGGGACCGGGCCGGGGCCGGTTGCGCTGCAGACGCGCTGGGCGACGCGTCCGGCAGCGGCGATGGGGCCTCCGGTCCCGCAGGCAAAACCGTGCCGGAGGCGATGACCGACGTGGTCGCAGCGGGCGAGGCAAGCGCATTGTGCGCCGGTGCGGGCTCGCCGCAGCTGAGACCCGTCGCCACGACGAAAGCCGTAACGATATTGTGATTAGCCATGGTCGATTGTCCTTGTCGCTGAATTCGAATCACGCCTAAGTCGCGCCTATCAAGGCGTCAGAAGGCCCACGCGAGGTTCGCGCTAACCGTCTCCGCCTCGAACCTGCTCCCGTCGCCGACGGGCGCCAGCACAGAGCCGCCAGCCGCCCCCCACGACCCGGTGGGCGGAAGGCCGTAAGCGCGCTCGAAGTCGGCGAGCAGCGTGACCTTCACATTGGGTCGCGGCAAGAGCGCGATGCCCGGGACGACGCGCAACAGGCTCGCGGCGCCGGCTCCGTCGGTATGCGCGAGATCGATCCGGGTATATTCGGTGCGCACGCCAGGGACGAGCCACGGCAAGACCACGAAGTCGATCTCGTCCCATTGAACGACAGCGGTCGCGCTCGAAAAGTCCGGCGAGCCCTGAGTGGCCTGCGTCTGGGAGGGCGGGTTCGCGGACGTCGGGGGCTGGCCTGGATACGGGCGATTGTGCTTTTCAAGCTGCACGCCGCCGGTCATCAGGAGCGACCCAAGGTTTGCGTGAAGCGATCCGCCGACAACGTTGACCTTGTCGTTCTGACCCGTGACTCCGGGGGCGTTCGTGCCGTTGTCCATCGACGTCATGCCGTGATAGGCGAACGCATCGATCGTGAGCGAGGTCTCGGCCCACGGCCGCTGGGCATCGGCGACCTCAGAGTCAGCCCCCTCGCCGTCGAGCGACACGCCGCCCAGCTTGACGCCGATGTGGGCGTACACCTCCTCGGAGTTGCGCACTTTGAGGCCTCCCGCCGTGGAGAGCGAGGCGATCGACCCGAGCGAATAGCCGACGCGATGCCCGGCGATGCCGCTCACTTCGATCCCGTCGCTGTGCCCTTGGCCCACTACGAAGTTGCCACTTGGATTGTACAGTCCAGCAATCGATATTGCAGGCATGTAGCTGTCGTTCAAGTAGCTGCTGTGCAATCCGTAGCTCGAAAGTTGCGGCGCGAAGAGTCGGCCTATCCAAATGTTGACGAGGTGATCCGGGCCGACGACGTCGTTCCATAGCAGGTACCCTGTTTCGATATCGACTCCGTCGGGCGCGAAGGTGAGCTGCGCCATGTACGTCAGGGTGTCACTGAACGATCCAGCGCCAAAAATATGGGCCTCCGACACGATGCCGTTCCACGAAAACACATTGCCGGCGGCGTCGTGAGCGTCGGACGCGGGCATGTTTGCGCTCACGCCGCCGAGCACCCACGCCGACAGTGGCACCGATTCGGTAATTTGAGAGGGCCAGACCGAGTTCGGGAACGTCTTCTTGTATTCGTCCTGCCCCATCGCGAGCATCGGCGCCTTGACGGAGTCACTGTCGAGGCTGCCGAGCTTGGCGGGAAAACGGTAGCCGTTTCTGCGAAACGCCTCGCCGAACGAGTTGAGCACCGGATACACGGTGTGGCACGTCTGGCAGCTGGCCTGGTATTTTCGCGCGAACGACGGAATCGCGTGCGCCTCCCTGACGGACACGAAGTTCGCTGCGGCGATCGCCACGGCGACGGCCATAAACCGGATTATTTGGCGCACAAAAAGCGATGATTTCACTTCGGAACTCCAGTTTCTTTTCTTGTTGAACAGCGGCGCGCGGCTGGCGCTATTCGGTATTGGCATCGGGGGCTGCGACGTCGGGCTGCGAGTCGGTCGGGGAATCGGCGCTGGCGTCGCCTGCGGCCTCCGACGCATCGGGGCAGTCAGGCGCGGGATCGGCACACAGCCAAGTTGGGTCGGCGTTCGACCCTTCCGACCTGGTGCACGTGCAGCTCGTGGGCAGCGCGCTCGCGGCGACTCCCTCTTCGCAGGCGGCGAGCGCCACCTGCACGGGGCACTGGAGATCGGGCGAACTGCAGACAAGACCGCGACCGGCCTGATCGGTAAACACGGATGGGCAGTCGTCTGTGTTGTTGTCGCGACACGCGCCGAAGGTCACTGCGGCCGCGGCCACGAGGGCGGAGAGTTTCCATCGAAGGTTCATCGGAGCGAGCGACAGCGCACGAAACATGCCACTCAGCACAGGACAGCGATCTCAGCGGTTGTGCGCCAACAATCAACTATGTGTGGCCCTCCTCGGCGCGAACCGATTGCGCCGAGGCCGCAAGTTGAGTCAGTGTCCCCTTGCCGCGACGAGCGCTCAAACGCGATTCGGGCGTGCGCGCCAGCGCGGTTACTGCGCGTCCCCTGCGCCATGAGCGGGGACTGGACACAAGTCAGTCCACTCCCGCCCCGGTTGACGTTGATCGGGCGTGCGACCATAAGCAGCGCACATGTGGATCGTTCGACTCGCGCTGCGACGGCCTTACACCTTCGTGGTGCTCGCGCTGCTCATGCTCGCGGCGGGCTTCGGCGTGGTGCGAAAGACGCCGACCGACATCTTCCCGTCGATCGACATCCCGGTCATCAGCGTTGTGTGGACGTACGGCGGCCTGCCTGCGCAGCAGATGGAGCGGCAAATTACGCAGTTTAGCGAGTATGCGCTCTCGGGGAACGTCAGCGACATCAAGTCGCTCGAGAGTCAGAGCTTCGACGGCGTGTCGGTCATCAAGGTGTTTTTGCAGCCGAACGCCGACGTCGACGCCTCGATGTCGGCCGTCACCGCCATCTCGCAGACCATCTTGCGCCGCATGCCCCCGGGCACCCAGCCGCCGATCATCGTGCGCTACAGCGCCTCGAGCGTGCCGATTTTACAAATCGCCTTCAGGAGCGACACGCTCAGCGAGGCCGAGATATTCGATCACGTCAACCAGCGCGTGCGAACCGCGCTGTCGGTCGTCCAGGGAACGCGCTTCCCGCTTCCGAGCGGCGGACGGGCGCGCCAGGTGAACGTCGACCTCGATCTCGACGCGCTGCGGGCCAACGGCCTGTCGCCGAATGACGTCAACGTCGCGGTATCGGCCCAGAATCTCACGCTGCCGACCGGCAGCGCGAAAATCGACGCCCGCGAATACCGGGTTAGCCTAAACAGCAGCCCCGAGCTCATTTCGGCGCTCGACGACCTGCCGCTGCGCAAACCCGATGGCACAGTGGTGCTTCTGCGCGAGGTCGCGCACGTGCACGACGGATTCGCCGTGCAAACGAACATCGCCCGCCTCGACGGATCCCGCGGCGTCGTGCTCAGCGTGCTCAAGACCGGCGACGCGTCGACCACCGAGGTGGCCGAGCGCGTCAAGGCCATGCTCCCCACGATTCGGGCTTCGGCGCCAAAGGGTCTCGAGATCGAGCTGCTGGCCGATCAGTCGATGTTCGTAACACGCGCCGTGAGCGGGCTGCTCATCGAGGGCCTCATCGCGGCCGGACTGACCGCCGCGATGATTCTCCTGTTTTTGGGCAGCTGGCGCAGCACGCTGATTGTCGCGGCGTCGATTCCGCTGAGCGTGGTCGCGGCGCTGCTCGCGCTGCGCGCGCTGGGCCACACGATCAACGTCATGACGCTGGGCGGACTCGCGCTCGCCGTTGGCATTCTGGTCGACGACGCTACCGTGGAGATCGAAAACATTCACCGAAACCTCTCGATGGGAAAGACCCTGGTACGAGCCATCCTCGACGGGGCTCAGGAGATCGCGCTCCCCGCCTTCGTCGCGTCGCTCTCGATCTCGATCGTCTTCGTTAGCGTGGTGTTTCTCGATGGCGCCGCGCGCTACATGTTTCTTCCCATGGGGGAGGCCGTCGGCTTCTCGGTCATGGCCTCCTACCTGCTTTCGCGCACCATCGTGCCCACGCTCGTGATGTACCTTCTGCGCGCAGAGGTCGGGCGCCCCCACGCTTCCGGTGGCCTGCACGGCGCGTTCGAGCGACTGTTCGAGCGATTTCGCGCGGGCTACGTCGCGCTTCTGACGGCCGCGCTGAGTCACAGAAAATCGGTATTTGCGACCTTCGCCGTGGCGATTGCAATCGGCGCGTCGGTGGTTCCGTTCGTCGGCCGCGATTTCTTTCCTTCGGTCGACGGCGGCCAGCTCAGACTGCACGTTACGGCCCCTCCGGGCACGCGCATCGAGGAGACCGAGCGCCATTTCACCCGCGTCGAAAGCGCCATTCGGGAGGTCATCCCGTCCAGCGAACGCGACCGCATTCTGGATGTGATCGGCGCTCCCGGGGGCTACACGCTCGCGACCACCGACAGCTCAACAGTGAGCTCGTCGGACGGCGAAGTGCTGGTCACACTCAAAGAGGGCCACGCTCACTCGACCGCCGACTTCACGCGCATTTTGCGCGCCGAGCTGCCGGCGCGGTTCCCTGAGCTGAGCTTCTATTTTCAGCCCGCCGACATCGTCACGCAGATTCTTAACTTCGGACTACCCTCTGCGATTGATATCCAAGTAAGTGGAGCGAAACAGGACGCGACTTATGCGATCGCGCGCAAGATTGAGCGCGATTTGCGGCGCGTTCCGGGCGCCGTCGACGCGAGGCTCCACCAGGTCGTAAACGCCCCGCGCTTGCACCTCGAAGTCGATCGCTGGCGCGCGGCTCAAGTCGGCCTCACCGAGCGCGACATCGCGAGCAACGTGCTGCTGCTGGTCTCGGGCAGCGGGCAGGTCAGCCCGTCGTACTGGACCGATCCGGCGACCGGAAACGGTTATCCGGTCTCTGTGCAAGTTCCGGAGTGGCGGGTCAAATCCGTCGACGACCTGACGACTCTGGGCCTCGCCACACCCGTCGGCACGCAGCTGTTTGCCGACATGATGAGCGTCGAGCACCGCGCGACCCCGGTGTTCGTCAGCCACGTCAACATTCAGCCGACGTTCGACCTGCGGGCAGACGTCGCCAACAGCGATCTCGGCTCGGTCGCTGCGGAGGTCGAGGCGCTCACCGCGCGCTACCGCAAGGATTTGCCCCCGGGAGTGACGATCAGCGTCCAGGGGCAGATCGACAGCATGAACGGCGCGTTCCGAAACCTCGGTCTCGGCCTGCTCGTCGCCGCGCTCGTCGTCTACGGGATCATGGTCATCAACTTTCAGTCGTGGCTCGACCCGTTCATCATCATCATGGCGCTTCCGGGCGCCGCGATCGGGCTCATCCTCGCGCTTTTTGTAACGCAGACGACGTTCAATATTCCTTCGCTGATGGGCGCCATCATGAGCGTCGGCGTGGCCACGTCGAACTCAATTCTCGTGGTGTCGTTCGCGAACCAGCGCCGGGACGAAGGCCTGTCGGCGCAAGGCGCGGCACTCGACGCGGGCCGTGTGCGGCTGCGTCCGGTCATCATGACGGCGCTCGCGATGATGATCGGCATGCTTCCCATGTCGCTCGGGCTCAGCGAGGGCGGCGAGCAGAACGCGGCCCTCGGTCGGGCCGTGATTGGCGGCCTGCTGGGCTCGACGCTCGCCACGCTTTTTCTCGTTCCCGTGGTCTACAGCCTGCTTCGACAGCGCGAGCGTCCGCGCTTGATCGACCCGGACCTCTCGACCGAAAATGGCGACGCGTCGCCAGTGCACGGATAACGCCATGACCTCCCACGACCCCAAGCCCGACCTCCCTGTTCGACGCGCGCGCCTGCTCGTGCCCGCCACGCTTCTCATCGCGGCGATGCTCGGCGTCGTGGCGATCGGCGCGTGGCCGAAGCTCAAGCGGCGCGACGCCCTCACGAAGGCCACCCTTGCGGCCTCCGGATCGCGCCGCGTGCTCATTGGCAAGGTCACGCAAGCGCCGACCACGTTTGAAGTCACCCTGCCCGGAAGCGTGGCTCCGCTGCAGTCCGCAGTGCTCTACGCGAAGACCACAGGCTTCGTCCGTCGCTACATGGTCGACATCGGAGACACTGTAAAGATGGGCGATTTGCTCGCAGTCGTCGACGCCCCCGAGACCCGGCAGGAGCTGACGGTCGCGCGCGCCAGGCTCCGCGAGGCCGAAGTGAACCTCGGGATCACCCAGGCCATCGCCGACCGCACCGAGACGCTGTCGAAGTCGGGGATCGCCTCGGCCCAGGCTTCCGAGGAGCTGCAGGCCCGCGCCAACTCGGCCGTGGCCTCGCTCGGCACCACAAGGGCCGAGGTTGGTCGCGTAGGGGCGCTCGTCGGGTATCAAAACGTGACCGCGCCTTTCGACGGGGTGATCATCCGCAGAAATGTGGAGGTGGGGTCCCTTGTATCTCCCAGCGTTGGGCAGGCGGGCACGGTGCTGTTCGAGGTCGCCCGGCTCGACGCGCTCAAGGTCATCGTCGATGTGCCCCAGGGCTTCGCGCCGCTGGTGCGCACCGGCACGGTCGTCACCGTGTTCGCCCCGTCGAACCCGCGCGCCAGCGTCGCCGGCACTGTCTCCCGCACAGCGGGCGCGCTCGACGTGGTGACCCGAACCCTGAAGGCCGAGGTACGCGTCGCGGCTGGCGGTCCGATGCTCGCCGGCTCCTTCGTCAACGTGAGGCTGTCGCTCCAGCGCCCCTCACCGCCTCTCGTCATCCCCGCCAGCGCCCTCATCGCCCGAAAAGAGGGCACCCGAATCGCCGTGCTCGGCGACGGAAACACGGTCACGCTGGTAAAAATCACGATCGGGCGCGATCTCGGCAAAGAGCTCGAGCTGACCGAGGGAGGCGCCCTTGGTCAGCAGGTCGTCCTCAACCCTGCAGACGATCTCGCGGACGGCTCGGTAGTCGCGCCGGCCCCGCCCGCTACGCCCTAGCGCGACGCGCACACACTCCCCGCGCCCAGGCCCTCGCGAAGGCCGCGGAGTCGGCCTCCCAGCTCGGCATTTGTCCGCTTGCGGTCACCCCGTTGGGAGGATCGACATCGTCACGCCCCGCCTCGCGATCGCGCTCCCACTCGTAGGCGACGCGCGCCGGCGCGTATTCGGGATGTCCCAGGTGCATCACCACGGCGCCGCCCGCGGCGGTGACGATGGCCGGTCCTGCACCAGCCGCCTCCGCGACCAACCGCACGTCTCCCGCGCGCTCGGCCCGCAGCACCTCGTCGCGCGAAAACCCCGCAAAACGGCTGTGCGGGCACACCATTGACGTGCCACCGAGCCCGAACTCGGACCCGCCACCGCCGCGCACGGCATGCTCGAACACCCCGAACACCTTGCGCGCGTGCAGCGTCTTTTCGAGCCCGGCGAGCTCGCCCAGCGCCAACGCTCCCCAGCAGATCCCCAGCACGCCGTGGGTGACGCGGCGGGCGTCTCCCAGAATCTCGCGAAGCTCGGGCCAGTAGCGAACCTGCGACAGCGGCAGGTGCTCCACGGGCGCCCCCGTGACAATAAGGGCGTCGAGCGAGGTCATCCCGAGGGCGCGCGCATACGGCACGTAATGCTCAGCCAGATGCGCCGGATCGGTGCTCGAGTAGGCGTGCGTCTCGAGCCGCAGCCACACCGGTACGACCTGCGCGCCCGACGACGCCAGCAGCCCGAGGAGGCTCGGCTCGTAGGTCTGCGCGCGCGGCATCAGGTTAATGATGCCGACCCGCAGCGGGCGAGACAGCTCGGGCGAAGCAGCGCTCATCCGTGCAGACTACACCTTTGCGAGCGACTGTTCGAGGTCAGCGATGATATCGTCGACGTGCTCGATGCCGACTGACAGTCGCACATAGTCAGCCGTGACGCCGGTGGCGGCCTGCTGCTCGGGCGAAAGCTGCTGATGGGTTGTCGAGGCGGGATGAATGGCGAGCGACTTCGCGTCGCCCACGTTGGCCAGGTGCGAGACGAGCTGCAGGCTGTCGATGAAGCGACGGCCGCCGTCGAGTCCGCCGGCCACGCCAAACCCGACGATGGCGCCCGCACCTCTCGGCAAGTAGCGCTGCGCGGCTTCGTAGCTCGGGCTCGACGACAGGCCCGGATAATTCACCCACGCGACCTTCGGATGCTTCTCCAGCCAGCGCGCCACCGCGAGCGCATTTTGCGCGTGCCGCTCGATGCGAAGCGGCAGGGTCTCGAGCCCCTGAATAAACAGAAACGAGTTGAACGGCGAGATGGCCGCGCCGAGATCCCGCAGCAGAGTGACGCGCGCCTTGATGATGTAGGCGAGGTTGCCCAGCGGAGCGAGCGCCTGCACGAAGTCGAGCCCGTGATAGCTCTCGTCAGGGCCGGAAATCAGCGGGAACTTTCCGCTCGTCCAGTCGAACTTGCCGCTGTCGACGATGACGCCGCCGATCGACGTGCCGTGCCCGCCGATGAACTTCGTTGCAGAATACACGACGATGTCGGCGCCGTGTTCGATGGGGCGAAGCAGATACGGCGAGACAGTGTTGTCGATGATGAGCGGCACGCCCGCGGCGTGCGCGATGCGGGCCAGCCCGTCGATGTCGGCGACGTCGAGCTTCGGGTTGCCGATCGACTCGGCGTAGACAGCCTTGGTGCGGGGAGTGATCGCGCGCTCGAAGGCGGCGAGGTCGTTCGACGGCACGAAGGTCACCTTGATGCCGAGCCTGCGCAAGGTGTGATGAAAGAGATTGTAGGTGCCGCCGTAGAGGTTGTCGGCCGAAACGATTTCATCGCCGGCCTGCGCCAGATTGAGCACGGCCAGGGTGATCGCCGACTGCCCGCTTGCCACGGCGAGCGCGCCGATCCCGCCGTCGAGCGCGGCCACGCGCTTTTCGAATACGTCGGTCGTCGGGTTCATCAGCCGCGTGTAGATGTTGCCGAACTCCTTGAGCGAAAACAGGTTCGCCGCGTGCTCGGTGTCGCGAAATTGATACGAGCTCGTTTGGTAGATGGGCACCGCGCGCGATCCGGTGGCGGGATCGGGGGTGTGACCGGCGTGAAGGGCGAGCGTTTCGAGGCGGAGGCTGTTCTGGCTCATGGCGACTTTCCTCACTGATGTTCGGTTTCTACTATCAAAAACAATTATCTATCTTAGGGGACGCTTCTCAGGCAAGCGAATTTTTCCCAAAAATCGCTTCTATTAGCCAAATAGATCTGATTTTGCTCTGCTGCTGCGCGTTCTTGTTTTGACGATTTGATATTATTATGAACAATTGCCCGAACATGACAGACGTAGTCCTGAAGTTCGGAGGGTCGTCCCTCGGCAGGCCGGAGCGCCTCGCTCAAGTGCTCGGGTTGATCGCGCGCGAGCAGAATCAACACGCGGTCGAAGTGGTCGTGAGCGCGTTCGGAGACGCGACCGATCACCTGATCACCGCGGGTCGATCGGCGGCCGCCGGGAGGCTGGGCGAGGCCACCGCGAACGCCGAGTCACTCATCGGTGCAGCCGTCGCCACTGCCGCTGTCGCGGCGGGAGACTCGCTGGGCGGCGCGCAGCCCGAGGTCGCCCGGTTGCGCGCGGCGCTGCTCGATCTGCTGGGCGGAATCGCGGCCGTGCGCGAGCTGTCGGCCGTGACGCGGGATGAGCTGCTTTCGTTTGGCGAGCGCCTGTCCTCGACCCTCGTCGCCGCGGCCCTGTCACACGCGGGCGTGGCGGCGGTCGCCGTCGACGCGCGCGATTGGCTCGTCACCGATGATCGACACGGTGACGCCAGCGCGATCGCGGACCTGTCACGCGCGGGACTGTCGGCGCTGCCGGATACGCGCGCGGTACGCGTGCACACCGGCTTCCTGGGGCGCACGCGCGAGGGTCGAACGACGACGCTCGGGCGCAACGGCTCCGACTATACGGCCGCCTTGCTCGCGAGCGCGCGCGGCGCGTCCGAGCTCCACATATGGACGGACGTTTCGGGAGTGATGACCGCAGACCCGAGCCTCGTCGACGAGGCCTATCCTGTGCCTCGCCTCAGCTACCGCGAGGCGCTCGAGCTTGCGGGGCTCGGTCTCAAGATGCTGCACCCCCGCACGGTGCTGCCGCTCGAGGCCTCCGGCATTCCCATGCGAATCCGCAACACGCTCGCCCCGGACGCGGGTGGAACCCTCATCGATGCGGCAGGCTCTCCCGACATCAAACGGCCAACGTGCGTGACCTCGCTCGAGGAGATGACCCTCATCGACGTTGAGGGATCGCAGCGAACCGCCGGCGCGAACCTGGGGCCGCGTGTGGGGGCCGCGCTCTCGGCGGCGGGCGTCGCCGTGTGGTTCGAGACGCATGCGCCGAGGGGCAACGGGGTCGCGCTCGTGGTCGCCGACGCCGACGCACCGCGAGCCCTCGAGGCCATCGAGCACGAGCTGGCCCGCGAGCGGGCGCAGAGCGCGCTGGGCTCCCCGCGCGTCTATCCGGCGATGACGCTCATCACGCTCGTGGCCGAGGCGATGGGGCAAACGGTCAACGTCGCCGGGCGGTTCTTCGGCGCGCTCGGCATCGCCGGGGTCAACGTGCGCGCCTCCTGTCAGGGCGCGACGTCACGGGCGATCTCGTGTGTGGTCGATGCTTCAGATACTGCAGTCGCCGTGCGCGCAGTTCATGCAGCGATGAACCTCGCCCGCGAACAAGTGAGCGTGCTGCTGCTCGGCAAGGGAGCCGTGGGCCGACAGCTTCTCATGCAACTGGCAGCTGAGCGGAGCAAGCTGCGCGAACGGCACGCTCTCGACTTGCGACTGGTAGGCCTGGCAGACCGGGAGCACGCGATTTTCGACCCGCGCGGGCTTGCGCCCGAAGACGCCATCAGCGCGTTGTTGGGAGGGTCCGCGCCGGACCTCCCTGCCCTCCTCGACGCCCTCGGGCGCCTTCCCGTTCCCGTGCTCGTCGATTGCACCGCGGCTGACGGAATGGACGAGGTTTATCACGCCGCGTTCGCGCGCGGCATCCACGTGGTCGCCGCCAACAAGAAGCCGCTCGCGCTCCCGTCGGCCGAGCGCGACGCGCTCTTCGCCGCAGCAAAGGCAGCGCACCGGAGCTATCGCTACGAGACGACCGTTGGCGCGAGCCTGCCGGTCATCGAGACCGTGAAGAACCTCGTGCGCACGGGCGATCGCGTGCTTCGGATCGAAGGCTCGCTCTCGGGAACGCTTGGGTTTCTGTCCAACGAGCTTACGCGAGGCGTCGCGCTGTCGGTCGCGGTCGCCGACGCACGCTCGCGGGGCTATACCGAGCCGCATCCCAGAGATGATCTGGGAGGTGTCGACGCGGCCCGCAAGGCGCTCATTTTGGCGCGCGAGCTGGGCATCCAGGTAGAACTCGACCAGGTCGAGATCACTCCGTTCGTTCCGGCCGAGCTCCTGGCGCACGCCGAGCTTGGCGCGTTCTTCGAGGCGCTGGCCGGTGCTGACGGGGCCTTCGCTGGCAAAATGAGCGCCCTTCGGGAGCGCGGAGAGGTCTTGCGCTACCTCGCGCAAATCGATCCGGGCGATGCGAGCGCACAGCGGCCTCCCAGCCTGCGCGTCGGTCCCGTTTTTGTGCCTTCGGACCACCCGGCCACCCGCCTTCGCGGCACCGAGGCGTTCGTGGCGTTCACGACCGAGCGCTACCTGGAATATCCGCTCGTGGTGCAGGGCGCCGGCGCGGGGGGGGCCGTAACAGCGGCCGGCGTGCTTGCCGACGTGCTGGCCTTGTCGCAGGCGCTCCGGGGGCGCTGACACTTCGCTTCATGCGCGGAGGTCGGTCGACTGGAACCGCCTCGCGAGACGCGGCGCAGGCGGGCGGACGCGCCAAAGTCGACGACGGCCTCACACCAACCTTGATGGGCTCGCAACTCTTTGTGACTGCGTGGCGAAAGCAGCGCCCTTGCGATAGCGCGTGCTCCGCCACCTCGAGGGCGGCGCCCTGGGCGACGGCGTGCCGGCGTTGCTTC
>CANJCO010000015.1 GCA_947473045.1 Myxococcales bacterium | reverse complement strand
TGGGCAGCGCGTTGGCCGGCATGTTCCTGGGCGCTCAGCCACCCGAGCGCAGTGGATCGGCCGGGCCGCCACCCGAAGAGGCGAGCAGCGGATCCGAGGTGGCTGCGATGCGGCGGGAGCTCGACGCTCTCAGAGAAAGCCTGAAGCTGCGCAAGCCGCGGCGGGCCAATCGCCGGTAACGCGCGCCGCGCAGCCTCGTGCTAATTGGGCTGCATCATGAAGGCCAGCGTCACTCCGGTCGCGTTCTTGCTGCTGGCTTGCGGCAGCGCAGCAGACGTCACGGCATCCGACGGCGGGGGCTCGACGCTGGACGCGGCCGCATCGGATGGCCGGTCCGCGGTTGAAGCCGACGGCGGCGGCCTCCGCGATGGCAGCTCAGAAGGCGGCGTCGTCGTCGAAGCCGGGGCGTGCGCGATCCCGCGGGTCGCCGGCGTGCAACACGTGACCTGTAGCGGCGTCGCGCTGACGATCGCCGCCCCCGTAGCGTGCGTGAGCCAGCCCTGCGGCATCATCCTCGACATTCACGGCCTCTCCATGAACGCCGAGGTCGAAGACGCCAACACGCGACTGCGCGCCAACGGGAACGCAGCCGGCTACGTCGTCGTACAACCCGATGCCCCGCAGAGCTCGTCATTGGGTCCAACATGGTTCGACTCCGACGATACGGCCGTATGGTCGGCGTTCACGAGCGTGCGCGGCGCATTCGCGACCGATGCGAAACGGGTGCACGTCACCGGCTTCTCGCAAGGCGGCTACATGACGTGGCGTCTCATCTGCGCGCATGCCGACGTCCTCGCTTCGGCTGCTCCCGGAGCCGCCGGGCAAGCGGGCTGCCCCGCGGGCAACTTCAACGGCAGCTGCTCGTTCGCGGGCGCCGACAAGCCGTCATCGCCGATAGATGTTCTCTTTGTCGCCGGAACCAAAGACGCGATCGTTCCCGCTTGGTGCTCGGCGCCACAAGTCGCGTCGGTCGTCGCGGCCTGGGGCGGTCAGAAACAGAAAATCGCGGGCGACATCACCTATGAGCGCGACCGCTACGTCGGAAACGCGGGGAACACGTTCGAGGTCTTGACGCACGCGTACGCGACCGACCCGTTCGGCCCTCTCGCGACCAATCAGGGCCACTGCATGCCCGGCGCAGACGCTCACACCGGAACGGTCTGGGATGCGCTGGGCTGCACAGCTCCGAACGCCTTCGTATGGGGACAAGAAGTGCTCGCGTTCTTCATCGCCCATCCTCGCAAGTAAAAAAACCCCTCTGCACGAGCCCGCAATTCGGCCCGCGCCTCGCGCCGCGATGGACGTTGAGCGAGCGCCGGTGCACAGTGCCGCTCGACTATGCGATTCCTCTGCGTCTCCGATGTCCACGGTAACCTCGGCGCGCTCGCGGCCGTCCTCGCGACGGCTGAAAAGCGCGCATTTTCAAAGCTTTTTGTGGCGGGCGACATCGTGTTTTCGGGGCTCGCCGACGACGCGCATACCCAGCCCGCCGAGACGTGGCGACGCCTCAACGCTGCCGGAGCGGTGCTCGTTCAGGGGGTGACCGATCGCGCCCTCGCGCTGCTCGACCCGGAAGGCATCTCAGCGACCACGGAGCATGAACGGCGCATGCTCGAACGCATGAAGCGCGTGCGGGCGGAGCTCGGCGATCCTGTGCTCGCACGCCTGCGGAGGCTTCCCGCGCAGCACCGCGTCACGCTCGAGGACGGCGGGGAGCTCGTGATGGTTCACGGCTCTCCCGCAGATGCTTCGGAGGCGATTTCGCACGACATGACCGACGACGAAATCCTCGCGCTGCTGGGCGACGATCCCGCCGATATTGTGCTCTGCGGCATGAGTCACGTTCCCTTCGATCGCGTCGTCGCCGACGTACGAATCATCGGGCTCGGCAGCATCGGCGAGGCTCCCGACGGCGTGGAGCCGCGCGCGATGCCGACCGTCGCGCACGCCACGTGGATTGAGTCGACCCCGACCGGCATCATGGTCGAGCAAATCTCGGTGCCGCTCGATTCAGCCTCGCCGATGCGCTGAGGCGCCTAGCTACCCGCCGCGAGCCAGTCGCGCAGCGGCTGCCAGTAGAAGTCGTGCCAGCCCTTGTCGTAACCTTCGACCGTCGCCGCGGGCAGGCCGCTGTGGTTCAACTCGAGGGTGGTGCCGCCCTCGCCGTCCGACTCGAGAGAGAGCTCGAGCCGCGAGACGGGATGACCCTGCGGAAAATCGGTCGCGCGCCACGACTGCACGATCCTGCGAGGGGCGTCGAGTTCCATGATGACGCCGTGAATGTAGCCGTCCCACGCGTTGAATTTCGAGCCGACGCGGGGCTCGACGTGCGCGGGCGCACCGGTAAACGCGGAGTGCTGCTCACTGTCGAGGAGGGCCGCGTAAATTTTTTCGGGGGCCGCAGCAAACGACAGCGTCTGATGAAGCGTGCCGATCGGCGCTTTTCGGGGCGCGGACTCGGCCGCGACGGGCCTGGCAGCGGCCGCAGCGCGCTTCGCCGGCGCAGCCTTCGCCAATTTCTTCGCTGGAGCCTTCTTCGCTGGAGCCTTCTTCGCTGGCATCGCCTTTTTGGAGGCGACCGCAGCGCGCTTCGCCGGCGCAGCCTTCGCCAATTTCTTCGCTGGAGCCTTCTTCGCTGGAGCCGTCTTCGCTGGAGCCTTCTTGGCTGGAGCCTTCTTCGCCAAGAGCGTCTTCGCGGGCGTCGCCTTTTTGGAGGCGGCCGCAGCGCGCTTTGCAGGCGCAGCCTTCGCCGATTTCTTCGCGGGAGCCTTCTTCGCGGGGCCCGTTTTTTTCGAAGCAGCTTTTTGCTGCAGCGCAACACGCTTTGCCGTCGCGACCGTTGCTGGGCTCGAAACTACCTTTTTTGTAGCCTTCGTGCGTGCCGCCGAGTTGCTCTTCTTCGCTGCCATGACCGTGCCTCCGGATTGCGCGCGAGTGTGCCACGAGTCACGCGCTCGCTGACTGGCTTTGTCGAAACGTTGCGCTCTCCCATCGCGATTTGTCACGATTCGTTTCCGATGCGAGAAGTTCCCGACTCAGTTGCCAGCTCCGCCGGCCCCGGCCTTCGCAAAGCCGCGCCCCTCACGCTTGTCGCCACGCGAACCGTGGCGCTCGTCAGCGCCAGCGGGCCTCGCGTGAGGGAGCTCGTCGCCCGCGCCGACGTGATGAGCGAAGGCAGCGTCCGTGACGAAGGCGGCACGCGTACGTGGTTTGGATCGACGAGCTTTCTGCTGCCCCACGTGCCGGACGCTGCCCGCGTCGTCGCGATCCTTTCTCATGATCTGCACGCCCGGGCGCGGGTTTTGCGCGTGGCCCAGCGGGAGGCCTGCTTGCGCGCCCCCCGCGCCCTCGGCCGCGCTACGTGCGAGGTTCGTTTTGAGGTCGCGAGCGACGGATTGAGGATTGACGTCGACGTTCAGGCGCCGTTGATAGAGGCGCTCGAACGAGGTGCCCAAGCGGGCGCGTGAGTCCCTGTTCGGCCACCACACAGCGATGACCAAACGCGACGGCACCGGCAGCAAGCGCAGCAAGAACAAACCCGCCGGGCGCGTGATTCACGTGCAGTTCGGCAACGGCGGTGGGCGCGTGTTGCCCGGGCCGCCCGCGCCGCCTTCCCCGCCCTCCCCCGGTGCAAGCCCCGCGCGCGATCCGGTGAGTGACCTCTTCGCGAAGCGCGAGGTCGCGCGCCTGCTCGGGCTGAGCGAGTCCCGCCTGCGCACGCTTGACCGCGCGGGCATCGTCTCCCCCAGCGCGGAGAAGAACGGCAAGCCTGCGTATACGTTTCAGGACCTGATCGCGTTGCGCGCGACGCTCATGCTCTCGCGCGACGTCAAGCTTCGAGACGTGGCACGCGCGATTGGTGCGCTGCGACAAACGCTGCCGACGGTCACCCGCCCGCTTCAGGAGCTGCGGCTCGTCAGCGACGGCAAGCGCGTGGTGGTTCGGGGCCGCGACGGCTCGTTCGAAGCCGCGACAGGTCAGCTCGTCATGGACTTTCAGCTGCGCGATCTGAGCGAGGACGTCGTTCGGGTGCTGAGGCCCGACACGCCAGCGACGCGCGTGAAGACCGCCTACGACCACTACCTGCGCGCAAGCGAGCTCGACGAAGCTCCCGAGTCGTTCGCCGAGGCGGAAGCGCTCTACCGCCACGCGATCGAGCTCGATCCCGGCTTGGCCATCGCCTACACCAACCTCGGCAACATCCTGTTTCGCCGTGGCGAAGACCGGGCGGCCGAAGAGCTTTACCTGCGCGCCATCCAGATTGATCCGAGGCAGCCGGAGGCCCACTACAACCTGGGCTACGTCATGCTCGAACGCGGAGAGTCGCAGCTCGCGGCGACCGAGTTCGAGCTCGCGATTGAGCGCGATCCGCGGTTCGCCGACGCGCACTTCAACCTCGCGATGGCCCTCGAACAGGGCGGCGAGCACGACCGCGCGCGCCGGTACTGGAAGAAGTACCTTGAGCTCGAGCCGCAGGGGACCTGGGCCGACATCGCGCGCAAGCACCTGTAAGCTGCACGTACTACGGCTGGCAGGGCGTGCAAGGCGGCCTGCTAAAAGCGCCGGTGCTGCAGGCACGGCAGGGCGGCGCGCACGCGGTCCTGGGCGGCGAAGTCGAGCGTCGCGATCGCGTAGCCCTCGCCGTCGCTCGCCTGCGCGATGACGTCTCCCCATGCATCGACGATGAGGCTCTTGCCGTAGGTTTGGCGGCCGCCCGGATGCTTGCCATGTTGCGCCGCAGCAAGCACGAACACCTGATTTTCGATGGCGCGCGCGCGGAGCAGCGCGTGCCAGTGATCTTTGCCCGTCATCAGCGTAAACGCGGCAGGAACCGTGACGACGCGGGCGCCGTCCGCCGACAATCGCCGATACAACTCGGGGAAGCGCAAGTCGTAGCAGACAGTCATTCCAAGCCGCATATCGCCTGCTGCGACCACGCTCGCCTCGTCGCCGGCGCAGGTCGACCGCGACTCCCGGTAGGCTTGCGATCCGTCCGGCAAGTCGATGTCGAACAGATGGAGTTTGCGATACGCGCCCGCGATGCGGCCGTCGGGCCCCATGAGCACCGACGTATTGTACGGGCGCGCCGGGTCGGCGCTCTGCTCGGGCATGCCGCCGCCGATCACGAAGGCCCGCGTACGCGCTGCGAGCGCGGCAAGCCAGCTGACGATCGGGCCGCCGCCGTCGAGGCGTTCGGCGATTCGGCGCTTGTCGGCCTCGTCGCCCATGAAGGCGAAGTTCTCGGGGAGCACGATCAACGTGGCGCCACCAGCGGCCGCCTCGTCCGCCAGCGATCCCGCCCGCGCGAGGTTGTGGCTCACGTCTTCCTGACAGCTAAGTTGAATAACCGCAGCGCGCATTCGGCCCATACTAGCCGATTCGCTGCGATCGCGTGCAGCCGCTCGCGCCGCGTGATTGACCCAGCGCATCAGAAACGCTAGGGAATATACAGATATGAGTGACCCGCCCGAGCACGCGAACGACCCTGAGGGCGCGCGGCACGAGAGCGAGCGCGAGCGGCGGGACAGCGAGATCCCCGAGGCCGATCGCGAGCATCGGCGACGCAGGCGTCTCGAAGGCGTGATTCCGGAGCTCATCAAGCGCGCAGTCGAGCTCGGCTTCGAAAAAGCCACTGAAGCGCCCGAGTCGTTCAAGCAGCGCGTGAGCGACATCAAGCTTCCCAAAGAAGCGGTCGCCTACATTCTGTCGCAGGTCGACGAGACAAAAAACGGCATTTTTCGCGTATTTGCCAAGGAAGTGCGCGACTTTCTCGAGCACACGAACCTGGCCGGCGAGATGCAGAAAATGCTCACGACCGTGCAGTTCGAGATCAACACGACGATTCGCTTCACGCCCAACGACGCGCCTCCCCGGGAAGACGCAGAGGGCGACGGTACCGACGAAGCGGAGCACGGCTCGGGCGTCGGGCGCCCCGAAGTAAAAGTGGATGTCTTCGCCAAGCGCGCAGACGGCAAGCAGAAGAAGAAACTCGGTAAGGAGGACTAGCGCGTGGCAAAGGCTCTAAAAACAGGCGGCGAGGTTGACAGTTTCTGCACCAAGTGCCGCATGATGCTCAATCATCGCATCATCGCGTTGCTCGACGGGAAACCGGTGAAGGTGGAGTGTTCCACCTGCAACTCGCACCACAATTATCGCGCATACCCTCCCGGCGAGGCACCTCGCGCCGCAACGGGTACGCGTTCGTCCGCTGCAGCGAGGGGCCCGCGGCCCGTGCGCGTGTCGGCGTCATCCAAGCTCGAGACCGAGCGCCGCGACCGCGAAGTCACGTGGGAGAAAGCGATCGCCGGTAAAGGCATGAGCGACTTCACGCGCTACGACGTCAGCGGTCGGTTCGACGCTGGAATGCTCGTTCATCATGCCAAGTTCGGCGATGGCGTCGTCACCCGCGTCATCGACGCGAACAAAGTCGAAGTCCTGTTCAAGGACGACGCGCGCACTCTCGCCCAGGGCTTGACCTAGCCGCCGATGCGCCGCGCTCTTGGGGCGGGTCTGGCGCTGGCTGCGCTCGCCTCGAGTGCGCAGGCGGACCGCGTCCCCTCGCCTGCCCTCGCGCCGGTTCGACTCGCGCCCGGCGCCGCCGGCGGTCTGGGTGCCTGGCTGGTCATCGGCCCGTACGCGTCCGCGACATTTGGCCTCAAGCCCGGAGGCCCGACCGAGGCGCTCGCCGCCGATCCGCGCTCACTTTCCGAGTCCGCGCTGGCCTCGCCTCGCCTTGCGCAGGTCCCCGAATCTTCGGAGATCGAGCCTCCGGCGTGGGCAATTGCCTCGGCAAACAGCGGCCCGATCGACTTGATGGCTGCGCTGAAGCGCGCCTCGACGGCGAAGGGCGCGACGACGCTGAAAGACAGCGATTTAGTCGCGTACGCCGCGGGCGATCTGCATCTCGAGCGCCCGACGAAGCTGCTCTTGATGCTCGGTGCCGATGACGGCGTGCGGGTGTCGGTCGACGGGAAAGTCGTCTATTCGAGAGAAGAAGCCCGGCCGCTGCGCGACGACGACGATCTCGTCCCGCTGGATCTCTCGGCAGGCGATCACCCGATCCTGATCAAGCTGCATCAACACGACGGCGCGTGGAGTTTTCGCGCGCGCATCGTCGACGAGCGTCTCGCTCCGCCGTCGGGCGCTTGGCTGACCCTGCCAGGAGCGTCGCTTTCGGACGCGCGCGCCCTTGCGGCCGCAATGAGCGTGGTGTCGCTCGATCGCGGCGTCCGCGCGGGCGGCTACCATCCTGCGCTCACCGTGCGCTTCCCCGAGGGAGCCCCGTTGGGGGTGCCGCTCACCGTGCGTGCGCAGCTGCAGCTCGCCGGAGAGGCGCCCATTTTTGATGTCGCCGCCGGCGAAGTGCCCATCTCGCCAGGTGAGCTGACGGTAGCGCTCCCCCGCATCGAGGGCTCGGCCGCAAGCGAGGTCGACGACCGCCGCGTTTCGTATTCGGTCAGCGTCGCGGGGCGCGAGGTTTCGCTTCGATTTGCGCCGAAGAAGAGCCTGCGCGAGACATTGGCGCGCGCAGAAGACGTTCTCAGCAAGCTCACTCCGGCGGCGCCGTGGCTGAAGCCCGACTCGCTAGAAAGTGTGCAGTATGCACGCGATCGGTTGCGCGAGATGCAAGATCGCGGCGACGCCGATGAAGCAGCCCTCTCGCAGGAAGCACGCGAATTGTCGTCAATGACAGACGCGCTGGCGCGATCAACCGATCCGTACGCTGCGCGCTCGGGCGCGATGCGCATGGCGTGGCGATCGCCCGCCGACGACCGACTCGACGAGTACGCGCTCTATGTGCCGCCGGCCTACCGCGCAGGCGCGCCGCGGCGATTTCCGCTCATCGTTGTGCTCCACGGCATGAACGGTCGCCCGATGGCCGTGCTGCGCAAGTTCCTCGGCACGGGAGAGTCGGGCCGCGACGCCGATTGGGACGAGCGACGGGTGGGCGGCCTGCCGGCGTTCGACGACGCGTTCATCGTGGCTCCGAGCGGGTTCGGCAACGCGATGTACCGCGATCTGGGCGAAGACGAGGTGCTTGGCGTCGTCGATCGCGTGATGGCGCGATTTCCGGTGGATCCGGCTCGCGTCACCATCGCCGGCCCGTCGATGGGAGGCATCGGCGCAGCCGCGATCCCCCTTCGTTTCCCGGACAGGTTCGCCGCGGCGGAGCCGCTGTGCGGCTATCACGGATACTTCGTACGCCGTGATTTCGCGGGCCGCCCCATCCGCCCGTGGGAGCGCTTTATCGCCGAGGAGCGCTCGAACGTGGAGTGGGCCTACAACGGCGCGCACTTGCCGCTGCTCGTCGTTCACGGAACCCAGGACCGACCGGAGATCAACAGCGGCGTTCTGATCGATCGCTACGAGGCCCTGCACTTCCCGGTTGAGCACCGCCACCCCAACCTCGGTCACGACGTATGGACGTCGACATGGGCCGACCTCAAGGGCGCGCGCTGGCTGCTGAAGCATCACCGCCCGCTTCATCCCACGCGCGTCCGTTTTCGCACCGCCCGCCTCCGCAGCGGCCAAAGCGACTGGGTGCGCGTGACGGAGCTGTCGCAGCCCGACCAATGGGCGCAGATCGACGCGAAGATTACCGAAAGGACCCGCATCGAGGTCACGACCTCGGGGGTCGCTGAGCTGACCCTGGAGCGCGATCCGCGCCTGCTCGACCCGCGCGCGCCGACGACCATCGCGATCGATGGGCGATCGATTGTTGCGCCGCAGCACGGACCTGTTGCGCTGCACAAAGAGGCCTCGGGTTGGTTGCTTGGCGCCGCACAGCACGTCGGTCCCTGGAAGAAAGGCAACGTCACCGGTCCGATCCGCGACATCTTTCACGCGCCGGTACTGTTCGTCTGGGGGGCGAGCGATCCTACGCAGGCGCGCGCAAACGAGGAGACGGCGCGCGCGTGGGCCGCGATCCGCGGCGGCGTTACGGTGCGATACCCTGTGATGAGCGACGCCGAGTTCGAAGCGCGAGGCGAGCCCGTCGGGAACGAAAAAGCGCTTTTTCTCGTGGGCAACGCGGCAAGTAACCGCATCGTGCGCGCGCTCGAACCGCGGCTGCCGATCACGATCGACGGCGACGCGATCGTCATGTCGGGGCGGCGGCTTACGGGCTCGCAGCTGGGCGCCGCGTTTATTCGTCCGAACCCCGAGCGCCCCGATCGCTACGTGGTCGTCGTCGAGGGAACCTCGGCGCTGGGCACCTGGAGATCGCTGTCGCTCCCCGATTTGTTGCCAGATTTCGTCGTCTACGATCAGGGCGTGGCCCCGT
Organism: Myxococcales bacterium; assembly: GCA_947473045.1. GTDB lineage: Bacteria > Myxococcota_A > Polyangia > Polyangiales > Polyangiaceae > JANYHY01. The sequence goes on along the minus strand of CANJCO010000015.1, from coordinate 79,662 downwards.
CGCGCGGCCAAATGCTCCTCGGCGCGGGGAGCGTTTTGGCCGCTGGATTTTACGCAAACGACTGGTCATCGCCGACGACGACCGACGATCCTTTCGCTGCGATCAGGCGCGCGGGCGCCAAGAGCGCCTACGACGCGACGCCCTATCTCCCCTGAGCCTCCCCTGAGCGGGTCTAGCGCTTGCGAGGCTTGCCGCGGAAGCTGCCCTCGCGGGCGCCACCACCGCCGCCCTCGGCTGTGCGCTCGCTCCCCCAGCGGCTGTCCCCAGCCCCGGCGCGCGCGTGCTGCGTGCGGGAGTCGCCCGCGCGGGGCCTGCTCGAAGCGGCAGCCGACCTGCTGGCGGAGCCTTCGGTGCGCGGCGCGTACGAGCCGCGAGCTGGCTCCCCTGAACCGTAGCGCGGAGGCGACGGCGCTTCGACGGCCTCGGCCACCCGAGCAGGCTTCGAGCCATCGGTGCGCGTCGTCTTGCGACGCCAGGGCGCTCGTGGCTGCGCCTTGCTCATGTTCGGCTCGATGTCTCCGGGGATCGAGCGCGGCACGCCGTAGGTCTTTTTCAGGTCGGAGAGCTCGTGATACGTGAGGCTGCGAACAGCCCCGGGGCGCATGTCTTCGCTGGTGATACCGGCAAAACTAGTACGCGACAGACGCATCACCGGAAAGCCGGTGGTCTCGCCCATGCGACGAATCTGCTGGTTTCGGCCTTCGCGAATGGTCACCTCGAACCAGGTCTTCATGCGACCGCCGGGATCAGGCTCGTGGCGAATGAGGCTCACGTCAGCCGGCAAGGTTTTGCCATCATCGAGCTCGACGCCGCCGCGCCACTGGTCGAGGTCCTCGTCTTTCATGTTTCCGGAGACCTTGACGACGTACGTTTTGGGCACGGCGCGCTTGGGATGCAGCAGGCCGTCGGAAAACGCGCCGTCGTTCGTCGCGAGAAGCACGCCGCTCGTAGCGAAGTCGAGTCGCCCCACTGGAAAAAGGCGCGCATCAACGTGACCGACCAGCTCGCGCACCGTCGGACGCCCCTCGGGATCGCTCATGGTCGAGACGACCCCGCGCGGTTTGTGCATGACGAGATACACGTATTTTTCCGCCACCACGCGCGTGCCGTCCACTTCGATGCGATCGCGGCGCGGATCGGCGCGCGTGCCCAGCTCGGTGACGACCCGGCCGTTGACGCGCACGTGGCCGCCGGTGATCAGGTCTTCGGCGTGACGGCGGGACGCGAGGCCTCCGCGCGCCAGAATCTTCTGCAGCCGATCGCCCTTGCCGGGCGCCATCGGCGACGCAGCGTCCGGCGGCGGCGCGGCGGGACCGCCAGCGCGAGGACGCGGCGAGTACGCAGCCTTGTCGCCTGCAGGACCCGCAGCGCGAGGACGCGGCGAGGACGCAGCCTTGTCGCCTGCCGGACCGCCAGCGCGAGGACGCGGCGAGTACGCAGCCTTGTCGCCCGCGGGACCCGCAGCGCGAGGACGCGGCGAGTACGCAGCCTTGTCGCCTGCCGGACCGCCAGCGCGAGGACGCGGCTCCGGACGTCCGCCTTCACTGCGCGAAGGGCGACCGGGAGGCGATTGTTGCGCAGAAGCGCGCCAATTCGGCGCCTCTTTCGACTTCGGATCACGCGGCTGCCGTTGGGACTTTGTGCTAGGAGTTCGCTTGATCATATGCGTCGCGTCAACAAACCGTGGGGCTACGAGCTGGTGTGGGCAGAGACCGATCGCTATGTGGGCAAGATGCTCCACATCGCGAGGGGGCAGAAGCTCTCACGGCAGTACCACGAGCGCAAGGATGAGACCTTCTTCGTTCAGTCGGGCGAGATGGATCTCGAGCTCGGCCAGGGCGACGCGATGCACACGCTCCGGCTCATCGCGGGCGAGTCGTTCCACTGTGCGCCGCATACCGTCCACCGCATGATCGCCGTGACAGACGTAGACGTTGTCGAAGTGTCCACGCCTGACCTCGACGACGTCGTGCGCATCGAAGATGCCTACGGCCGCGAGGGCACTTCGTTGCCCTGATCCGAAGCTGCGTTAGCGGCCTTCTTTGCGCTTGCCCTTGGCGCCGCCGTCGCCCGATTCGCCGCCGTCGCCTGCGTCGGCCCCCGCGCCTCCGTCGGTCTTCGCCAGCAGCGCCTTGCTGTCTTCGTCTTCGATCTGTTTGCGCCACAGCTCGTCGCGGAGCCACACATCGACGTGGCCGTCGGAGCTCTGGTCGACCCCCATGCGCTCGAGGCGACCTTTGGTGTAGATTTCCCAGACATCGGGCTTTCCGTCGCCGTTGGTGTCGCGCTTGATTCGCGACAGTTGCCCGTCGAGATACGCCTTCCAAACGTGCGGCTTGCCGTCGCCTGCGTCGTCGACGATTTCCTCGACAACGCGGCCCTTCGAAAACGCGAGCCACACATCGAGCTTGCCGTCGTAATCGGTGTCGGCCATCTCGCGGATGGCCTCCCCCTTCGCGTTAAACGTACGGGCGATGTCTTTCACGCCGTCGAGGTTGGTGTCGACCTCGCGGCAAATGAGCGCCTTGTGCCGGTCGTCTGCATCGCCGACGATCTTGTACACGCGCCGGATGTTCGCCTTCATCGCTCCGGGGCCCGCGGTTTCGCTCACTTCGAGCTCGGGTTTGTTGCGCCAATCGCACATGGACTGGTCGTCTGCGGGCCACTGCGCCTGGCTCTTGCTGCCACCTGGAGCGGCCTTCACCGTCACGGGCGGCGGAGGTGGGGGCGACGCGCACGCGACGATCGAACTGACGAGCAGCAGAGACAGGTTAGTTACGAAAAGCGGGCGTTTCATGGGCTACCTTTGGCCTTGGCACCAGCGGGGGCCGTTTTTTTCTGACCTGAATCGGCGCCGGCATCCGCGGGCGGCGCAACAATCTCGGGCATCATCACGGGAGGCGGGGGCGGAGGGGGCGGAGGCGCGGCGGCGCCTGCGTCGCTGGCCGCGGTAGTCGCGCCCGCGTCAGGAGCAACGAGCGATCCGGCGGCGTTTAGCGTAACGACGGCGTCAGTGTCGGGCTGACCATCGTTGTTTCGGTCGCTCGCGATCGTGGTCGTGCCATCGTCGTTGAACGTCCACCACTGGTCGACTTTTCCGTCGCTCGTCGTGTCGCGCTCGCGCTTGGTGCGCTTGCCTGTCGCCGGATCGAAGGTGTCCCACGTGTCGACGTGACGCTGCCCGGTCGTGTCGAGGAGGCGCTTGACGAGCTTGCCGGATTCGAAAAGCTCCACGGCTCCGATGGCCTCGGTTCTGTCGAAGCCAACCTCTCTCCGCCGCAGCGTTCCGGCCGCGTCGAAGTACTCGAACATCTCGGACTTTCCGTCGTGCGTCAGATCGGAGGCGCGGCAAAGTTCGGCGCCCGACCTGGCATCGAAGATGCGCCGGATGTCGGGCTTGCCGTCGTTATTGGCATCGGTTGCCTCGACGCGATTGCCGGACTCATCGCACTTCTCGTGTACGAGCGACTCAAGGGCGCTGCGCGTGTCGGACTGCGTCGGCTCGGCGACTGGCGCCGGCAGCGCGGCCTCGTTGCCGCCGCAGCTCCACAGAGCACCGACAAGAGCGGGCAAAGCCACCGCGAGGGCCAACCGGGACCGCCGCGCACGGCAGATACCAAACGCGACTGAGCGAAGAATCATCGTGTCCCTTGTCGATGTAGCCGCGAGCCTGCCCCGCGTTCCACGAGCGGCGACCGCCGCAAGCGATCACGATAGTCGCGCGCACGCCATCGGGGCAAGCCACGTGTCGCAGACCGGTCAGCGCCCCGCTTTCGCAGCCAGCCGTCGCGGCCGAGGAGACCACGCCCACGTCCGGGCGTTCGCGCGCGAACGTTGAGCGGCTTCCCGACCGCTAAGCATGCGCGTCAGAAGACGCAGCCCATCTGTATGAAATTGCGCGTCTTACACAAAACAGGCGTCGTCCTTGAAAGGTGACGTATGTTCACGTATTGTATGTTCATTCAGAGCGCTTTCCGGGAAGACCATCACGGTCTGCCGATGGCTGCAGCGGTCGGTTGGTCCTGCCTCTCGATCGATGTCAGCCAAAGGGTGCGCTCTACCGAGGAAACTGGGCGATGTCGCGTAAGAAAATCTCGACGACGATCTACGTGACCGCCGAGCAGAGCGACCGGCTCAAGCTCCTGCACGAACGCACGAAGGTTCCCGTCGCGGTCTACATCCGCGAAGGCATCGACCTCGTGCTCCGGCACTATCAGCACGTGCTGCCAGGCCAGCTTCCGCTCGTCGATGAAGCGCCCGCCAAGCGCCCGCGCGATGTCGCCGACGATGACGTCACGCGGGAAGCTCCGAGAGCCCGCTCCGATCGAAGCTCGCCGCAGATCAGCGTCGAAGCGCCCGCTCAGAAAAAGTAACCCGCGCGCGAGCGAGCGCAGCCCGCACCGTCGCTCGCGCCGCAGCCGGGCGCAATGTGCTAAGACCCCGTCCCCGCGTCGAAGGCGCACGAGCCCCAGCATGTCTATTCCGCAGTCGCACATCCGCAACTTCTCGATCATCGCGCACATCGATCACGGCAAGTCGACGCTCGCCGACCGCATTCTCGAGGTCACCGGCGCCGTCAGCTCCCGCGAGGCGCGTGAGCAGTTCCTCGACAAGATGGACATCGAGCGTGAGCGCGGCATCACCATCAAAGCGCAGAACGTTCGCCTCAAATACGTCGCCAAAGACGGGCAGGTCTATCAGCTGAACCTGATCGACACCCCCGGACACGTCGACTTCAACTACGAGGTGTCGCGCTCTCTGTCGGCCTGCGAAGGCGCGATTCTGGTGGTTGACTCCACGCAGGGCGTCGAAGCGCAGACCCTCGCCAACGTCTATCTCGCGCTCGATCAGGGCCTCGAGATCCTGCCCGTGCTCAACAAGGTCGACCTTCCGTCGAGCGACGTCGAAAAGACGAAAGAGCAGATCGAGCAGGTCATCGGCCTCGACTGCGCGGACGCGGTCTCCTGCAGCGGCAAGACCGGTGTCGGGGTCGCCGACATCCTTGAGCAAATCGTGCTCAAAGTCCCCCCGCCCAGGGGCAACCCCGAAGGCAACCTCCGGGCCCTGATTTTCGACACCTGGTACGACGCGTATCGCGGCGCCATGGTCATGGTTCGCGTGCTCGACGGCTGCATCAAGCGCGGCGACAAAATTCGCTTCATGGTCACGAAGACCGAGTACGAAGTCACCGAAATCGGCAGTTTTCAGCCTTTCGCTGTGGCGCTCGAGGAAATCGGCGCGGGAGAGGTCGGCTTCATCGCCGCAAACATCCGCAGCGTCCACGACACCAAGGTCGGCGACACGATCACGCACGCGCTGCCGTCGAGGCAGTCGACCGACGCGCTTCCCGGCTTCAAAGACGTCAAGCCGATGGTCTTCGCGGGCATCTTCCCGACCGACAGCTCCGACTACCCTGCCCTTCGCGATGCGCTCGAGAAGCTGCACCTGAACGACGCGGCGTTCAACTTTGAACCCGACTCCTCCGAGGCGCTCGGCTTCGGGTTCCGCTGTGGCTTCCTCGGGCTGCTCCACATGGAAATCATTCAGGAGCGGCTCGAGCGCGAGTTCAACCTCGACCTCATCACGACCGCGCCGAGCGTCGTGTATCAGGTCTACAAAACCGACGGCACGCAGGTGCGGGTCGACAACCCGGCCAAGCTCCCGCTCGCGCAGTACGTCGAGCGGATTGAAGAGCCGTACGTCAAGATGGCGATTCACGTGCCCACGGACTACGTGGGCGCCGTTTTGTCGCTATGTCAGGACAAGCGCGGCTCGCAGATTGACTTGAAGTACGCGAGCCAGGATCGCGTCATCATCATTTACGAGCTGCCTTTCGGCGAAGTGCTCTTCGACTTCCACGACAAGCTCAAGAGCGTCTCGCGCGGCTACGCGTCGATGGACTACGAGGTCATCGGCTACAAGCCCGGCCAGCTGGTCAAGGTCGACATCATGGTCAACGGAGAGCCGCTCGACGCTCTGTCGATTATCGTGCACAAAGACCGCGCCTACCACCGCGGCCGAGGGCTGTCTGAGAAGCTCAAAGAGTTCGTGCCGCAGCAGCAGTACGAGGTCGCGATTCAAGCCGCTATCGGGGGCAAGATCATCGCGCGAGAGACGGTGCGCGCCCTGCGCAAGGACGTGACGGCGAAGTGTTACGGCGGCGACATCAGCCGCAAGCGCAAGCTCCTCGAGAAGCAAAAAGAGGGTAAAAAGCGCATGAAGCAAGTCGGCTCGGTCGAGATACCGCAGGAAGCTTTCCTCGCGATCTTGAAGGTCGACTCCTGAGCCGCGCGGCCGCGGCCGAAAAGATTGCATTCTGCACGCAAGAGCGCCGCCTCTGCGCGGCGATCCGGCGCCGCCCGGTTGCCACCCTCCCTCGGGATGGCGGGCGGTCGCGCGCCACCACCGACTCGAATGGATACTGAATGAACAGAGAGCAGATCGTTACCCGCGTGAACGCGGCCCTCGCCTCGCAGGCGTGCGCCGTGACCTACCTCGGCAGCCACGTGTTCGGCGACACCGCCGTGCAGCGCTACCGACTCACCAACGGGTTGCAGGTGCTGCTGCTGGTCGACAAGAGCGCGCCGGTCGTATCGTATTCCACTTGGTTTAGCGTCGGATCGCGCCACGAGACGCCGGGCAAGACTGGTCTCGCACACTTTTTTGAACACCTGATGTTCAACGAGACGAGCAATCTCGGCGCAGGAGAATTCGACCGAAAGCTTGAAGAGAGCGGCGCCGAAAGCAACGCGGCGACGTGGTTCGACTGGACGTACTATTACGAAGCGCTCCCCAAAGATCGCCTTGGCCTCGCCGTGAAGCTCGAGAGCGATCGCATGGCGCATTTGGTGCTGCGCGAGCCGCAGGTCACCAGCGAGCGCGAAGTGGTCACCAACGAGCGGCGATTTCGCGTGGAAGACGACGTCGAGGGGTCGGCCAACGAGGAGCTGTACAAGCTGGCCTTCACGGTGCACCCCTATCACTGGCCCACGATCGGCTGGATGAAGGACATCGAGGCGTACACGCCAGAAGACTGCCGCGAGTTTTACGCTACGTATTACGCGCCCAACAACGCGACGCTCGTGGTCGTTGGCGACTTTTCGGAGCCGTCGCTGCTCGAAAAAATATCGAAGGCCTACGGCGCCCTGACGGCTGCAAAAATCCCGCACGAAGACACGCACCCGGAGCCGCCCCAGACCGAAGAGCGGCGCGTCGTGCTCAGCAAGCCCACCCCGACCGAGAAGCTGCTCATCGGCTATCGCGGCCCTGCCCTCGGCGACGTGGACCACGCGCCGCTGTCGGTGCTCGCAGAGGTGCTGTTCGCGGGCCGCGCGTCGCGTCTGTATCGCAGCCTCGTGGTTCGCGACGAGACGGTCACCGACCTGCGCGGGTGGGTGTCGACCTTTCGCGATCCGGGCCTCTTCGAGATGTATTTTACGTTGCGCGACGGCTCTGATTCCCGGAGCGTTCTGGCGGAGCTCGACGCCGAAATCGCGCGGGTGGCCACGGCGGTGGTCACCGACGACGAGCTCGAGAGGGCGAAGGCCCGGCTCGAGCTGTCCACGCTTCAAGGGCTCGAAACGGCCTCGGGCAAGGCGGAGCAGATCGGGTTCTACGAGACCGTCCTGGGCGATCCATCCGGCGTGCACCGGCGGCTCGAGGCGATCCGCAGAGTCACACCGAGCGACGTACGCACGGCAGCCCGGAAGGCGCTCGTGCCCACCTCGCGCACCATCGTCGTCGTCAAGCCTGAATCGGGAGGTGCGTCTTGACCGAACGCCGCGAACTGCCGGGCGGAGCGACGCTCTACGCGCTCGAATCGCACGCGGTACCGCTCGTCAGCATCACGATCGCGACGCGCACCGGGTGTGCGCTCGATCCGGTCGGGCGCGACGGGCTGCTGCGCATTGCCCTGAGAATGCTGAGGCGCGGCGCGGACGGGCTCTCTTCTGCTGACATCGAAGACACCATCGACCGCCTCGGCGCCGAGCTGGCCATCGACGTCGGCTCCTCGGTGACCACCCTCTACGGGCAGGTCATTTCGCGCAACGTCGACGCGTTCGTGTCGCTGCTGTGCCGCCTGCTGTCGAGTCCGACGGTAGACGAGGCCGAGCTGGCGCGGCTCCTGCGCGAGACGCGAGCCGAAATCCTCGAAGCGCGCGACAACGATCGCTCGCTGGCCGAGCGGGCCTTTCGCCGCGCGGTGTTCGCGGGGCATCCTTACGGTCGCTCGTCTCGCGGCACGCAGTCCACGCTCGAAGGCATCTCGCGCCACGAAGTCGCGCAGAGCCTCGCAACGCATTTCGTTCGAGGCAACCTCGTGCTCGCTGTCGCCGGCGATGTGTCGGTAGAGCGCGCCGCGCGCCTCGCAGAGCGCATCGTGATGTCGGTGCCCCAGGGCAGCTCGACGCCGGACGTGACTCCCGAGCCGGCGCCTGTGCAGGGCCGCAGGCTCGTGTTCGTCGACAAGCCCGACCGATCCCAGACGCAAATCGTGATTGGCGGACTGGGCACTTCGCCGCACGACGCCGATCACAGCGCCCTGCTCGTTGGCAACGCCGTGTTCGGCGGCACGTTCACCGCCCGCCTGATGAAAGAAGTCCGCAGCAAGCGCGGCTGGTCTTACGGCGCGTCGTCGCGTCTGAACATCGACCGGGCGAGGCACTCGTTTAGTATGTGGACCTTCCCCGGTGCGACCGACGCTGCGCCGTGCGTGGCCCTCGAGCTCGACCTGCTCCAAAAATGGACGCAGGGCGGCATCACGGCGCGCGAGCACGCGTTCGTTTCAAAATATCTCGTGCGCTCGTTTGCCTTCGACATCGATACCGCCAGCAAGCGCGTGCACCAGCTGCTCGACGAAGACGTGCTCGGCTTGATGCCCGGCTACTACGGCGACTACACGGAGCGCGTGCTTTCTACGAAGCTCGAGGAGATCAACGCGGCCATTCAGGCGCGCATCTCGCCTCGCGATCTCACGATCGCGGTCGTCGGTACGGCAAGCACGTCGTTCAATGCTGTGCGTGACGCCTGCGGCGAGCTCGCGAGCGCGACCACGGTGGCGTTCGACGCCGACTAAAGCGCCAGAAAGGAAACCCCTGCCCATGCTGCGCGTGCTCGAGCCCGAAGTGATGGACACCGCCGAGGACGCGGCGGACTACGACGCGATGGACTTCGCCGCGGCAAACGGCCTGTTCGCGCGCGACGCGATCGCGCTACTGGGCGGCCGCGTGGGCGCCCGCGTGCTCGACATTGGCGTCGGCACAGGGCAGATCCCCGAGCTGATGCTTGTAGAGTGCATGAATCTCGAAATGGTCGCGGTCGATCTCGCCGAGGCCATGCTGGTGGTTGCTCGCGCGAGGCTCGTCGCCGCCGGTCTGTCGTCGAGGTGCCGCATCGAAAAAATGGACGCCAAGGCTCTCGACCTCCCGGACGCGTCGTTCGATCTCGTGGCGTGCAACTCGATGATTCATCACATTCCCGATCCCGCCGCCGCGTTTCGGGAGATCGCGCGGGTCGTCAAACCCGGCGGGGCCATCATCGTGCGCGACCTCATTCGCCCGCCCACGCTTGAGGACGCCGAACGCATCGTCGAACGCGTGGCCGGCGGCGACAATCCGCGACAAAAGGGGCTATTTTTCGACTCTCTTCGCGCGGCGCTCGAAGTCGACGAGGTCGCCGCGATGGTGCGCGCGGCGGGCCTGAGCGATCTGCGCGTGGAGCGCTGCTCGGACCGCCACTGGACGGCCGAGCGGGCGGCGCACTGGCAGGGCGCTCGAAAAACACCCTGAGACGAATTGGCGAAGCCAATTGCGTGGGGTGGGGACCGGCGAAAAACCGCGTTTTTCGGGGCGCGGAGGTGCATACCTCCCCGAGATGAAAGGCTGGCAGGCCGCTGCTTCAACGGCCTGCTAGGGACGCTTTGCGACAATCTCGGCGAAGGCGGTGTCGTACTGGCCGCTGCGAAATTCGTCTGAAGCGAACGTTTTTCGCAAGAACGAAAGGTTCGTAACGCACGGAGCGATCGTCGTCCCTGCGAGCGCCCGATCGAGCTCGTCGATCGCGCCCTGGCGCGTTTCGCTCCACGCGACGACCTTGGCGATCATCGGATCGTAGAAGGGAGTGACCTTCGCCGGTGCGCGAACGCCGCTCTCGACGCGCAGGCGCTCGGACTGCGCGTCACCCACGCCGCCGGCCCAGATCAGCTCGGTGATGTCACCGGGCTTGGGGATGAACCCCTTGCTCGGATCTTCGGCATAAATGCGGGCTTCGATCGCGTGTCCCCTTCGCTCGACGTTGGACAGGTCGGCGAGGCGCTCGCCGGCGGCTACGCGGAGCTGGAGCTCGACGAGGTCGAGGCGTGTGACCATCTCGGTGGCGGGATGCTCGACTTGCAGGCGCGCGTTGACCTCGAGGAAGAAGAGCTCACCGCTGGCGTCTGCGATGAACTCGCAGGTTCCGGCGCCCACGTAGCCAACGCTCTTGACCACGCGCAGCGCCGCCGCGTAGAGCGCCTCTCTGCGCGCCTCGCCTTCTTCGCCTGAAAAGAACGCCGCTGGCGACGGAGACTCTTCGACGATCTTCTGGTGGCGGCGCTGGAGGCTGCACTCCCGCTCGCCGAGCGCGAAGGCCTGACCGTGGCCGTCGCAGAACACCTGCACCTCGATGTGCCTTGGGACCGAGACGTAGCGTTCCATGTAGACGCGGGCGTCAGCGAACGAGGCGCGCCCGCGATCGGAGCAGCTCTTGAGCGCGCGCTCGAGCGCCGCTTCATCTCGCGCGATGTTCATGCCGATGCCACCGCCGCCGCCGACCGCCTTGGCGACGATCGGATAGCCAATCGCGGCCGCGAGCTCTCTGGCGCGCGCGAAGTCTTCGGGCGTATCGATGGCAAGCGGCTCGTTGCTTCCGGGCACCGGGCGCGTTCCGGCTGCGAGCGCGACGTGGCGCGCTTTCATCTTGTCTCCGAAGGCATCGAGCACCGCCGGCGGCGGCCCGATGAACACGGCGCCAGCATCGGCGACCGCCTGCGCGAACGCGCTCTTTTCGCTCAGAAAACCGTAGCCCGGGTGCACCGCGTCGGCTCCCGTCTGCGCGATCGCTGCCAAAATAGCGGGGATCGACAGGTAGGAGTCTTTCGCGGGCGCCGGACCGAGGAGCACAGCCTCGTCGGCCTCGAAGACGTGGGGCGCATCGCGGTCAGCCTCCGAGTAGACGGCGACCGTGGCGATGCCGAGGCGTTTGCACGTGCGAATGACGCGGCGGGCGATTTCGCCGCGGTTGGCGATGAGAACCTTCGAGAACATGGGCACCTGTTTGGGGGCAGACAACCAGCCGCCCGCAGGCTCGTCAAGGTCACATCGACGGCGGCGGAAGCGACATGCCAGGAGGCGGAATCGACATCATCGGTTGGGGCGCGGGCTTGTCGAACCACCGATGCAGCAGAACGATGAGCGGCGGCTGTCGCACCCGCGAGAGCAGCGCCAGGATCATCGAGCCGCCAATCACCACGATGGCCAGCGGCTTCTGCGTTTGCGCGCCGATACCGTTCGACAGCGCCGCCGGCAGAAGGCCAAGGGTCGCGACGAGGGTGGTCATGAGCGCAGGCCGGAAGCGCTTCTCGCCGGCCTGTCGGGCGGCCTCTTCGAGCGGTAGACCCTCGACGTTCCGCAGCCGCTGAAAATAGGTCACGACGAGGATGGCGTCTTGAATCGCGATGCCGAAAATCGAGATGAAGCCCATCGCGGCCGACACCGAGAAGTTCACGCCGGTCACGAGCAGCGCCAGCGCCCCGCCGGTGCACGCCACCGGGATGGAAATGACGACGATGAAGGTATCGAGCCAGCTTCGCGTCGCGCCGTAGACGAGAAAGACGATGAGGGCGAGGGTGACCGGAACGATCACGATCAGGCGCTGAAACGCCTCTTTCAGCTCGTTGAGCTCGCCCCCCCATTCGAGATGCGAGTCGTAGGGCATGTGCACTTTGTCGCGGATGCGGGCCTGCGCATCCGAGACCGTCGACTGCAAATCGCGGCCGCGAACCGAGAACTTTACGGGGACGTAGCGCGAGCCGTCTTCGCGGTAGATGATCGCGGGGCCATCTTCTTGAGACACGTGCGCGATTTGCCCGAGGGGAATGACGTGGTGATCGGGCGTCGAAACGGTGATCTCGCGGATGGCCTCGATCGATTGGCGGTAAGGCTGAAGCCAGCGAACGGTGAGGTCGAAGTGGCGCTCCCCCTCGTAGACGCGGGTGACCGCCTGGCCACCGATCGCCGCCTGCACGATCTGCTCGACGTCGCCCGTGTTGAGGCCGTAGCGCGCGCACGCGGCGCGATCGGGCACGATCTTGACGTTCGGCTGGCCGAGCGAGTGGAACACGCCCAGATCTTTGACGCCGGGCACCTGCCCCATCACGTCGGCGATGGCGTTGGCGTTGTCCTCGTTGGTCTTGATGTCTGTGCCGACGACCTTTACCGAGTTTTCGCCCTTCACGCCGCTGATGGCCTCTTCGACGTTGTCGGAGATCATCTGCGAAAAGTTGAACACGACGCCTGGAAACGCCTCGTTCATCTCGCGCGACAGCTCGTCGGTCAGCTTCTCTTTGGTCTGACCGCGCGGCCACTCATCGAACGGGCGCAGCGGCGCGAAGAGCTCGATGTTGTGAAACCCCGAAACGTCGGTGCCGTCGTCGGGGCGCCCCAGCTGCGAGATCACGGTCTGAATCTCGCGATGCTTGCGATTTTCCTCGGTGCATTTCACGTTTTTGTCTTCGGGACAGCCGCGAAGAATGTCGCGCATGCGGCCGACGTACTTCGACGACTGCTCGAGCGAAATCGACGTGGGCAACGTGGCGCGGATCCAGAAATTGCCCTCTTCGAGCTTGGGCATGAACTCGCCGCCAAGCAGCGGAAACAGGCCCGCGCACGCGAGGCACAGCGCTGCGGTCATGCCGAGCGCGAGCATCGGACGTTTCATGAGGGCTTCAGAGGGGCGCGCGTACACGCGGTGCAGCACGCGCATGATGAGGCTCTCCCGCTCTTCGCTCTGCGCAGAGACGAACTTCGACGCGAGCACCGGCGTGAGCGTGAGCGCCATCACGATCGCGCCCCCGATGGCGAATGCGTAGGTGCTGGCCATCGGAGAGAAGATGACACCCGACACGCCCGTCATCGTGAAAAGGGGCAAAAATGCGATGCCGATAATGACCGTCGAGAACGTCATCGGCCCGGCGACTTCGCGGGCGCCCGACTGGATGCGGTCGCGCATTGAGCCGCGCCCGTGCGAGCCGAGGTGCCGGAAGATGTTCTCCATCATGATGACGGTGCTGTCGACGACGATGCCGAAGTCTACGGCGCCGATCGAGATGAGGTTCGCGCTCGTCTTGGTCACCACGAGACCGCAAAACGCGATGAGCAGCGCGAGCGGAATGTTGAGCGCCGTGATGAGCGCGGCGCGCGTGTGGCCCAAAAACACGAACAGCACGATGGAGACGAGGACGATGCCGACGATCACATTTTCGAGCACGGTGTGCGTCGTGAGCTTCACGAGGTTGCCGCGATCGTAATAGGGCTCGATTTCCATGCCGGGCGGCAGGCGGTGGAATTTCTTGATCTGTTCGACGCGCTCGTGCACGCCCTTCAGCGTCTCCGGCGTCTCTCCGCCGTAGCGCATGAGCACGATGCCCTGCACGACGTCAGGCTCGTCATCGTGACCCACGATGCCGAGCTTTGGGGTACCGCCAACGTCCGTCGTGGCGATGTCTTTCACGCGAATGGGAACGCCGTCGCGCTCGGTGATGACGATGTCGTCGATGTCGTGAACGTTGCGCAAAAGCCCGATGCCGCGAACGTTGTACGACTGCTCGCCGATGACGAGGCGCTGCCCGCCGACGTTCTGGTTTGCGTTGGAAATGGCAGAAATGAGCTGGTCGAGGGAGACGTTTTGACCGCGCAAACGGTAAGGGTCGACGCCGACGTGGAACTGCTTCGTCTCGCCGCCGAAGCTCGTCACGTCGATCACGCCCGGCACTTGCTTGAACTCGCGCTCGAGCAGCCAGTCCTGGGCGGTCTTGAGCTCGCGCGGCGTGTAGCCCGGGCCCTTGAGCGTGTAGCGGTACACCTCGCCGATCGCGTTCCACGGAGACAGCGTGGGCGAGGCGTTCTTCGGCAGCTCGGTGAACTGGAGGCGATTGATGACCTCCTGGCGCGCCTGTTGGTAGCTGACCCCCCACTTGAAGTAGCACTTCACGTCCGACAAGCCGAAGAGCGACTGGCTGCGAATGTGGTCGAGCCCCGGCATTCCCGCAAGGCCGAGCTCGAGCGGGATGGTCACGTAGCGCTCGACTTCTTCGGCGCTCGAACCGTCGGGCTGGGTGATGATCTCAACGAGCGGAGGAACGGGGTTCGGGTACGCCTCGATGTCGAGATCGCCGTAGGCAAAAAGCCCTGCGACGATGATCACCGCCGCCGAAGCGAGGATGATGATGGGCATGCGGAGCGCGAACGCGACGAGACGCTGAATCATGGTGATACGTCGCCTCGCGCCTAGATCATTCCGGTCAGCAGAACGCCGCCGGAGACCACGACGCGCGTGCCCTTTTCGACGCCGTGTTCAACCGGCAGCCACGCGCTCCCCTCGCCTTCGTCGATGCTGACCGGACGTCGCTCGAACTTGGTGCGACCGTCGGCGGCCTTGCCGACTTCGACGAACACGATCGTCTGCTCTCCCATTCGCAGCACCGCGTTTCGCGGGAGCGCGAGCGCCTTGCGTTCCTCGACCGAGATGCTCACGGTCGAGTACATCTCGGGCTTGAGCAGCCGCTCGGGGTTTTCGAAGGTGCATCGCACTTTGATCGTGCGCGTGCCTTTGTCGAGGGTGCCGCTGATCCAGTCGAGCTTGCCGGTGAACGCGCGCGTCGGGTAGGCGACGACCTTGACCGAGACCTTGGAGCCAACCTTCACGCGGGCCAGATCCATCTCGTAGACGTCAGCGAGCAGCCACACGCGGTCGAGCTCGCCCACGGTGAACAATTCAACCGGATTGTTGCCGCCATATTGGCCCTGAACTTCAACGCCCGGCGACACCGCGCGGGCGATGACCTCTCCGTCGATCGGCGATGTGAGGGCGTAGCCCTGGCTGACCATGCCACCGCTGGCGCCGTGCAGAAGCCGCATCTTCTGGCGCGCCCGCTCGATTTCCGCCTGCGCCTTGCGGTAGTTGTCTTCGGACTGCTCGTAGTCGGCCTGGGAGCAGGCGTGCGCGGCGAACAGCTCCTTCTTGCGGTTGAAATCGTGCTCGGCCGCGATGAGGTCGGCCTGGGCCTTGCCAACGTCAGCCGAAAACTGCCCGACGTCGGGAGAGTCGATGACCGCGAGCGGATCGCCGCGTTTCACGCGCTGTCCGAGCGTCGCGCTAATTTGGGTGACCCTGCCGTTGACCGGCGAATAGATGTGCGCGACGCGGGTGTCGTCGAACGTGAAGACGCCGGCGGTCAAAATGGTGTCGTCGACGTTTTGTTCTTCGGCCGCCGCCACTTCGATCTTCGCCTCGCTCACTTGCTTGTCGGTGAGCCAGGCCTGCCCGGGCGGAGCCTCTTCGACGTGCGGAAGCGGCGCAGGATGATGACACGCAGCGACTCCGAGAGAGACCAACAGTAGCGGGAAGGCAAATCGCACGGGCTCGCGCACGCAAGGAATGCACCAAAACGAGCAGAGCCTAAACGCGCAGCGAAAGCGGCCCATTCGAGCCGCGCATCGGACCTTGTGTCGCACCATGGCGCCGCAGGAGGTTCGCGCTGCGCCACATTGCCCCACGACCGTCCCCTTGCTTGCGCCGGCGCGCAGAGGTCGATACAGATCAGGGCGGAGGTTACCGTGCGCAATTCTTCCCTTGTCGGCGTAGCTCGTTGGCTCACTCTCGGAGTTGTCGCGGCGGGTGGCTCAGGGTTCGCGCTCGCCTCGTGTTCGAGCGATCCGGTGGCCGCGACCGGCATCGACGCCTCGACGCCCGATGTCAGCGTCGCGCCGGAAGCAGACGTCGACGCGGAGCCCACCTTTTGCCAGTCGCAGAATCTCACCGCTGCGGCTTTTTCGGCGGGCCCGTACGGCGTGCATCGCGGCGACCTCGCCGACGACTTCACGCTTCCGTTGGCCGATGGAACCTCGTTCAACTTCAAGCAGCAGTTTTCAGGCTGCGACTCCTACGTCTTTATTCCTGACAGCCTTCTCGTGAGCAGCGTCGACGCTACAAGCGTCTGGGCGAGCGACGCCGATCTCGCGCAGCTGGTGAAGCAATCGCCGAAGAACGCGCACTACTTTTTTCTTTCGAACCGCACCTCCGCGTCGGTCGCGGACGCCAGCGTCGCCGCGATGCAAGCGCGGGTGACGAACCTCCTGGCCAAGCTCCCGGAGGCCGACGCCGCGCACTGGGGCGGGCGCCTCCACGTCGTCGCTCACCACGCGCAGGAGATCGACGCGTGGATGTCGAAGCCGTTCACGGCGCACCTGTTTCGAGGGTTCGCGATCGACCGCGCCCAGCGCATTCGCGGCGTCGGCAATCTAGCCGACATCAAGCGCTACGACGCGACCGCGCAATGGCCGTGGAAAGCCAACCTGGCCTACGCGACCAACGAGGTCGTGTACATGAACGCCGAGGCCGATCGCCAGGTGAAGCTCGACGCCGAGGGAGCGACCCTGATCGACCTGTGGAAAGGCGAAGTGCTCAGCGAGTTCGCCGAGACCGACGTGCAGCTGCCGACGGCCCAGCAAATGGCGGGTTTCGACACGCTCGAGGTGGAGGTCACGCAAATGTGTCCCAACCCCGACAAGGCCGAGGAGGACAACAACTGCGGCGCGTGGGACTACCTCGCCTACTTGTTCGTGAGGCGGCCCGACGGCAGCGACGCCGGGCCACCGGACGGCGGCCCCGCCACGAAAGACGTGGAAATCGCGCGCTTCATCACGAGCTATCACCGCGAGACGCACTGGGTGGTCGACGCCACGCCGATGCTCGTGCACCTCAAAGACGGCGGAATGCAGCACTTCCGCTGGTATTTCTCGACGCCGTGGAACAAGCAGCCGACCGGCACCAAGCTGACGCTGCGGCTATCGAACAAGAAGAAGGGCTACGCGCCCGCCCAGGCGACGTTTCTCTACGAAGGCGGCGCTTTCAACTCGAAATACAACGACGGTCGCGCCCCGGTAAAGGTCCCCATTCCCGCAGCGGCGAAGCGCGTGGAGCTCTGGGCGATCCTCACCGGCCACGGCGGCTCCAACAACAACTGCGCTGAGTTTTGCAATCATCAGCACCAGTTTCAGGTCAACGCCAAGTCGTACCTGCGCGAGTTCACCATGGCCTCGACCAACGACGGCTGCATGAAGGCCATGATGACCGAGGGCATGACGCCCAATCAGGCCGGCACATGGTGGCTCGGTCGCGGAGGCTGGTGCCCGGGGGCACCCGTCGCTCCCTGGGTGGTCGACGTCACGAAGGACGTGACCCCCGGCCAGACCGCGACGATCAGCTACCAGGGGCTGTTCCAGAAGTCGGCCCCGCCGCCCGACGACTCGGGCAACATCGTGCTCTCGTCGTACCTCGTGGTCTACCAGTAGACCGGCGCGCCGTGTTCAGGCGTGTGAACACCCGTGTTCAGACGTCTGAACATGCGTGTTCAGGCGTGTGAACAGCGCGCCGACCGTCAGTTAACGGGCGGGCGGTCGGTTCCGATCGCCGTCGGATCGCCCTGCCACTGCCAGTTGTCGAGCAGCACGCTTGAGTCGTAGGAGTGATCGCCCGTGTCCCACACCATGAACTCGATCGTGATGGTTTCGTCGGCTGCCACGGGCGCCTTCGTCGTGAGCCAGCCGGTCATGCCGCCGCCAGAGTCTTGCGTCGACATGTTGAAGTCGCAGTTGTAGTCCGGGTTGTAAAAGCCCGTGCCGCGCAGCTCCGAATCGCCGCCCGCGCATGCGCCCTTCTTCCCGCCCATCGCCTGGGCGACCCCGCTGCAAATGCCCTCGGCACCTTTGGGAGAGCATCGGTCGAAGAAGCCGTTGTTGACGCTCACCGGGTTGTTCTTTGAGTCGAACGAGATGTTATCGGGTTTGCCGCTGTTGAACGCCTTGCTCGTGAGGTAGGCGATGAAGGCGTCGTTGAAGGTGGTGCACACGAACTCGGGCCACTCGCCCGAACCGAAGTTGAAGTCGAACGCGAGGCCCTTTGCGTTGTGCGGCACCTTGATCGTCAGCTTGACGGTGATCATGTCATTCACGGACTGGTCGGTGACGACGCCGAGGCAGTTCGGAGAATCCTTCGGATATCCCTGCGGCGCGCTGGCGTTCGTCTGCACGTTCATCGGGCACCCTCCCTTGAAGGGCGACTGAGGCGCGCCGCACTCATCGTATTCACGCGCATAGCCCGAAGAAATGACGCCCAGCGAAGCGCCCTCCCGCGGCTTGAGCACGTTTCCGAACTTCGACAAGATGCCGTGCTGCTCGGCGACCGGAGCCATCGACGAGCCGAAGCTGTCAGTATAGACGGCCGACACGATGCCCCATTTGCCGGCGCTCGCCATCTGGCAAAGCCCGAGCGCCTTGGCGAACTGCATCGCGTCGCCGGTGAGCGGGAGCCCCGTGTCGCAGGCCGGAGCGTTGTCGACGACGCCGTCGCCGTCGTCGTCGCAGCCGTTTTTGGGGATGTCGAAATTGGCCGGATCGGGAACGCACGCGCTAACGGCCGAATCGGGCGCGCTCGCGTCGACCTGCCCGAAGGGGTTGCCCCCGTCGTCGCCGTTCGGGTTGGCTACGCCGCTGTCGACGTCGCCGCCGTCTGCCCCAAACGTGGAAACAGGCGTGGTGCCGCAGGCGGAGACCACAACAACGAGCGCGGGGAAGACAAAGCGACGCATGGGCAACCTCTCGGCAAACGAAGAAAGAAGAACTCGGCGCGGAGACCGGAGTCAGTTGGGCGGACGGTCCGTGCCGACGGTGACGTCGGAAGGCTGCCACGCCCAGTTGTCGAGCAACACGCTCGAATCGTAGGCCTGATCGCCGGTGTCCCACACCATGAACTCGATGGTGATCGTCTCTCCCGGCTGCACGGGGGCCTTGGTGGTAAGCCAGCCTGTCGCGCCGCCGCCGGAGTCGTTCTGTCCGCAATTCTGCATGCCGGGCTGGTAGAAGCCCGTTCCCTGCAGCTCTCCGTTGCCGCTCGTACAGGCAGCTTTCGACGGCTTGGTGCCCACGCAACCGACAGTAGCGTTGGCGGGCGAGCAGCGGTCGAAGAAGCCGTTGTTCACGCTAACGGGGTTGTTCTTCGCGTCGAACGAGACGTTATCGGGCTTTCCGCCGTTGAAGGCCTGGCTGGTGAGATAGGCGATAAAGGCGTCGTTGAACTTCGTGCACACGTACTCAGGCCACTCGCCGCTGTAGAAATCGAAGTCGAACGCGAAGCCCTTGGCGTTGTTGGGAACCTTGACGGTCAGCTTCACCGTCGCGACGTCGTTGACCGTGCTGTCGACCGGGCAGCCCGCCGCCGGTTTGGGATAGCCCGGAGGCGCAGCGCCCGCGCCCGTCATGGGGCAGCCCCCCTTGAAGGACTGACCGTCGAGGAAGTTGCAAGTGTCGAGCTCCTGTCCTTCGCCGGACGAGAGCACGCCGAGTCGGCCGCCCTGCCGCGGCTTCACCGCGCTTCCGAACTTTGCGAGGATGCCGTGCTGCTTGGCGTCGGGCGCGTCTTTGCGGTTGTAGCCTTGTGTGTAGGCCGCAGAGACGACCCCCCACTTGCCGCCGCCGGCCTGCTGGCAAAGGCCGATCGCCTTCGCGAAGGCCAGCGCGTCTCCGCCCTGAGGCAGCCCGACGTCGCAGTTCGGGGGGTTGTCGACCGTGCCGTCGCCATCGTCGTCGCACATGTTGCCGGGGATGTCGTAGTTGCCCGGGTCAGACTTGCAGCCGCCGCCGGTTCCGGTTTCACCGCCCTTGAAGCCCGCGTCGGTGCCGTTGCCAAACGGATCGACTTCCGCGTCGGTGTTGGACCCGGCGTCGGCATCGAAAAGGCTTTTGTCGTTGCTGCTGCAAGCCGCGGCCGACCAGACAAGCAGGGGAGCAATCATCAGTAGCGAACGACGCATGGTGAACCTCTTGGCCATTGAGCTGGATTGCTGAGCAGACGCCGTGCCAACGCGCGCCTACTGGAACCGCTCGGGAAACTGTAACGTAAAAGAAGGCGACATTCCGCGCAAACATCGCGGCAAGAAGCGTAAAGCTCGCGCCCTGCGCGACATGCGCGTCGCGCCCGGGCGGATTTGTTTGCCCGCGCGGCACAACTCGGCACGCCGCAAACGGGCCGCTATTGCAGATAGTCGCGGTCGCGGAGCTTCTTCGGAATGTACTCCTCAGCGATGAACGTGACGCTCTTCGTGAGGAAGCCGTCGACCTCCATCTTGAACTTGTTGTGGAGGAGCTCGTCGATCTCGCGCTGCCATTTCTTGTCGTGAAACCAGGGGTAGGCCTTCATCTGCTGCGCGCGCTTGATGTCGTCGTCGTTCAGCTTGATCTCGACCGCCGCGGTGAGGTTGAACTTCTTGTAGTCGAACGAGCTCATGCCCAAAAAGCGCACGTTCGGTACGGCCATGCGCATCGATTCGTAGGCGAGGTTGATGCTCCCCTGTTTGAGAACCGAGTAGATGTACAGCCCCCAGGGGTCGTTATCGACGAGCACGTAAACCGGCAGATTCAGCTCGGTTGCGAAGCGCTGCAGAATGCGCCGCACGCCGCGGGCCGCCTGCCCTTCGCTCGTCATGAGGATGCATTCGTTTTTTTGCCAGAAGCCGTCCTCGTTGAGTCGCTGCCACACGGCGACTTTCTCTACGAGGAGCACGAACTTGGCCTTGTTGCGCACGAACTTGAGAACGTCCGACTCGCAGATGCTGGGAATTCCCCAGCCGCCGCGGCCCATGCGCGCGAGGTCAATCTCGTCTCCCGTGTCGTTGA
This sequence comes from Myxococcales bacterium, assembly GCA_947473045.1. Classification (GTDB taxonomy): domain Bacteria; phylum Myxococcota_A; class Polyangia; order Polyangiales; family Polyangiaceae; genus JANYHY01. The sequence goes on along the minus strand of CANJCO010000015.1, from coordinate 58,675 downwards.
CCACGAGCGGCCCCGCGACCAGTCCGCGCTTGTTCGCATAGAGGTGAAGCTCTTCACGCAGCGCGTCGATGCCGACCTCGAGGTCTTCGATGATCGGATCGCTCTCGCCCTGATCTTCAAACGTATTTTCGTTCGAGCCCGCGACCGTGTGCTTGCTCAGGTAATACATCTGACGAATCGTGACCGTCTTGTCGGCCAGCACAAGCTCGCGGCACTTGTCGGCCACGAGAAACGTCTGCATGAATTTACGCGCCATCGAGGTGTTGAAAAACTCGCGCGTCTGCGTTTTGCCGCCGAGCTCGATAATGCGTTTTTTCGCGTTGAACGACACGTTCGACAGCGCGCGAACCGGCAGTTCGAGGGCGGGATTGTCGCCGGCCTTCACGGTCTTGAGCGCCGCCTGAGCGAGCTTTTCGATCTTGGCGAGGGTGACGGCGTCGCGCTTGGAGGCGGCGGCTTTTGCGGAGGCTGCGGACGGAGCGGCTTTCTTGGCGGCCATGGGGGGGGTTCCTCAGATTAAAGAGAGCTGGTCCTTGCGCGACTTCGGGGCGGGTTTGCCGCCCGGCTTCACCTTGGGTGCGGGAGGCAGCGCCGGCGACGCGGGACCGCCTCCGGCAACCGCGGACGACGCCCCATCGGCGGCAGGCGGCGCTCCGCTCTCAGGCTCCTCCGGCGTGATCTTGACGTAGTTCGGCAGCGCCTGGTGAAACGACTGCGCGATGGCGGCCTTGTCGCCCTTGATAATGTTGGCGATCGCCGCGGACACCTCGGGGATGTAGCGCTGAAAAATCGACAGACGCTTTTGCTCGCTCGCCGCGCGATCCCGCGCGCGCAGATGCGCCCCCAGCTTGCGGCCGCACTCCTGCACGGCGAGGCGCATCTCCTTGAGCAGGTCGTCGTAGTGCGCGACGGCCTCTTTTGCCTCGCTGGTGAACGGAACCCACACGCTCGCGAGGTGCACTGCGATCGCGATCGGCCCAACCGGCAGCGAGCCTTTGGGCTGCTGGAGCTCGTAGGCCTTCCAGTTGGTCTGGTAGATGCTCTCGCTGATCGCGCACGATTTGGGCTGGTATTGAAGCGGGACGCGGTTGGCGAACCGCATGATTTCGGCGGGCTCGTCGCGGGGCAGATCGCCGCCATAGGCAAGCCCCACTTCGACCACGAACGGGTTGCCGCGATAGACGCTCGGCGGGCGCGTGGCCGAGACCATGAACTCGGCGTTCGGGAAGCGGCGCGCGAGGCCCGCCTTGAGGAGGTCTTCGCCGATCGGAACGACGCTGCTGGTCGGCGGCGCCATCAGCTTCACCTCACCCAGCGCCTTGTGAAGCCGGTCAACGTCGTCGCCGTGAATGCTGGTCGATTTCGCCTTCGAGTCGACCTTCGCCTTGCGGCAGATGTCTTCGGCGACGCTCGCGCTGACCCTTGAAAACGAGCTGGACAGCACCTGTTTTACGGTCGAATCGTCGGCGTCGTGCAGCATGTTGAGGAGCATGCCCAGCTCGACGCCATGGGGGTGCGGCTTGATCTCCTGAGGCTCCCGCGGCAGCTCGTTCGACACGCGCGGATAAACCACGGGCTCGCCTTTGGGAGGTACATAGGTCAGTCCCAGATGCGGGTTGGCGACGACAGTCTGTTCGAGGTATGAATCGACCCCCGTGCGGCCCCCGCGGTAGGCCGCGACGAGCTCGAGCTCGACCCGCGTGCCGTGTTCAGGCGCCCACTGCGGCTCAAAGACGTCTTTTACGACGTCAGGCTGGTTGTGCTTGGTGTCGATGCGCAGCTCGATTCGATGCGCCGGCTTGCCCTTGCCCGTCTTCGAAATGATGACGACGGGCTTGCCTGTGGTGAGCTGCGCGTACAGGCCGGCTGCGCTGATGCCGATGCCCTGCTGCCCGCGCGACTGACGGAGGCGGTGGAACTTGGACCCGTAGAGCAGCTTGGCGAAGATCTTGGGGATCTGCGCCTTGACGATGCCCGGGCCGTTGTCTTCGACGGCGACGCGGAAACGCCCTTCGGCGACCTCGCGAATCTCGACGCGAAGCTCGGGAAGAATGCCAGCCTCTTCGCAAGCGTCGAGCGAGTTGTCTACGGCCTCCTTCACGGTGGTGAGCAGCGCCTTGGCCGGGTTGTCGAAGCCCAGGAGGTGGCGATTTTTGGTGAAAAATTCGCTGACCGAGATGTCGCGCTGCTTCTGCCCCATGGCTTCCGCCGTAGAGCGGCGAGCGGGCTTCTTTTCAGTAGAAGCGTCGGGAACGATTTCGGCGGACGCGACCGCGGGCGGAGGCGGCGCCGCGACGCTCCGGGGTGGCAGCGTATCGGCCACTGTGACCGCTTTCGTCTTCGACGCGACGGCGACGGGCGCCTTTGCGGCAGGCCGCAGCGGCTTGTCTGGAGCAACGACCGGCCTCGCGGGCCGCGCCACCCTGGGCGTGACCTTCGGAGGGATTTTCTTGGCAGCCTTCTTCGCCATGGCGCATGGCCTAAACGCTTGGGTGAACAGATGTCAAGCTTTGCGCATCGTTTGGAACGAACGCATCCGCGGTCGAGACGCGAAATTCGCGTGCTAGCGTCGCCTGCGTGATCCGACGCCCCGAGCTCATTCTCGCGCTGCTTACCGCGCTCAATTTCGTCAATTACGTCGATCGCACCGTGCTTGCGGCGGTGCTCGCGCGCGTGCAGGTCGACCTCGACCTCACGCAGACGCAGGGAGGCCTGCTCGCCACCGCGTTCCTCGTTGGATACTTCGCGCTAAGCCCCCTGTTTGGCTACCTCGGAGACAGGGCCCGCGCGACGCCGGATGCACCCTGGAAGGTTTGGCAGACGCGCCGCGGACTCATGACGCTGGGCGTGATCGTGTGGAGCGCCTCGACGATCGCAACCGGCCATACGCACTCGTTTTATTCGATGATCGCAGCGCGCGCCCTCGTCGGCGCCGGCGAAGCCAGCTACGCCGCGGTCGCGCCGACCATCATCGACGACCTCGCGCCGCCGGACCGCAAGGGCAAGTGGCTGAGCGTGTTCTACCTCGCCGTGCCCGTAGGGTCGGCGATCGGCTACCTGCTCGGCGGCTTCGTGCAAAAGCACTACGGATGGCGCGAGGCGTTCTACGCAGCGGGCCTGCCCGGGGCGGTCTTCGCGCTGCTGTGCCTGCTGATCGCTGAGCCCAATCGCGCCGCCGCGGCCCGCGCACTGAGCCTGCGCGCGAGCCTCGCACCGCTTCTCAAAGAGCGCGTTTATGCGCGCGCCGTGGCGGGCTACTGCCTTTTCACGTTCGCCCTCGGAGGCTTCGCGCACTGGGCGCCGAAGTACATTCACCACCAGTACAAAACCGATCTCGACAAGGCCAACTACGCGTTCGGGCTGATTCTCGTCGCGGGCGGAATCATCGGGACAGGCATCGGCGGGGCCTGGGGCGACCGGGCGGCGAAGCGCGCCACCACAAGCGGCGAGGCCGCCGGCGACCACCCGGGCGCACGCGCGCACCTCCGCGTCTGCGCCGTCGCCAGCGCCCTGGGCGCGCCGTTTGCGGCTGCGTGCTTTCTCTCGCCGACCTCGACGGCATTTTTCTCGCTCATTTTCGTCGCGATCGTGGCGCTCTTTCTGACCACCTCGCCTATCAACGCCGCGCTGCTGTCGAGCGTTCCCGCGGGCGTCCGCGGCAGTGCGATGGCGCTCAGCATCTTCGCGATTCACCTCTTCGGCGACCTCTGGAGCCCTCCCCTCGTCGGCCTCATCGCCGACCACGCGCCCATGCAGCTCGCGATGCTTCTACTGCCCGCCGCGATCGCGCTCTCGGCGCTCGCGTGGTGGCTACCCCGCACGCCGCGCGCTGCTGCATGAACCGCCCGCCGCCCGCGTCGTCGCGAAAAAGGGCTATTTACAAGCTTTTTATGCAGGGGTTGGGGGCCGAACGACGTTGACCCCGCCCCAAAGGGTGCGCTACGAGGGGCGCTCGCCGCGATCGATTTTTCGCGCGCGAACGCGCCGCCAAGAGATGCCCATTTTCCTCCCGACCGCCACGTTCACGCGAGCACGTTCGCCGCTCGCGTGGCTCATGCTCACGTGGATCACCCTCGCCGGGCTGACGTGGCAGAGCGCGGGCTACGCTCAGGACAGCGACGCCGGCTCCGCACAACCCGGGTCGGGCGAAGCGGCCGGAGCGCCAAAAGCGGCCGAACCGGGCCCGATCGTGCGACTCGCCCCCTCCGACGCCGAGAAAGCCGAAGGCCTCGCGATCGTATCGATCGACGTCGACGGCAACCGCCGCGTGTCGCAAGAAGATGTCTCGAGCTACCTTCGCATGAAGGTCGGCCACCTCTTTAAAATCGACAACCTGACCGGCGATGTCCGCGCGCTTTGGGACTCGGGCTTTTTCAGCGACCTGCAGGTCGACCTCACCAACGCCGACCGCGGCGTGCGGCTGCGGTTCAAGGTCACCGAGCGCCCGAACATCAAGGGCATCGAGTTCGAAGGCAATGAGGAGATCGAAAACGACAAGCTGACCGAGGCTGTCGAGCTCAAGCCGAACACGATCCTCAGCCTTCCCGCCGTGCGTCGCAGCGCCCAGAAGATCAAGGACGCGTACTCCGAAAAAGGGTACTTCCTCGCCGAGGTCGAGCCTGTCGTCGACGACCAGCGCGACAACGACGTTATCGTCCGATTCAAGGTCAAGGAGCGGCAGCAAGTCAGCGTGCGCCGCATCACGTTCATCGGCAACGAGCACGTCACCGACGACGAGCTCCGCGAGGTGATGCAGACCGGTCAGCAGAGCATTCTGTCGTTCGGTTCGGGCGGCCCGTACCGCCAGGATATTTTCGAACGCGACGTGCTGCTGCTCAGCGCCCTTTATTACGACAAGGGCTACATGAACGTGCAGATCGGCACGCCGCGCGTGATGCTCACGACCGATCGGGAGGGCATCGAGATCACGGTCGTGATTCACGAAGGCCCGCGCTTCAAGATTCGTCAGCTGAAAATTTTCGAAAAGGACCCCGACGGCGTTGAGCTCGAGCCGCTCGGCGGCCGACGCGCGCTGCGCCAAATGGTCCGCGCGCACTCGGGCGAATTTTTCAACCGCGCCGAAGTGGTCAAGGATCTCGAGGCCGTCCGCACGCTCTACAAGGACGCGGGCTTCTACACCGTCGAGGCCGATCCCGAGACGGAGGTCGATCCGACGACGAGCCAGGTCGACATCATCATCCCCATCAAGCGCGGCCCTCCCGTGCGCATCGAGCGCATCGAGGTCAAGGGCAACACCAAGACGCGCGACAAGGTGATTCGGCGCGAGCTCGAAATTCAGGAAGGCCAGCTCTACTCGGAGAGCGGCAAGGAGACCTCGCGGCGCCGCGTCATGGCGCTCGGCTACTTCGAGCGCGTCGACGTTACAGTCGAGCAAGGTTCGTCGCCCGACAAGGTCGTCGTGTACTTCGAGATCGGCGAGCGGCCCACAGGGACCTTCCAAGTCGGCGCGGGCTTCAGCTCGGTTGAAAATTTCATCGCCACCGCGCAAGTGCAGCAAGCCAACCTGTTTGGCAACGGCCAGTCGCTCGCCTTCCAGGCGCAGCTTTCGGGGCTTCGGCAGATTCTCAGCGTGCGCTTCTTCGAGCCGTACTTTCTCGACTCGGACTGGTCGGCGTCGACCGAGCTCTACGACCAGCTCTACGTTTACACCGACTTCGCGAGGCGATCGCTCGGTGGCTCGCTCACCTTCGGCTACGCGCTCGCGCAGCCTTGGCTCCGCCTGAGCCTCACCGGAACGGCGCAGTACGACAAGGTCGACACGAGCGGCACGTCGACGTTCTTCGGGCAGCCCTCGGGCTACGTCTCCACGTTTCAGCGACTTCCGCTCGCCAACCTGTTCAACAGCGGTCGCACGGTCTCGATGCGACCGGCCCTGGTCTACGACACCCGCGACAACCGCCTGTTTCCGTCGAGCGGCGTTTACGTGCAGCTGTCGACCGAGCTCGCGACCAGCGCCGTCGGCAGCGAGATCGAGTTTCTACGACACCGCTATACCGGTCGATTTTACTACAATTTCGGCGGCGGAACGGGACAGCCCGGCACCGGCGTGGTGCTCAAGCTCAACACCGAAGTGGGCTTCATCACGAGCCCCAGCTCGCAGGGCGTGCCGATCTTCCAGCGCTTCTTTTTGGGCGGAATTCTCGACGTCCGCGGCTACAGGCTGCGCACGATCGGCTCACGCCTTCCGCTCAACACGTCGCTCGATCCGAACGCGCCGCCGATTCCGAACGGTGCGAACATCGGTGGCAATCTCCAGGCCTACGAGAACCTCGAGCTCGAGTTTCCGATCATCGACAAGGTCGGCATTCGCGGCGTTGTGTTCTTCGACGCCGGCAACTCGTGGAACACCGAGAATCAGTTCTGCAAGACGACGCCGGGGCCCCAGTTCAGCCGCGTCGTCTCGCCCTGCTTCGACGCGTCGAGCCTCGGCTACCTGCGCACCTCGACCGGTTTCGGCGTCCGGTGGTTTTCTCCGCTCGGCCCGCTGCGCTTCGAGTGGGGCTTCCCGCTCATGCCGCAGGCCTACGAAGAGCCCTACGTGTTCGAGTTCACCATCGGCAACTTCTTCTGAGCGAGGCGCGGTCGCTTTGCGTTCGAACGCGAGGCGAAGGCGCTATCGTGTGCGGCCATGACTGACGCCCGCGACGAAGACGCCGCCATCGCGACCCCGCAGGCACCGCGCTCGGCGGGGCGCTCGAGTACCTTTCGATGGCCCTTGGCTACCAGCTGCTCGCGATCGTCGTGACTGCGCTTTACGTGACGGCCGCGCTCTGGTCGCTGACGACGACGCGCGCGGACGCTCGCGCTGCGATACAATGACGGCATGACCTTACGCGCCCGCTCGACGCTCGCTTGCTGCGCGCTCATGGTGGCCTGCCTGCCGAGCACCATCCCGCTGCTCGAGGCCGACGACGCGGGGCCTCCGCCGTCAACCGATCTGAACGCGGACGCCGGCCCCAGAAGCGACGTCGATTTGGGCGATCCCTACGCGCTCGTCGGCCTCGAGCCTTCGCACGGACCGTGGACGGGCGGCACACGCACGGTGCTGGCCGGTCGCGGATTTTCGTCGCGCTTGCGGGTGCTCGTGGGCGCAAACGAAGTGCCGACCGCCGACATCTTTGCGAGCGATCCGACCCGCGCCGCGATTGTTACGCCCAGCGGCGCGCCAGGCACCGTGCCCGTGACCATCATCGATGACGGGACCAAAAAGAGTCGCACGCTCGCCGGCGCGTTTAACTACGACGCCTTTGACGTAACTCCATCGAGCGGCGCAACCTCGGGCGGCACCCACGTTGCGCTTCGCGGGCTCGGCACCGCGTGGGCGACGGGCACCACGGTGACGATCGGCGGCAAGCCGTGCGCCGACGTTACTGTGACGGACCCCACGCACCTCGAATGCACGACCCCACCGGGTGCGCTCGGAACGAAGGACATCACCGTCACCAACCTCGACACCTCGCAGGTCATCGCGCGCGACGCGTTTACGTACAGCGACTCTGCGGACGGATACCGCGGCGGGCTCTCCGGCGGCGCGCTCAGCGGCACGCTCAAGGTGATCGTCGTCGACTCGTATGCGGGCAACGCGCTGCCCGGCGCGAAGGTCATTGTCGGCACCGACGCGAAGTCGGCGCTGATCGCGACCACCAACTCCGGCGGGGTCGCGCTGCTCACCGACCCGAGCCTCAAGGGTGTCGTGACCGTCACGATAGCGGGCAAATGCTTGCAGCCTACATCTTTCGTCGATGTGCCCGTCGACACAGTCACGGCGTACATCGATCCCGTGCTCGACCCCACATGCGGCACGGGCGACATGCCGCTCGGAGGGGGAAAGGGCAAAGATCTCGGCGTCGCGATCGGCGAGCTCGTGTGGCCGACCGGCACCGAGTTCCAGTCGCGCGGCGCCTGGGTCGGCGTGCCCCTGCCCCTGCGCTCGACTGAGCGTCGAGCGGCCTACGTGTTTGCGGCTTCGTCGAACGCAGATGGCAACTTCTACCTGCCCGACGCCAGCGCGGCGACGACGATGGATTCGGACGGCACGTTTGGCTACGGCTACCAGCTCGCCTACTACCCGGGGAACATCACCCTGTATGCCCTCGCTGGCATCGAAGACAGCGCGCCGCCGCGCCGCTTTCAGCCCTACATCATGGGCGTTCAACGCGGGGTACCGCTGGCGCCGAACGTCGCCACGACCCACGTGGATATCAAGATGGAGACCCCGCTCGACCACGCGATGGTGATCGACGCGAAGCCGCCCGCGTCGAACGGGCGCGGCCCGGACCGCCTCATCTCACGGCTTGCAGTGACGCTCGGACAAAACGCCTACGCGCTGCTTCCGGTGTCGCCGCAGACCAAGCTGCTGCCGAGCCCCGGTCTCGTGTCGATGGTGGGCATCCCCGCCCTCGCCGGAGCGCTGTCGAACGAGTCGTATGTCGTCAGCTCGTCGGCGGTGACGGGCATGTACGGACAGCCCCCCCTCAGCGCGCTGACGCACGTGCGCACGGCCGACGCGAACGTACCGCTCGCGATGACCGGCTTCTTGCCGCTCCCGGTGCTTGTCGCTCCGTCGCAGGGTACGTGGGACGGCCAGCACATTTCGCTGTCGGCCAACGCGACGATCGACCTCGTGAAGCTCGTGGTGTCGTCCGCGGGCGGGGGGATTTCATGGACGATTGTGTCGCCCGGAAAGCTCGCGTTCACGCTGCCCGACCTTGCCGCGATCTCGCCCGCCTACGCCCTCGCCAAGGGCGCCATCTCGGCGCAAGCGCAGATCGCGCGAATCAACTCGTTTTCGTACGCGAAGCTGCGCTACGGCCAGCTCTACCCCTCGGCCTGGAGCGCCTATGCGGCCGAGGTCGCGAGCGGCGTATACGGACCGTGAAGCCTCTTAAAACCGCAGCGATCGTGGCGCTCGCCGCGTGCCGTTTCGACCCCTCGTATCGTGACGTGGCCGAAGTTGTGCCGATCGTATGCCGCGAGGGGGAGATCACGTGCGGGGCCGGCGCGCTCACCAGGTGCGTGCAGAATGCATGGGCTGTGATCGACGACTGCGCCGCACGCAGCCTCGTGTGCGCGCAGACGCTGCTGGCGTGCACGCCCTGCATACCAAACGCGTCGGGCTGTGATGGCCAGACGATCACTGCGTGTTCACCCGACGGCCAAATCACGACGCGCGGAGCCACGTGCGAGCCGGCGAAGGGCGAAGCCTGTCGCGACGGGACATGCCGAAATCTGTGCGCTGACGCCGACCTCGCGCACTCGAACATCGGCTGCGAATACTGGGGCGCCGATCTCGACAACGCCGTCGTGTCGGCCACCGGTAACGCCGCCTCGCAGCAATACGCGATCGTCGTGTCGAACGCAGAGGCCGACGTCGCGACCGACGTCACGATCGAGCAGGACGACTCGGGTCCGGGCGATCCGGCCGCCGTGCGCACGCTCGCGAAGGCCACGATCCTCGCAGGAAACCTCGAAGTATTCCGCCTCGGTCCGCGCGAAGTGGACGGATCGCCGGAGGGTGAATTCAACACCGGCAGCCACACTGCGCTCACGCGCCACGCCTTTCGCGTGCGGGCGACGATGCCGGTGGTGGCCTATCAGTTCAACCCGCTCGAGAACGTGAGCGTCTTTTCAAACGATGCGTCGCAGCTGCTGCCGACGAGCGCGCTGTCGGGGCCCGCCGGGCCGGAGTACGTGGTCGCAGGATGGCCACAGACGATCGCTTCGAGCTCCAATCCGTCTCAGAATTTCGGCGTCGATTTGCGCGCCTTCGTGGCGGTGATCGCCACGCGCCCGAACACGCATGTGCACCTCGATACGACGGCGCGCATCGTCCCCGGAGGGCCGCTGGCCCAGGGGCTCGAAGTCGGTCAGTCGGCCGACGTGCTGATGCAGCCCTTCGACGTGCTCAACCTCGAGACCGGCGACTTCAACGCAGACTTCACGGGCTCACGAATCAAGGCCGATCAGCCCGTCGCGGTGTTTCCAGGGAGCGAGGCGTCCGACGCGCCGTTTTTCTCGACGCTGGCCGATCGCTACTGCTGCGCCGACCATCTCGAAGACCAGCTCACCCCGCTGCGCGCGGTCGGAAAATCGTACTCTCTGGCGCGCATGCCGAACCGGTCGCGCGCGGTGCTCGCAGCCGGAGGCAACATCGGCGCGGTCGACGAGACCGAGTACTTCCGCGTGGTCGCCGTGGCCCCTGGCGTAACGCACGTGAAGACAACCCTGCCCGCCCCCAACAACGACTTCGATTTGACGGGTCCCGGCGCAGACCGGGTGCTCGCGGCGAAGCAAGATTTTCTTTTGAGTGGAACGCTGCCCGTTCTCGTAGAAGACGTGCAGGCGAGCCAGGACAGCGCCGGCGTTCCCCGCGGACTGCCAGGTGGCGATCCGAGCATTACGTTCGTGGCGCCCGTCGAGCAGTGGCGCAACGATTACGTGCTGCTGACACCCGACAAATACAACTTCGACTTTCTCGTGATTAGCGCGCGCTACGGATCGCACGTATTCATCGACGGAATTTCGGCAACAAACGGCCTGTGCGACGTGGCGCCGGGCGACGGACTCACGCCGGCGATGCGCGGCAAAGCGAACCCGAACTTCGTCGCCTACCGTTGCCAGTTGTCGTACCCGGTCATCGATCCCACCAAGGCCGCCCCCGACAACGTGAAGGCGGGCGCGCAGCACGACGGCGTGCATCGCGTGCAGGCCGACCAGCCCGTCGGGGTCGTCGTGTACGGCTTTGACAGCTACGTCAGCTACGCTTACGCGGGCGGCACGCAGCTCACAGAAATCAACACGAACTAAGGCGACGAGTCCGGGCGCACCGCGAGGCGCGCGACGGGCCACGGCGACAGCAGCGGCGACGCTGACAACAGGCCGCTGACCCGCAGCGCGCGTTCGCACTGCTCCAAGGTGATGCGCCTCGGTCCGAACGCCGAGGCATCCGCTGCGTCCGAGTCGAGCAGCTGCGTCGGCGTGTCGACGCCGAAGTCATCGGGGTGCCCCGGCATCCCCAGCAGCACATGTCCGAGCTCGTGCGCCGCGGTGAAGCTCGTGCGGCGCGCGCGCACCCCCGCGCGATCGAGGATGACTACGTTGCGCATGCTCGGAGACTCTCCCGAAATGAAGGACTCGCCGATGCGCCCGAAGCCCGCAAAATAAGGCACGACGAAGAGCTCGATGGTGCGCGGATCGTGGTCATCGAACGCTTTGATGAGCGTGCGCTCGGCGAGCGTCCCCGCAGGAGAGTCGTCGTCGACGAAGTGATCGAGGCCGGCCGACAGCCCCAACGTCCCGATGGCGGCGCTCAGCGTGGCATCGGTGGTGAGCGGCGCGTCGGGTTGCATCGCCAGCGTGGCCAGGCTCCCGTCGCGGCGGCGGACCGACAGATCCGCGCTCGCCGCAGCCGCAGAGGTCGCGCGCGCGTTGACCGACGTGACGACGACAAATCCGGCCGCGGTCAGGGCGTCGGAGACTTGCCGCGCGGCGCGGTCGATCGAGGTTCCCTTCGCGAAGGTGACGGCGAGCGGCTTGCCGTCGACGCGCATTTTCAAAATGCCGCCGGAGGCAGGAAGGCCGGCGCGATCGCCGAGCGACAGAAGATGCGAGGTCGGCGGATCGACGACGCGCACACTTAGTTTCGAAGTGTCGCCCAGCGACAAGCCGCACTGACCGAAAAGCGCGGAGGCGAGCGCCAGATCGCTCTGAACGATCGCCGTTGCCGCTGCGTCGTTGCCGCCGATCGCGGGAGCACCGCCGGGTCCGATGCGCACGACGAACGGACGCACAGTCAGCTTCAACCTACCGACGGCGGCGAGCGGTCCGCGGCGGGGGCCGAGTACGCGAATCATCTGTTTTTGGCCGAGCCCGCGTATCAGCACGGCGCCGCCGACTTCGGCACGCAGCGCGCGTCCTCGGGCGAGATCGTGACCCCGATCGGCCTCGTCGACGACCAGACGCAGCGGCGGCGACGCGAAGCAGCCGCCCACTTCGCAAGCGGTGAGCCGCAGGTGTTCGAGCGCATCGAGGCGCGCGCCCGTCGCGCTCAGAGACTCGACTGTGACGTCGGGCACGCCTCGGCCGGCTTCAGGAGGCGTGATCGTGACGCGAAACGCTTCGGGGTCCGACGCGGCGTCTCGTGGAGGGGGCAAGCGCGACAGCGCGAGGTGATCGCGCGCGGCGTCGATGATGCTGCCCGCGGCGTCGGCGAAGTCAAACGCCCACGCTTCGACCCTAACGCTCACGGGTGGGCGGCCAGGCTGGCGCGCTTCGATCGCGGCAACGCCGGCGGAGAGACCTTGCAGCGCAGGAAACGAGGACGCCGAGCGGTCCGCCGCGAGCGCGCTCCCGGCGTCGACCACGCGCACCTGCGCAGAGCCCGACACGACGCGCAGCGAAGCCCCCCGCAGCGCCGCGGGCAGCGCTACGGCATCGCGACGCGCAGTCGCGGACAGCGGCGCATCCAGCGCGTCGGCAACGCCGTTGACGTCGTCGTCATCGCGATCGGCGACGAGCACCACGAGCGGCTCCGGGCGCCCCGACCGTGCGGAGCGCGTTGCCGTCGCCAATGCGAGCGCTGCGAGCGTTACTCGAGCCAGCCGAGCTGGATCCACCGAAACCGCGTCTCAGAAACAAGCATCTCGTCCCGGCCGGCACCGGCTGCCGCGGCGCGCACGATCGACGCCCAAGCGACATTGCCGACGTGCCGCGCTTCGACGAGCTCCTCGGCGAAGGCGCGCGCTTCGTCGCGTGCACCGGCGTCCCACAGCGCGGCTACCGCGAGGCCCTTGAGCTCTTCGCGCCTCGCGCCGGTCGCGGCAGCGGCCAACGCAGCACGGAGATCGTCGCGCCCATGGTCGCGGGCGAGCAGCGAGGCCGCGCGGATCGCGCTTTCGTCGCTCAATTGCGGAGATTGGACCAGCGACTCGAGCATCGGCCTCGCGGCCAGCGCGCGGGCAGCCGCAATGCGAAACAAGAAGCTCATGTCGCGATCAGAGCTGGGGCGGTCGGACAGGCGAGCCATGACCTCCACCGTCGGGCGCACTTCGGGCGGCGCGGGTCGCGGCGAACCACTGTGGGCCGCGAGCGTGTCGCTGAGACCCCAGTGCACGAGCGACCAGGCCGCGCGCGAGCTCGCTGGGCCATCGAGGGCCTTGCGGGCCGCTTCGGCGACAGGATCGGGATCTCCTGCGCGCGCAGCAACCGAAGCCAATGCGAGCCAGCGACCGAGATGCCGTTCGGCCCCTCGGACCACGCAGAGCGCAGGAGCGACGCCGATCGAAGCGGACACGCCGGCGCGCGCGAGCGGCACAAACAGCTCGATGCAGAGCGCGATGCGATGACTCTCTTTGATCATCGGCGCGAGCGACGACAGGAGGGCGCCGTTCGACTCCCCTCGCACGACGCGGGCAGTTTCCGCGCCGAACGCGACGTGCGACTGACGACTCGCAGCCACCTTGCCAAGCAGCGGCGCCAGCGACGGATCTTTGCAGAGCGCAGCGGCAAACAGCGCGGATGTCCCGCCGGCCTGATCGGCCGCGAGCGCCCGCTTGATGAGCGACGACGCCTGCTCGTCTCCGCCTTCGGCCACCGCGCGCATGCTCGAGGCGTAGAGCTCCCGCGAGAGCGATCCGCGCCGCAACATGATCGAAACAGCCTCGGCGAGGCTCGCTCGCAAGTGCGGGCTGAGCGGCGCGATCGCGCGCAGGGCCCCCGCGAGCTTCGCCTCAGCCGCCGGTCTCCGCTCGATGGCTTTGTCGAGGTCGTCCTCGAGGCGACTGCGCGCGATCTTGCTCAGCAGCTCTGCGCGCGCGACCGATGGAGCGCGCCTCGCTTTCACTGAATCGGATGCGACGCGTACTTCTCTTGCCACGGCCAACCTCGACCTCCCAGCATACACCCTGCGCGCGGCTGCCGGACGCGCAAAGCACGCGCGCGACCGCAATTGGGCGGAAAGCCGCTAGTAGCGGACGCGCAGCAAGTAGCGCTTGACGGCGGGCGAGCCGGCTGCCGACAGCTGCAGCTCGCCGGCGGGCGCCTCCGAAGCGGCCGTGACGCAACGGCCAACCAGCGGCGCGAGGAGGCACGCGAGCGCGCCGGAGGTGGCGAATCGGGGCAGGCGCATGGCTTGACTATGCCATGCCTCCCGCCCCGGGCAGGACTATGCGCGGCTCACGGAGATCATCACGGGCTCGCCCTCGACCAGCGCCTCGATGGCCCCCTCCCCGGCAGCGACCACCGAGGTGGCGAGCACTTCCCGGGCGAGCTCATCCTTGTATCTTGCAAGCATTTTTTCGAGGCGCGCTCCCCCGGACAAGCCGAGCGTGATGCGGTCGGTAAACTCCAGGCCCTGGTCTTTTCGGGCGGCTTGCACTTTGCTCTGAAGCTCGCGCAGAAAGCCGAGCTCGAGCAGCTCGTCATCGAGCGTGGTCTCGACGACCACCACGCCGACGCGGTCGCCGGCGGCAGCGAAGCCCCCGCGCGTGGAGAAGGAGACCTCGACATCGGCGGCCTCGAGCGCGATTCCGTCGATGACCGCGCTGCCGTTCGCGAGCAACTCGCCATGCACCGCGGCTGCGCGCTCGGGTGACCACGCAGCCATGGCGACCTTGAGCTTCTGCGCCTCTTTGCCCATCGCCTTTTGACCCAGCGTGCGAAAATTCGGCTTCAACGTGTGCACGACGAATTCGGCGGCGCGCGTGTGCGGGACGAACTCGATCGACTGAACGTTGAGCTCTTCGCGCATCGCGCCCACGACGCCGACGAGCGCCGCCTCGAGGGTCGGGCTGCTCAAAATGACGTGCGCGCGGCGCAGCGGCTGGCGAACCTTGAGCTTGGCCTGAGTGCGAACTTGCAGGCCGAGGCTTACCAGCTCGCGAAGCGCGCTCATCTTCGTCGACAGGGACTCGTCGATGTCGGTCTCGCTCACGTGCGGCCAGTCGGCAAGGTGAACGCTCTCCGGTGCGGCCTCGCCCAGCGGCTTGCGGACGAGGTTTTGGTGCATCGACTCCGCGAAAAAAGGCGTAAACGGCGCGATGAGCTTCGAGAGCGTGGCGAGGCACGCGTAGAGCGTCTCGTAGGCTGCGCGCTTGTCGGCGTCCCACCCGCTGCGCCAGAAGCGCTCGCGGCTGCGGCGCACGTACCAGTTGGAGAGCGCGTCGACAAACGCCGAGAGGCGCTGCGTCGCCTCGTAAACCAGAAACGCGTCGAGGTCGGCGGTGACGCCGCGGGTCAGCTGCGCGAGCTCGCTGAGAATCCAGCGGTCGAGCTCGGTGCGCGCCGCGGCTTCGCCCCGAGGTGCGGCCGGGTCGAAGCCGTCGATGTTCGCGTAAATCGTGAAGAACGAATAGGTGTTGCGGAGTTTGACGATGAACTCCTTTTGAAGCGCGCGCACGTTCGAGAGCGCATGCCTCGTGTTCGACCAGGGAGGGCTCGAGGCGTAGAAAAACCAGCGGAACGCGTCGGCGCCGGGGGCGGGCGTCTTCGGATCGCAAATCGCGAAGCGCTCCGCCTCGGGCAGGCGCGGAACCTCGGCGGCCATCGGATTCTTCTTGGACGTGGCGACGACACCGAGCGCGACCTGATCTTCGGCGTGAACGATCGCCACGCGACGCCGCAAGCCCTTCTGCGGTTGCACTTCGAGGGTGACGCGCTGACCGGCTGCGCCGCGCGCTTCGATAGTCGCGCCGGCGACCATGTCGAGGCCGTCGAGGTCCTCCGGGGCCACGAGCACTTTGCCGCGCGCGACCGCACCGTCGAGCACCGCAAAGTCCATCTTCACTTCGCTGAAGACGACGTCGGGAGGCGTGTAGTTTCCCTTCGATTTGCTCTCTTTTTTACCCTCTTTGTCGCACACGTGACCCAGCACGATGCACGTCTGGAACGGATGCGGCAGGGTGAGCGCAGCCAGCCCGAAGCGCTCACGCGTCGGCGCGTCGAAGACCATCGTCGAGATCATCAGCAGCGAGTAGAACCAGCCGCGCGTTTGGTCGATCGCCTCGCTGATAAAGTTCGCGGGAAAGCTCGCCTGAAACTGCGCTTCACTGCCGGCTGCGTGCGGGAAGCCCCACTGCGCGAACGGCATGCAACCCGAATCGAACCAGCAGTCGATGACCTCGGTCACGCGGCGCATGGTGCCCCCGCACGCGCACGGGAAGGTCACGGCGTCGATCCACGGCTTGTGCACGATGAGGTGATCGCTCAGCGTCGGATCGGCCTTTTTTGCCGCGTGAAAATGATCGAACGCGCGCGGGTTGTGCTTTTCGATTTCCGCGACCGAGCTCGGCGCCTTCTTGTGCTCGGGGTCGACGTCGCACACCCACACGTTGAGGGGCGTGCCCCAGAACCGCTCGCGAGACAGCGCCCAGTCGACGTTGTTGCGCAGAAAGTCGCCCATCCTGCCGTCTTTGATGTGCTCGGGGAGCCATTTGACGGCCTGATTGTTGTCGATCGTTTTTGCGATCTCCTGGGTGGTCTTGATGTACCAGGCGGGGCGGGCAAACTGGATCAGGGCGTCCTGATCGGCGCGCGGACAGAACGGATACTCGTGCCGGTACTGCTCGGACAGAACGAGGAGGTGCCGCTCCTTGAGCTCGTGGGCGAGGTCCTTGTCGCAGTCCTTCACCCATCGACCGGCGTACGAGCCCATTTCGGGCAGAAACGCGCCGTCTGGCCCGACCGCGCACAGCAGCGTGGGCGCTTCGGGTTTGCCCGCGATTTCGCGCTTGTGGGCGTTGAAGTCGTCTTCGCCGAACGCGGGCGCGATGTGCACGATGCCGGTGCCGCTGTCGAGCGTGACGAACGCTGCGTCGATGACGCGGAAGTAGTGCGCGGCGTGCTCGCGGTACCAATCGAACGGCGGCACGTAGCGCTTGCCGATCAGGTCGCTGCCCTTCATCTCGGCGACGACCGGCAAATCGCTCTTGAGCTTTTTTGCGAGCCCTTCGCGCAGCGCGCTCGCAACGATGAGCCGCTTGCCGTTGTGCTCTACGGCGACGTAGTCGAAGTCTGCGCGCACCGCGGCGTAGGAGTTCGACGGCAGCGTCCACGGCGTGGTCGTCCACACGAGCAGGCTCGTTTCGGGCTCGCCCTCGAGCGGAAACGCGACGTAGACGCTCGGGTCATCGACGGTTTTGTAGCCCTGCCCGACCTCGGCGGCGCTGAGCGCCGTGCCGCCCTGAGCCCACCACCACACGACTTTGTGCCCCTGGTAGAGCAGGCCCTTTTCGAACAACTGGGAGAGAGCCCACCACACACTTTCCACGTAGCTTTTGTGGTAGGTGACGTAGGCCTCGCTCAGGTCGACCCAGAAGCCGATTCGCTCCGTGAGGTCTTCCCACTCGCGGGTGTAGCGAAAGACCGATTCAATGCATTTTGCAATGAATGGTTCCACCCCATATTGCTCGATGGCCGCCTTGCCGTGGATGCGAAGCTCCTTCTCGACCTCGACCTCGACCGGCAGTCCGTGGGTGTCCCAGCCGGCCTTCCGACCGACGTAGTACCCGCGCATGGTCTTGTAGCGGGGGAAGAGATCTTTGAGCACGCGGGTGAGCACGTGCCCGTTGTGCGGAAGGCCGTTGGCCGTGGGCGGCCCCTCGTAGAACACGAAGTTGCCCTGACTGCCCGATTTGCGCAGCTCAAGCGATTTCTGGAAGATGCCGTGGTCTTTCCAGAAGGCGCGCGTTCGGGCCTCTTCGGCGGGGAAATTCAGCTCGGAATCGACCTTGTCGAACGTGGGCATGACCGCATCTCGTACCACACTTGGCCGGGGCGCGAACGACCCCGGATGCACCCTTCGCGTGCGCGCATTGCGGCGTCTGGGCTAAGGTCGGGCAGGATGCTCCCGCGCGCTCAGTCGGCCTCGCTCACCACGATGACAGAATACGTCCTGCCTCAGCATGCCAATGCTCTGGGCAACGTCTTCGGCGGCCAGATCATGGCGTGGGTCGACTTGTGCGCGGCCATCTGCGCCCAGCGCCACTCGGGGCGCGTCGCAGTCACCGCGTTCATCGACGACCTCGCGTTTCAGCAACCGGTGAAGGTGGGCGAAGTCGTGCGGCTCGAAGCGCGCATCACGGCGACGTTTCGATCGTCGATGGAAATCGAGATCATCGTTGAAGGCGAGGAGTCGCGCAGCGGACGACGGTGGCCTTGCGTGAGCGCGCTGGCCACGTTCGTGGCGATCGACGACGCGAGCAAGCCCACGCCCGTGCCCGCCCTCGCGATCGACTCCGAAGCCACGCGCAGCTCGCAGGCCGCCGGAGAAGCGCGGCGCGCGGCGAGGCTGTCGAAACGCAGCGCCTGACTAACGCGCAGCCGCAGTGATCGCGCGCTGGTAGACGTCGGTCACGTAGGCCTTGGCGCTGAGCGTCCACGAGCTGTCGCGGCGCATGGCGCGCAGGCGCAGCCGATGAAACGCGTCGCGATCGGCGTAGGCGTCGATCGCGTCTTCGAGTGCGACGAGCAGGTCGAACACGCTCGGGCGCATGGCCACGAAGCCGGTTCCAGTGCCCCTGGCGATGTTCGCGGGTTCGACGGTGTCGTGGAGCCCTCCGACGTCGGTGACGACCGGAATCGAGCCGTAGCGCATCGCGTAGAGCTGGGTCAGGCCACAGGGTTCGAAGCGCGACGGGACGACGACGAAGTCGCTGCCCGCATAGACGCGCTGCGCGAGCGCTCCGTCGAAGGCCACGCGCGAGGCCACGCGCCCTGGAAACCGCGACTGTGCTGCGCGCAGGCCGCGCTCGAGCGCCGCGTCTCCGGTGCCAACGAGGATGACGCGCGCGCCCCGGTCGACGAGCGCCGGCAGCGTCTCGAGAAACAGGTCGATGCCTTTTTGCTCAGTGAGACGCGTGACGCAGCCGAACACCGGCGCGTCGGTGGGCTCGAGGCCAACCTCGGCGAGCAGCGCCCGCTTGTTTTCCCACTTGCCCTCCGCCACGTCTTCGCTGCCGAACCGGTGCGCGATGCGCGGGTCGACGCTCGGGTCGAGGCGGTCGGCGTCGATGCCGTTGACGAGGCCCAGCAGCCTGCGTTCGTGCATTCGCAAATACCAGTCGAGCCCGAAGCCGTCGGCCTTGCGCAGAATTTCACGCGCGTAGCGGGGGCTCACCGTGGTGACGACGTTCGCGCACGCGATCGCGCCCTTCATGAGGTTGACGTTGCCCTCATGCTCAAGGCCGCGCCAGCTGAACAGCTCGCGCGGGATCCCGAGCCGGTCGAGAGCCTCGAAACCGAGGGTGCCCTGGTAGGCCATGTTGTGGATGGTGAACACAGAGGCCATGCGCGCCCACGTCTCGCCCATCGCGGTGCGGGCATAAATCGGCGCGAGCGCGGCGTGCCAGTCGTGCGCGTGGATGACGTCGAAGCCGTCGGGCCACAGACGCGCCGCGATTTCGAGCGCCCCTCGCGACAGCGCGGCGAAGCGCAGCTCGTTGTCGCCGAACGTGCCGCCCGCGTCGCCATAAATGCCTTTTCGGCTTCGAAAGAGCTGGTTTTCGGCCAGAAGGCAGAACTTGAGGTTGCCCTCGTCGATCTCGCAGACGCCCATTTCGCGCACGTCACGCGCGCCCCAGCCGACGCGAACCTGAATGCTGCCGAGCCAGTAGCGGTGCTCACGATCGAGCGGCGTGTTGCCGTAGAGCGGCGTGACGACGCAGACCTCGTGGCCGAGCTTTGCGAGCGCACGGGAGAGGCCGAAGACGACGTCGCCCAGGCCTCCTGAGCGCGCGAACGTCTCGACCTCGGCGGAGACCATGAGGATGCGCATCGGCAACCTTCATTGATAGCCGACGGCCGACGCCGTCGGAAAGCGCTATCGACTTGCTGCGCTTCGAAACGCTCGCAGGTGCTACAAACCCGGGCGATGGGCTTCATCGATTTGCATTCGCACTGGATCGCCGGGATCGACGACGGGGCGAAGTCGATCGAGGCCGGCGTGGCCATGCTGCGCGGACTCAAATCGCTCGGATTTTCGACGGTCGTCGCCACCCCGCACATGCGCCCGAGCATGTTCGACAACACGAAAGAGGCCTTGGAAGCCGCGTTCGCCCGCATGCTGCCGCACGTGACCGAAGGCTGTCCCGAGGTGCACCTGTCGAGCGAACACTGGCTCGACGACGTGGTCTTCAAGCGGCTGACAAATGGGCTCGCCCTTCCCTATCCCGGAGGGCGCGCCGCGCTCATCGAATGGACGCCGGAAGCGCTGCCGCTGCGAATCGAAGCGCGGCTGTTTGACGTGAGGCGCAAGGGAATCGTACCCGTCGTCGCGCACCCGGAGCGCTACCAGCCCGTGTGGGACGACGACGCCTGCGTCGACCCGTGGCTCGATGTCGGCGCGTGCCTGTTGCTCGACGTATGCTCGATCGTCGGGAAATACGGCCGCTCCGCGCAGAAGGCCGCGCTCAAGCTGCTCGAAGACGACGCGTACGAGGCCGCTTGCACCGACATTCACCGGCCGGACGACCTGGCCGATATCGAGCGCGCCCTGCGCAAGCTCGAAGACCTCGTCGGGCCGCAAGAGCGCGACAGGCTCATGACGGCGGGTCCGCAAGGCATCCTCGCTGGACAGATCACGTAGCGGCCGCCCATCGCTCGCCGGGGCGTGCTAAGACGCCGCGACTCATGGCCCAGGTCGACTCGAGCCCGCGAAAACACGGCTTCCTGCGCAAACACGCCGGGCGCTTTGGTGCGTCGGTCGTGCTGACGGTCTGCGTGCTTTGGGGACTGCAGCACTCCGGGCTCAAGCTCGTGCCGCCCGCAGCGGCGTTCGCGGGCGTGCGGTGGTGGACGGTTCCCGTCTATCTCGTGCTCGTCATCGCGATGTCCTACTTCCGCGCGGTGCGCTGGCGCTTTCTGCTGCGCAAGGTCGGCGAGGTCTCCGCGAGCAAGATACTTTCGGTGTCGTTCGTTGGATTCGCGGCCATCCTGCTGCTGCCCTTTCGCCTCGGGGAGTTCGTCAGGCCCGCGATGCTCCGCGAAAAAGGGAAGATTTCGTTCTCCGCGGTCACCGGTTCAATCATCGCCGAGCGCATCGTCGACGGCCTCTACCTCTCGGTGGTGCTCGCCATCGCCTTGCTGGCGGTTCCTACGATCGACCCGCTTCCTGAGAAGGTCGTCGGACTACCGGTCACCGTCGCGCAGGTGCGCGGGTACGCGTTTTTTACGCTCGCGGGCTTCGCGTGCGCCCTCGCGACGATCGCCGTTTATTTCTTCGCCCGAGGCTTCGCGCGACGGGCCACGCTTGCCGTGTTCGGGCTCGTCTCCAAGAAGCTCGCCGAGCGCCTCGCGCACGAGGCCGAGCGCCTCGCAGACGGCCTTCACGTGCTTCAGAGCCCGAAAGACGCATGGGGCTTTATGCTCGAAAGCACGCTGTACTGGGGCATCAACGCTGCAGGCATGTGGCTGCTCGCGTGGGGTTGCGGCCTGCAGCACGCCGACGGTTCGGCGATCACCTACTGGGAAGCCTGCTCGATGATGGGCATGCTCGGAGTGACGATATTGATTCCGGGCCCTCCGGGACTTCTCGGCATCTTCCAGGCCGGGATGTTCTGCGGAATGACGATGTATTTTCCGGCGACGCTCGTCGAGAGCCGCGGCGCCGTCTATGCATGCCTGCTGTTCGGCGTTCAGGTCACGTTCACCGTGGTTGCAGGCGCGATCGCGCTTCTTTCGGGCCGCGGAAGCCTCGCCCAGATCTCGGAGGCCGAAGACGACGCGGCCGCCGATCCGGCGGGATGAGCCGGCGACACTTCGATAAGAGTTGGCCCTCGGCAGCGTGACCGCGTATGCGTTGAAGCCATGCGTCACGCGTTGTTTGCCTGCCTCGTGCGCCTCGCGCCAAGGCCGTCGGTGGCTGCTGCGGCTGGCGTCGCCCTCGCGACAGCCATCGCGTTTTGTGGCGGGGACGCCGCCGCGAAGTCGAGCTTCGAATCGACCTACGGCTACGAGCGCACGTGGAACGCGGCGCTGCGTCTCGTGCGCGTCGATCTCGGCCTCAAGGTGACCGAAAAAGACGAGCAAAACGGCTACCTCATTTTCGAATACAAATCGCCCGACACCGGCGGCAAGCTGACCAGCGGCTCGATCGAGCTCGTGCGGAGCAGAGAGGCTTCGCAGCCGGTGCAGGTGATGGTGCAGCTGGCCGAGCAGCCCCGCTACCACGAGCAGGTCATCCTCGACACGCTGGCGCGCAAGATGCGGCAGGAATACGGCGATCCGCCGAAGCTGCCCGCGCGCACGCCGCCCGCTCCGGACGCAGGCGCCGATTCCGGCAGCTGAACGCGGCGCGACCTGCGGTTCGCTGGCGCTCCGTCGCGATCGCCCGGCGCTCGCCGCGCTTGCGCGTCGGGGAGGCACGCGGCCGCGTCATGCTTTGGGGAAGGCAGCGCAGGCCTACAAAAGGCTACCGGCGGAGGCCTCGACCTAAGTCGAAACATCCGCCGGGGATGAGCCCTCGTAGTCTACGAGGCTCGGTGCGAAGGAGGGGACTTGAACCCCTACGGTGTTACCCGCTAGCACCTCAAGCTAGTGCGTCTGCCAATTCCGCCACCTTCGCGTGGGAGGCGGAATAAACTATAATCACGCTCACTTGGTCAAGCACTGAGTGACATTTGGCGTGCGACTTTTTTGCGGCACGCTCACCCTCGGGCCGCAGACTCCCCAAGCACGGCGGCGACCAGCTCGCTGATCTCGAACGGCTTTCGCACCCACGCGCCGACGAGCCCCTCTGGAAGCGACTCCGCGCTCCCCGTGATGAACACGACGGCGACGTCCGGGGCGCGACTTCGCACAAACGCCATCGCGCCGAGCACGTCGGCCGCAATGGGCGAAAGATCGACGAGAATTGCGTCGTGCGAGACGTCGATGCGCTCGTCGAGTTCGCGCCGCGAGCACGCGATCGTCACGTCGGCGCCGCGCGCGGACAGCGCCGCGTGAAGGAGATCGGTCACATCGGGATCATCGTCGAGCACGAGAATCTTCGTGCCCGCCAACACCGCGAGCCTCGGCGCTGAGCGCACCGGCATCGCGATCGGCTCGGGCTCGGCAACGGGCCACGTGAGCCTGAAGACAGCCCCTGCTTCAGTGGTAACGAGCTGCAAGTCACCCCCGGCGCAGCGCGCGAGCGCCCGAGAGTGGCGCAGGCCCACCCCCGCCCCGCCCGCGCGCGTGGAGTCACCCTCGAAGAGGCGTTCGCGACGCGACGGCTCGACCCCGGGGCCACCATCGCGCACCTCAATTTCAATCGCCGACGCGCCCGGGCGTGACGCGACCGCGACCCCGATCGCGCTGCCGTCGGGGGCATACGCAACGGCGTTGAGGATCAGGTTCGTGAGAATATGCGCGACGTCTTCGGCGAGCGGAACGGCGAGTCCGCCAGCGTCGCCGCTGCACACGACCAAGTGCCCGCGCCTGGCTGCTTCGAGGCGGAGCGTCTCGCACACATCGGAGACGACAGCCGCCAGCGGAGCATCGCCCGAGGGCGGAACCGGCGCGCCGATCGCGCGGCGGGCGAGATCGCGGGCGGCCCGGGCGCGATGCTCGACGATGCCGAGCGCGTAGGCGACTGCTTGCGGATCGGCGCCCGACGCGCGAGCCTCGTTGACCCAGCCCAGCAGAACGGTCAGCGCGTTGGAGACCTCGTGAAGGGCCCCCTCGAGACTTCGATGCGGATCGTCCGCGTCCGGCGTTTTGCGCTCCACGGGCGGAGAATAGGTGACTACGCGCGAGCCGTCACCTTCGTGTCGGACGGCCGCAGTCAGTCTTCGATCACGCTCGCGCCGTCCGCCCTGCGCGACAGCATCGCCACCGCCCGCCTCGCGGCCTCGACGGTGATGTCACGGGCCTCGACGATCATCGCGGCCACGCGCTCCACCAGCTCGCCTTCGGCGCCGGCGGCCAGCGCCACCGAGCGTGCGTGAAGCGCCATGTGACCGCGCTGAATCCCGTCGGTCGCGAGCGCGCGCACCGCGGCAAGATTGGACGCGAGGCCGACCGCGCACGCCACGGCTGCGAGCTCCTGCGCAGACTCGACGCCAAGCAGGCGAAGCGACAAGCGCGCTCCGGGGTGCACGCGCAGGGTGCCGCCGACGGTGCCGAGCGCCATGGGCATTTCCATGAATCCAACGACTGAGTCGCCGTCGCGTCTCCACGTCGCCAGCGGCGAATATCGGCCAGACCGCGCCGCAAACGCGTGAGCGCCGGCTTCGACAGCGCGCCAGTCGTTGCCCGTCGCGATGACCACCGCGTCGACGCCGTTCATGATGCCCTTGTTGTGCGTGGCGGCGCGATATGGATCGAGCTCGGCGAATCGCGACGCGCTTACCATGCCGTCGATGACCGCCGAGCCTTCCATGTCTTCCGTGGCCAGCGCCGCGGCGGGAACGCGGCACGTGACGCGCACGCAGCGGCGATCGGAGAGGTTCGACAAAATGCGCAGGCCGACGACGCCGCCGGCGATCTCGGCGAGCCTCGGCGCGATGGCCTCGGCCACGGTATTGACGAGGTTCGCGCCCATGGCGTCGCGGCAGTCGACGAGCACATGAACAACGATCATGTCCTGGTCGAGCGCGCGGATCTCGATTTCGCGAGCTCCCCCGCCCCGGGCGACGAGACCGGGAATCGCGCAATCCGCGAGGCGCAGCAGCTCCGGCTCGAGCGCGGCGATGCGCTCACGCGCGGCGGTGACGTCGGCCACGTCGAGCAGCTGTATCTGGCTGATCATCAGCGGCGGGTCGATGTCAGCGGTGAAGCCTCCCCCTTTGCGGGCCATTTTTGCGGCGTTCGACGCGGCTGCGACGACGCTCGGCTCTTCGACCACCATCGGAACCACGTAGTCGCGGCCGTTGACCCGCACGTTGAGGGCAACGCCGTAGGGGAGCGAATAGGTGCCAAGCACGTTTTCGACGAACTTGTCGGCCGTGTCCTCGTCGAGTCCGCCGGCGTCGAGCGCGAGGCCGATCTGCTCGGCGCTCACGCCTGTCGCCTCCGCCACGAGCGCGCGGCGCTCTTCGACGCTGAGCTTGTAAAAGCCTGGGATTCGCGAGGTACGGGTCATGACGAAAAAACTCCTGAGACTAAGCGGCGAGGCAGACACCGACGGTGTCGAGCGACAGTGCAATTCGGCGTTGTGAGGCGCGCGACGCGTGATCGACAAACGCCTCTGACGGCTCCGTCGTACCGACGAAGAGGCAGCAGTCGCCTCCGCCCGCGCCGGACGGGAAAAATGCCGAGCCTTCCGCTTCGGCGAGATCGGCGAGAGCGCTCACCTGGCCGGATACGATGGGAGCGCCGCTGGCGCGACCGAGCTGCTCGAGACCGCGCCGCGTTCGTTGAAGTGCCGCGATCAGACCCTGCACGTCGCCCGCGGAAATCGCCAAGGTCGCGTCGTGCGAGGCGTCGCCGAGGGCGTTGATGCACGCGCCGAACGCGTCGGCGCTGCGAAGGCGCAGGGCGTTCACCGTGGCACGCAGCGAGCTGGTTCGCGCGCCCGCACCTGAAAAAAAGGCAGTCCAGCGAACGGTGACCGGCAACGAGACCGACGCGGGGAGCTGCCCCATCGAGAAAGAAAGCGCGCCGCCGTAGACGCTCGCGGCCACGTCGACGCCGCTGCCACCGCTCTGCACCTGCGCGTGCGCGCTCCAGGCCGCGTGCGCGAGCCGCGCGCGAACATCGCGGTCTCCCAGAGCTTCGCCTCGCAACGCGCAGCTCGTTCCAAGCGCCGCGACGACCGCGGCTGCGCTCGATCCGAGCCCGAGTTTTTCGTCGCCTTCGCGCATTGCAGAGACGTCGACGCGGGGAGAAGGAACGATGGCCGCGGCGACCTCGGGCGCGGGAGCGCTGTCGAATTGCATGCAATCTGCAACGGCATACCGATCGACCGCGAGCACGAGCGCAGGGGCCCCCTCGAGCACGGCATACGCGCCGCTAAGGAGCAGCTTTCCGGGGGCGCGGACTCTCATGATGCGTCGTCGGCCACCACTGTAGCGCCGTGGCCCGGTCTTGCTTCGAGCACGCGCAGCACGCCCGGCACTTCGACCATGGCCGCACGTACGGCAGCGGCGTCTGCGGCCGATACCAGCACCTTGACGTGAGGGCCGGCGTCCATCGTCGCCCACGCGGCATAACCCCGCGCGCGAAGCTCACGCACCTGCGCGAGCGCCTGCAGGGTCGCGCCGGTGACGTACACGACCGCGGCCGCCATGGCGGAAGCATGCATCGCGAGAGCGCTGGCTTCGGTGAGCTCGCCCACTTGCTCCAGATCGCGGGCGAGCAACGCAGCCTTCAGGCTCGAAAACATCACCGGCGCGCGCTCCACCCACGCCGCGTAGTAGGGGCTCCGCTCCGCCGTTCGTCGCATGCCATCGGTCGACGCAACGGCCTTCGCGCCCTCGCTCGTAACGCACACGAGCACGCGTACGTCGAGGTGATCGGCAGGCGCCACCACCGAGGCGCCGAGCACGCCGGACGCGGGCAGATCGCATCCCAGCTCTACAAAACCGCCGAAAACGCTGCGCGCCGCGCTCGCCGAGCTTCGACGCGCGAGGTCGCTCACGCGCTCAAGCGACCAGTCGAGCGCATAGACATGGGC
Source organism: Myxococcales bacterium (assembly GCA_947473045.1). Classification (GTDB taxonomy): domain Bacteria; phylum Myxococcota_A; class Polyangia; order Polyangiales; family Polyangiaceae; genus JANYHY01. Next base: position 32,067 of record CANJCO010000015.1, on the reverse strand, counting down.
AGCGGCGACCGCGAGCGCCGCGAAGCCGGAGGCGCTCGACGCGAGCCCGCTCGAAGTGGGAAAATCATTATGCGACACCACGCGGGCTTTGTCTGCCGAACCGGCAGCGGCGCGAACGCGATCGAGGAGCGTGACGGTGCGCTCCAGCGCAAGCGCCGGAGCAGGCTCGCCGTTGAGCTCGAACGTGTCGGCCGTGAGGTCCGGCGCGAGCTCGATCGAGGTGATGGTTCGCATGCCTTCGAGCGTGACCGACAGGCTCGGAACAGCAGGAACGTTCGCGGCGACATCACGCTTGCCCCAGTACTTTGCGAGCGCAATGTTGGCGTGCGTCTGCGCGACCGATCGGCGCGTCACGGGGTCACCAGGCTGCGATCGGCGAAGACACTCGCCGCGCGGTCGGGAGTTCCCACGCGGGTCACGAAACCTTCGAAGTTTGCCGCCTTCCACCCGTCGACGATACGCTCTGCGTGCGCCTGCCCCGAGGCGAGCGCCACAACGCAGCCCCCGCCTCCCGCGCCGGTAAGTTTAGCCCCGAGCCCGCCGGCCTCACGCGCAACCCGGCAAAGCTGCTCGATCTCGGGAGTCGAGAGCATCAGACCCGACAGGAGCATCTGGTTCATGTCCATCAGCTTGCCGAGCGACGTGAGATCGTGAGCCTCGAGGGCGAGGCGCGCGTTCGCCACGAGCGCGCGGATGGCCTCGAACGTGCGATTGACGACCTCCGGGCGGCGTTCGAGTTGGCGCGCCACCGACTCGACCATCGAGCGCGTGCTCGAGGCGCTTCCCGAGTGGCCGATCGCAAGCGAGATCGTGCCGCGCGTGCCGAGCGCTTCTACGCCTACGTTTTTCGTAAAAAGCACTGGCCCGCCCATCGCAGCGACCGCTGCATCGACACCGGAGGGGTTGCCGTGAAACACCCGCTCCCAAGCCATCGCGCGCTCGAGCACCTGCGGCGCACCGGCGTCGGGGTCGACCGCGCGCGCGACCGCGACGCCGAGGGCGGCCGAGCAGCCGAGCCCCGCGCCCGGAGGCAGGTCGGCGCTCGCATCGACGACGATCGGCCCCTGACCGGCAGCGCCCGAAGCTTCGAGCACCGCCGCGAACGCCCGCGCCAGATCGCGCTCGGGATCGCCCGCGTGAACGCTGACGTTCCATGCGCGCACATCGAGCCGGCTGCGGCCTTCAAGCGACGCTCGCGCCACGGCCGATGCACCGCGGTCGATGCCTACCGCGATCGCCGGAATGCCGTACACGACTGCATGCTCTCCGAGCAGAATCACCTTTCCGCAAGCGCGTCCGGTTCGTTCGATCATGGCTTAGTCCTCGCGCACGCCCAGCGCGTCGACCGCGCCGACGAGAAGGCTCCTGCCGAGGTCGGTGAACGGTCCGCGCGACGCGGCGTCGGTGGCCTCTGCCAGCAGCACCTCGAGTCTCGCTTCGACGCGCTGCTTCACGCCCGAGCCGCGCAAGGCTTCAAGCGCGCCCGCGATGGCGGCGTCGGAGGCCCCGGCATTGCCGATGACACCCGACAGTTCGTGTTGGATCGACGCGTCTTGCTCGGCCTCGATCACGACTGCGCTGCGCTTGCCTTGCGTGAGGTCGCCACCGAGGGGTTTTCCCGTCTTTTCGGGGTTGCCGAACACGCCGAGGAGATCGTCGCGAAGCTGAAACGCAACGCCCACCGGAGCGGCGTACGCCTCGAGCGCTGCGCGCTGATCGGCCGTCGCGCCCGCGAGCGCGGCCCCCATTAGCAGCGGCCCCCTCGCCGTATAGCTCGCCGTCTTGAGCGCGTGCATCTGCTCCATTTCGCGGGCGGTAGACACCACCCCGCGAATGTCGAGGAGCTGCCCGAGTACGACGTCGCACTGCATGCGCGCGAACTCGCGCATGGCTTCGACCAGACACGCCGCCGGAGCGTCGACGCGCGTCAGTGCCTCGAGCGCGAGCGCCGATCCGAAATCGCCCGCCAGAATCGCCGCGGCATCGCCGCCGGCAACATCGCCAAACCGTGCGCGCAGCGCAGCGTGAACGCTCGGTCCGCCCCTGCGCACTTCGTCACCGTCCATCCAGTCATCGTGGATAAGCAAATAGGCTTGCAGCACCTCCATCGAGACGCCCGCCCACAACGTGCGCGCGGCGCCTCCCTGCCCTCCGCAAGCCTCGTACGCGACGGCCACGAGCACGGCGCGAAAACGCTTTCCGCCACGCGTCGACAGCCCCCGGAGCGCCTCGACGACGGCGCCCACTTCGGGATGCAACGAAGCGGCTACCGTCTGCCGCTCGGTCAGCCAGCTCGACAGCTCACGCTCGAGCGCGACGCGCACGCGGTTTGAGTACTCGACGAAGGCATCGTTGGGGATGACTCGCCGGTCGCGGCTGAGGGTCGAGGCGTTGGGGTCGGGGTTCATGGCAGGTGGGGACTGGCTTCCAGGAGGCCCGCGGCGTAAGCCCTGTATCGGGCTGCTGACGGAAGAGAAACGTTCGAGGACGACCGGCATATGGCAGGATCGCGCGAGCGTGGACGCATACCTACTTGGGAGGCTAGGGTCACACCTGTTGTTTGTCAACCGGCGGCTTTGGCTATTAGCTGAGTGTTTTCGCTGTCTTTCAAATATTTTTGAAACCGCTGGCGGGCCGCGGCCATCCAAACCGAATCTGACAGCATCTGATGGCCGGGGAACATACTGGGAGCACTCATGAGCGGATCCATTTCGCAGCGAAAGACCGATCACATCGCGCTGTGCGCCACCGGCGACGTCGGTTTTCGCGCACAAACCACGCTGCTCGAAGGCGTGCGCCTCGTGCACGACGCGCTGCCCGACTTCGCGACCGGCGACCTCGACCTGTCGTGTGAGCTCTTTGGCAAGCGCCTGCGCGCGCCGCTCATCATCGCCGCTATGACCGGGGGCAACGACGAGGCCGGTCGCATCAACCGCGAGCTCGCAGCGGTCGCCGAGGAGCGCGGCTACGGCTTCGGACTCGGCAGCCAGCGCGCGATGCACGTGCGCCCGGGCTCGACACCGTCGTACCTCGTGCGGGAGGTAGCGCCGACGACCGCGGTGCTCGGCAACGTCGGGGTGGTGCAGGCGCGCGAGATGACCACGAGCGACGTGCAGGCGCTCGTCGACGAGGTCGGCGCCGACGCGCTTTGCATTCACCTCAACCCCGCCATGGAGCTCGTACAGCCTGGAGGCGACCGCGACTTTTCCCGCGGCCTCGAGACGATCGCGCGCCTCGCGCAAACGCTGACTGTGCCGGTCGTGGTCAAGGAGACCGGCTGCGGGTTGGCGCCCTCTGTCGGTCGCCGAGTGCGCGATGCGGGCGTACGATGGGTGGACGTGTCGGGCGCAGGCGGAACGTCGTGGGTGGGCGTGGAAACGAAGCGCGCCGAAGAGCAGGGCGATCGCGCGCAGCGTGCCCTCGGCGAGGCGCTCTGGGACTGGGGCGTTCCCACGGCCGCGAGCGTAGCGCTGCTTGCGCCCCTCGGCCTTCACGTGATCGCGACGGGCGGAATCGGCAGCGGCGTAGATGTCGCGCGAGCGATCGCCCTCGGCGCCCGCGCCGCAGGGATCGCGAGACCGGCGCTGAAGGCGCTTCATGAGGGAGGCCGCGCCGGCGCGATGGCCTTCTTTGACGGCCTCGAAAACGAGCTGCGCGCGGTGATGCTGCTTACGGGCAGTCGCGACCTCACGGCGCTTCGTCGCGCGCCCCGAATCATCACCGGAGAGCTGTCGACCTGGATGGCGCAGCTCGGGGGCTGAGCGGGAAATGGCGCGGGCGCCCGCCGTTGTGCTATTTTTGCACGAAGCTCCGGCGCCTCCATGTCGCATCCCCCCCATCCGCCGCCTGATTCGCGTTCGCCCCAAGGCGCCGGCGAGCCGCTGGCCGCACTGCGCGAGCGCGTAGCCGTGTTGGAGCGTGAAAACCGTTCGCTGACCGAGCGCTCCGATCGGCTCGAAGACGAAGTCGCCGCCCTCGCGAACGTATGCGTCGCGGGCGAGCAGCTCCACGCGACGCTCGACTTGACCCGCGTGCTTGGTTTGCTTCGCGAGCTGTTGCAGCAGCTCGTCGGCGCCCGACAGTTCGTCGTCTATCTCGTCGATCCGCAGGCTCAGGAGCTGCAGCCGGTTGTTCACGACAACGTTGAGCCGACCCGCTTTCCCAGCCTGAGTTTGTCGGCAACTGCGGGCCCCGGAGCCGAGGCGCTGCTGCGCGTGTTTGCCCGCGGCGAAGCCGAAATTCGCGAAGGATCGCTCGCCCTCGCGGGCCCTCTGGAGCCTGCAGCCGTGTTGCCCCTCAGGCTCGCCGGCAACGTCGTGGGCGTCATCTCCGTGCTGTGCGTGTTCGAGCAGAAGCTCGCGTTCACGGCGACCGACCGAGCGCTCTTTGAGCTGCTGTCGTCACGCGCGGCAGGTGCGCTCGCCGGCGCGTTTCTCTTCGGAGCCGGCGGCGGTGCGTTTCCGAAGCCGGCCGACCTGCTGGCCTACGTCAACGCGACAATCGCTTCCGCTGACCGGCGCGAGACGATATGAAGTTAGGTGAGCATTCACGATGAGCGCCGCCGAGCTAACCTGTTTGGTCGTCGAAGACTCGCCGATGATGCGACAGCTTCTCGTGTTTGCGCTGGCGCGCATCAAAAACCTGCGCGTTGTCGAGGCCGACGACGGCTTCGACGGACTGCGAAAGCTGGCGGCGCAGAAGTTCGACATCATCGTGACCGACATCAATATGCCGATCATGGACGGCCTGAAGTTGGTGAAGCGGGTCCGCAGCGATCCCGCGCATCAGGACACGCCGATTGTCATCATCACGACCGAAGGCGCCAAAGAAGACCGGCAGCGCGCCCTCGCGCTCGGGGCCAACGCCTACATCACGAAGCCGATTCAAGCGCCGCAGGTCATCGCGCAAGTCAAGCTGCTGCTCAAGCTCGACGCCTGATCCGCGGTCGCTGTGGCTGTCGTCAAGATATGCGGCGTCACGAGCGTGCGCAGCGCGCTTGCGTGCGCGAAACTGGGAGTGAGCGCGATCGGGCTTCATTTGGGCGCAGAGAGCCCGGCGTACGTCGACGTCGCCCGCGCGCGTGACATCTCGCGCGCGGTGCGAGGCCGCACACTCGTCGTCGGCGTCGCGAGCGGTCTCGATGTCGACGCGCTGCGAGCCCTTTGGCGCGACGGCGAGCTCGGCTGCCTGCAGCTCGGCGGGGAGGTGCTGCCCGACACGCTGCAGGCGCTGCTGCCGCACGCCTACCCCGCCCTACGCATCAACGGGGCCGACGATCTGGCGCGGGCCGAGCGCTACGCTGGCGACTACGTGCTGACCGAAGTGATCGACCCGTCCGTGTGGCCGCGGCTGCGCGCGCTCGCCGCGCGAAAAAAGCTGACGCTCGCGGGCCGGCTCACTGAGCGCAACCTGGCAGCCGCGATCGCGACGGTTGGACCGTACTGCGTGAACCTCGACGTCGCCGCCTGCCGCGACGACGATCCGCGCGAACACGATCCCGACAAGATCGCGGCGCTGCTCGAAGCCGCGCGGGGTGCGGTCAGATCGCGGTTTCGCGAATGATCGCCGCGCGCAGATCGGCCTCGCCGCGCGTCTTTTCGAGCAGCGCGTCGGCGGGAGTCTGTCCGCGGGCGACGAGGGCGCACAGCGCCTCGAGGTAAATGGTCTCATCGCGACCCGCCGCGTTTTTCCGAGCGCGCCGGGCCAGACCGCCACGCGCGATATCGAGGATCGCCTCCGCGTGCGAAGCGAGCTTGCGTCCTTTGAACTCGGCCCGCAGCCCCTCGCGCCAAACGACCTGCCGCAGGGCCTCGACCTCGGCGTACGTCCACGATTCGGTGAGCGCCTCGGCGGCCTCGAGCGCCGCCGCGTCGTAGTAAAGGCCCGCGTACATGGCGGGGAGCGCGTTGCCGAGCTCCCTGCCCTGCGAGTCGGCGCTGCGGATCTCGATGGTGCGCTTGAGCCGCACTTCGGGAAAGAGCGTATTGAGGTGGAGCACCCAGTCGCCGCGCGTGGCCGCGTGCCCCTCGAAGCCACTTTGCATGAAGCTTCGGAAGGTCTGCCCGGTGTTGGCGATGACCTCATAATTTCGCTTGAAGAGAAACATCGGCGCGTCGAGCGCCCAGTCGATGTACGCGTCGAATCCAGCATTTTCGTGCCAGATCGCGGGGACGAGGCCGGTGCGATCGGGATCGACGTCGAGCCACACTTTCGCTCGAAGCGAAACGCCGCCGTGCTCCTTGCCTTCGAGCCAGGGGCTGTTGGCGAACGTGGCCGCGACCAGCGGCGCGAGCTTCATGCCGAGGCGCACCTTGCGCATGGCGTCGCGCTCGCTCGTGAAGTCGTAGTTACCCTGCACGGTGCAGGTGCGGTGCATCATGTCGAGGCCGTGACTGCCGCGCGTCTGCAGATACTGACGCATGACAGTGTAGCGCGCCTTGGGCACCCACGAAAAATCGGAGAGCGCGGCGAACGGATGAAACCCTACGCCGAGCCAACGCACCCCGAGCTCGCGCGAGGCAGGCTCGATTTCGCGCATGTGCTCTTCGGCCTCGTCGGCGATGGCGTGCACGTCGGCGACGGCGGCCCCGGACAGCTCGAGCTGCCCCCCCGGCTCGAGCGTGACACTGGCCGCGCGGCGCTTGAGCGCGATGCGGGGACCGCCGGGCTTTTCGTATTCGGGCTCCCACCCGTAACCCGCGACCAGCGTGTCGAGCACGCGGGCGACGCCGATTTCGTAGCCGAGGGGCTTGCCGTCAGCCGTGACTCCGAACTTTTCGAGCTCAGGGCCGACGAGGTGTCGGGCCGGATCGAGCTGGATGGCCTCGTGAAAGAAGGCCGACAGGTCGTCGCGCGTGCGGAGGAGATCGTCGTCGCTGGGGGTCGCCAAGGCTGTTTTCACTCGCTTGAGATGCTCGCGCGATGCGAGGAGTTGCCGCTAACCTACACCGGCCCCCTCGCGCGTCACCGAACTATTTCCGCAGGCGCCCGCGGGCTACCCGGCCGCGCGAGCGAGGCTCGGACGCGCCGTCTTCTTTCGGTCGAACAACCGCAAGCGGCGAAGCAGCAGGTCGAGCAAGTAGACGCCGATGGCGGCGCCGATGAAACGACTCCACAGATCTTCGTGGAAGGTGACGGTCTCGCCCGCGGGGTCGAAGACTTCTTTCGGGCCCGCGTTCGCCTTGCCGCCGGTGATTTCGGCGGCGCGCGTGAGCGTGGCGGTGTCGGGAGCGAGCGCGAGGTACTCGCGCGGGTACGGATTGGTGACGTGGCCGTAGCTCTCGGCCACCGTGACGCTCTTGAAGTTGCCGTTCCCGTCGTCGACCTGGCGCTCGAGCGAGGCGTGGAGCGAAAATGACCCATAGCGATCGAGCGCGTAGTCGAGCTCGTAGCGGCCCGGCGCAGTCTGCTTCATGAAGAGCTTTTTGACGTCGCCTGCTGCGCCGCCCGCGGGCGATGCCGCACGCAGCTCGACCTTCGATTCCAGCCCGTTTTGAAACTTGTCGTCGCCGCCGATGGCGTCGATCGTCGCCTTCAGTCGCCCGGTGGCAGGGTCGATCTCGGCCCGCATGTCGAACTGCTGCCGCTTCTTCTGACGCATGCTCTCGCGCACCAGCTGGCCCCAAAATTGGCCGTATCCAGGCCATTTCAGCCACTCAACAGCCCACAGGTTTTTTACGTCGCTCGTCCACGCGATCGACCACCCGAGCCCCACGTGCCAGCGGGCCAGGATGGGCTCGCCGATCTCGCTCTGAAGGATTTCCTGGGCGGGAGCCGGCTTCATTTTTGTCGCGACGTAGCCGTGCAGATAGGGCGCGGAGCTCATGTCGATGCCACGCAAAAAATCGGCGGGAGCCACCACGCGCGGCTGAAAATACTCCTCGACCGCAGCCGAGCGGCTAACCAGCTCGGTCTCGCGGGTGAACACGCGCGGCAGCTGCGTGGGGTCGGCGACCTTGTAAAAACGGCCGCCGCCGAGATCGCTGATCATGCGCAGCAGCGTCTCGTCGATGCCCGCGCCGAGCCCCACGCTGGTGACCGTCATGCCCTCGGCGACCATCGACTGGGTGAGATCGCGAATGCCGCCTTGGGGCGCCTGCCCGTCGGTCAGCAAAATGATGTGCTTTTTGCGAGCCCGCGTGACGACGAGATCTTGATATGCCGCGTCGAGGGCGCCGAAGATTTCAGTGCCGCCGCCGGGCTGAATGCGCGCGATGTCGTTTTGGATGCGCGCGCGGTACTTGGCGCTCGTCATTTTCACCACGCGCGTGGGCGACGAGTCGAAGCCGATGACTTCGAGCAGGTCTTCGCCCGAGAGCGTATCGGCGGTGGCCTTGGCTGCGGCTTTGGCCATTTCGAGTGGCTGCCCGCTCATCGAGCCGGAGCGATCGATCACGAGGACCATCGCCACGCCGGGCTCGTCCTTGCGCTTCTCGGAGTCCATTTTCACGGGGAGAATTCGCTCGACGGTGCTGTGGTACCAGCCGCCGAGCCCGTAGCCGCTCTCGCCCCCGGCGAACAAAAAGCCGCCGCCGAGATCGCGCACGTAAGCCTCGATGGCGTCTTGCTGCGTGAGCGACACGGCCTCCGCGGGCGTGTCGGAGAGAATGAGAAAATCGTAGCGTTCGAGCTCGCGGAGGCTGCTCGGAAGCTCACGCGGGCTGCGCACCTCGACGTCGAACTCCTGCGCCGCGAGCGCGCTGGACAAGTAGCTCGCGTGCGCCGGCGTGCCCTCGACGTAGAGCACGCTGGGCTTGCCGGGAACCGCGACGGTGACCTGATAGCGGTTGTTCTCGGCGAAGCGATCTTCACCAATTTCAGACAGATCGAGCGCGTAGGTGACCTCGCCCGCGACGCGAACCACGCTCTTGAACGTGACGTCGTTGGAGCCGGCCTTGAGGTCGAGCGTGCGCACGCCGTCGAGTCCGTTGATCGCCTCGCCCTGCTTGAGCACGGCGCGCGCCTTCTGGGCCCGGCTCGCGAAGATGTCGGCGTGCAGCTCGAACGGCTCGCCGACGTGCACTTTGTCGGGCACTTTCAAGTCCCTCAGGGCGACCTCGCCGGGCACCGGACGAACGTAGGGCACGCTGAAGAGTTTCACCCCGAACTGCCGCGCGCGGTTCGCCTCGGCCAGCAGATCGCCGTCGGTCTGCACGCCGTCGGACATGAGCACGGCTCGCCTGAGATAACCGGCCGGATACAGGCCGTACGCGAGCTGAAGCGCGCTCTGCACGTCGGTGGCAGCGTCGTGACCGAGCTTTTTGGTCGAGGGCTGCGCGCCCATAGGCTGTTCGAGCGCGTCATGGCGCTGCAGCTCGGGCGGCGTCGTGGCCTGATCACCAAGCGGCACTACGCGCGGGCGCTGCGAAAACGTGATGATCCGAACCAGCGCGTCCGCAGGCTTCGCTGCGAGGGCCCGGCCGATCTCCTGGCGCGCGTCTTCGATGGCGGCGTCGGGCACCGACTCGGAGACGTCGACGAGGTAGACCGTGCACACCTTCTGCGTGGTCGCGGTGCGCGCGAGGCGCGCGAGGCCGAGGGCGAGCAGGCCTACGAACGCGATGCGCATGAGCACCGACAGCACGCGCTGCGGCCACGGCAGATCGGCCAGGGATCGCCCGATCATCCACAAAAAATAGGGGGCCAGCAGCGCGATCCCGAGCATGCGCGGCGCGAGAAGCTCGTAGTCCTGCCCGCCGCGCTTCCACGCAATGGTGGGGCCGGCAAACCAAACATAGTGAAGATAGGCCCACAGGCCGGCGGCGCCCACGGCGGCCACGAGCGCGCCAAACGCGAGGCGCTTCCAGAGAGGAGTTGCCATTAGACGGTGAGCCTCCGGTGGTAGGTCGCCCACTCGATCAGCGTGAGGATGACGGCCGCGAGCAGCAGGTAGATCCACACTTCGCGGCGCACGCCGATGTGGAAACCGCTGACGGAGCCGGCCTCTTTTCCGTCGACCACGAGTTTGTCGGCCGGCGCGATCGCGCTCTCGTCGCGGTCGAGCAGGTTGGCCGCAAAGGCCGCGGGCGGCGACTCGGCGTCAGTCGAAAGGTCATAAAATCCGGCGCGCTGGCCGAGAAATACCGCGCGCCCCTCGTGCACCGGAACGCCGAGCTTGTCGCCGCCGGGCAAGGTCAAGGTCGCGCTCGTGGCCTGCCCGGCCACCGCCACCCGCCACACTTCACCGGTGCGCAGCGACGAGAGGTACGTCGCGTCTTCGTCGGTGAACCAGTTGAGCGTGTTGAGCAGCAGCACCGGCCACGCCACGCGCAAAGGCAGGTCGCTTTCGCGCACGTCGAAGCCCATCGCCACGAACTTGAAGCCGCCGCGCTGACCGGCGATCAAGATGGGCGCGCCCTCGGATGCGCCCACGATTTTGTCGCCGCGCTCGGCTGTGAGTTTGTGCCCGCGCGCGATGTTCACCGAATCGAGCGCCGTGAACGCCACGATCGGGTGCTTGCGGTCGATCTTGTCGAACCCCGGGCTCTTGAGCTCCTCGGCGACCTTGACCGGCGACCCTGGCCCGCGCGGATCAATGTAGAGTGCATGCGTTTTCGGCGGCGTCGACGGGGTGATCTGATCGAAGACGATCGCATCGAATTTAGTCTGGCCGGAGGCGTAAAGGCGCGCGTAGTCGGCGGCGGTCGCCTGGGTGACCTCGAGGTATTCGTCGAGCAGGAGCGCGGCCTCGAGATAGGTGTTGCCCTGCGAGACGACGAGCACTTTGGCGCGGCGGCGGGCCGGCAGCAGCGCGAAGGCGTGATCGTCGGCGGGCAGCGCGTCGCGCGTGTCGCCGATCGCGGCCAGCTTCGCCTCAAGGGTGCGGCTGGCGCCCGAGAGGTTCGGATAAAAACGCGGAAGGCGCTCGCCGGGCTGCAGGCGAAGCTTCGTGAGGTCTACGAGCTGGCCGTCACCGAGGAGCGACAGCTCGACGTCAGAGGGCGTCTCGCTCGCGTTGGTGATCTCGAGCATCACTTCGTAGCGGCTTTTGTCGAGCGGGTAGCGGCGCACCGAAAACTGCGTAATTCCGACGTTGCTGCGGGCAACGCCGATCGGCACGTAGCTCACCTTCGCGGAGCCGGTGCGGACGGGGCCTGCGGCGTCGCTGGCGGGGCCCAAATCGCCGTCGGACACCACCACGATCTCAGCGCCGTCGACGCCCGCGAGCGTGTCGGTCGCGAAGCGCAGTGCGCGCGCGAAATCGGCACGGGACTCGGTGGGGCGCACGAGCTCGAGGTCGCGCTCCAGCTCGCTCGTGTCGCCGCTCATCGGGCCAAGGGGAGTCACGGCTGCGTCCATCTGCGCGATCAGCATGTGATCGCTGCCGCCCATGCCGCGGATGAGGGTCTTGACTGCGTCTTTCGCGGCGCCAAGGCGGTCGGGAGCAACATCGCGCGCCTGCATCGAGGCGCTCGCGTCGATGAGCACCACCAGGTTGCGCCCCTTGATGAGCGAGGCCGCCGCCCTCGGATCGCCGAGCGCCAGAACGAGGAGCGCGAGCAGCGCGAGTTGAAGCAGCAGCGACAGCAGCCGCTTGAGCTTCGAAAAGAGGCTCGTGGCCTCCTTGTCTTTCAAGATGCGCTGCCAGAGCGCCGAAAACGGCACCGCCACCGTGCGACGGCGCAGCTTCAAAATGTAGAGCGCGACCATCGCCGCGCCGGCAACGGCGAAGACGGTGGCGAGGGCGGCCAGCGGTAGTCCGGCGAAAATCAACGCAGAAACCCGCCCCTTCGGAACACGCGCAGAATGAGCTCATCGAACGGCGTCGACACATCCGCCGCGATGATCGGCACCTGGTGGGTGGAGCAGAAGCGCTCGATCTCACGCGTGTATTGTGCATGCACCTCGGCAAACTTCTCGAGGAGCCTCGGCGTGACGGTCACCTCGCGCTCGTCGCCGGTCTCGCAGTCGTAGAGCAGCACGTCGCCGCTGAGCTTAGGGCTCTGCTCGCGCTGATCGGTCACGTGGACGACGAACGTATCGAACTTGTTGTAGCGAAGAACGTTGATGCCCTTCTCGAAGCCCGCCGGATCATAGAGATCGCTGATGAGCACGGCGAGGCCGCGGCGCTTGTGCTGCGCAACGAAGGCCTTCATGGCGTCACCGAGGTTGGTCACCCCGGCCGGCTCAAGCCCGCGCAAAAAGCGAAACACCTTGAAAATGCGCGCCTTGCCGCGCGTCTCGGGCATTCGAAAGGTGACCTTGTCGGCAGTCGAGACGATGACCACGCGATCGAGGTTGGCGAGCCCGACGTACGCGAGCGCAGCGCAGAGCTTCTTGGCGTATTTGAGCTTGTCGCCCTCGCCGAACGCCATCGACGCGCTCACGTCGACGATGAAGTAAATCGCGAGGTCTTCTTCTTCCTCGTAGAGGCGCAGCAGGAGCTTGTCGAACTTCTGGTAGACGTTCCAGTCGAGGTAGCGAAAGTCGTCGCCGGGCTGGTATTCGCGGTGGTCTGCGAACTCGACGCCCGAGCCGCTTTTTTTGGTGCGTCGCTCGGCGCGCATGCGACCGGCGAACACCTTGCGACTGACCAGCGCGAGGTAATCGAGCTTGCGCTGAAAGTCGTCGTCGAACAGGTCGTCGCCGGCGCCCGCTACCCGCGCGCTGCTCGCGCCGCTCTGACCGCGAAAGAAGTCAAGGAGCCCCAACGGCAGCCCCTGGCTTCTTCTTTTCGACGACGCCCGCCTTGCCCTCGGCGATGCCGCCGATCACGGCGTCGATGACCTGATCGGTCTTGATGCCCTCGGCCTCGCCCTCGAAGTTGAGCAGGATGCGGTGCCGGAGCGCCGAATGCGCGACCGCGCGCACGTCGTCGACGCTCGCGGCAAAACGACCTTCGATGAGCGCCCGAATTTTCGCGGCCAGCAGCAGCGCCTGAGCGCCACGCGGCGAGGCTCCGACTCGGCCGAAGCGCTTGCACAGCTCAGGAGCGTCGGGGCCATCGGGGTGCGTGGCCTGAATCACGCGAATGGCGTAATCCTGCACGTGGCGCGCGACCGGAACGCGGCGCACGAGCCGCCGCATCTCGAGGATCGCCGCCTGATCGAGCACGGCCCTGGGCCGCTCGGGCGTCGCTCCCGTGGTGAGATCGAGAATGGCGTGCAGCTCGTCGCGATTGGGAAACGGCACGTTGAGCTTGAACAGGAAGCGATCGAGCTGCGCCTCGGGGAGCGGATAGGTGCCCTCCATTTCGAGGGGATTTTGCGTGGCCAGGACCACGAACGGCTCGTCGAGGGTGTGCGTCGTATTGGCGACCGAGACGCGGTGCTCGGCCATCGCTTCGAGCAGCGCGCTCTGCGTCTTGGGAGTGGCGCGGTTGATCTCGTCGGCGAGCAGAATGTTGGTAAATACCGGCCCCTTGCGAAAGTAGAAGGCCTTCCCGCCCGACTGCTTGTCGTCGATGACGGTGGTGCCGAGAATATCGGCAGGCATCAGATCAGGTGTAAACTGCACGCGCGAGAACTGCAGCGAGAGCACCTCGCTCAGCGCCCGAACGAGCATCGTCTTTCCGAGCCCCGGCACCCCCTCGAGCAGCGCGTGACCGCCCGCGAGCAGGCACGTGAGCACCCCGTCGACGACGCCCTGATTGCCTACAATCGCCTTGCCGATTTCGTTGCGCACGGCGCCGATGCGCTTGCGAAACAGCTCGACCTCTTCGCGCACCGCGCCTGCATCCTGCTCGCTCATGCTGTCTCCCTCATTGGCCCGACGGCGCTCCGTCGCGCGGCCGAATCAGCTGAAAATACCTGCGCACGTAAGATCGGTAACCGCCGGGGATCTCGTCCTTGCCGAGCGCCTCCTCGGCCACAGTGTGATACTCGCGGTAGACCTTGGTGTACCCGCGGCCGGCAAAGCCGCGTTCGGCGGCGCCTTCGATGACTTCGCTGCGCGAGGCGCCCTGCCCGGTGTCCTGACCGGCGACCTGCGTGTCCTGCGTGCCCATTTGGGGGGCGGTGGCTTTGCCCTGAACGTTGCTGTCGTGTCCGGTGCCGGCGCCGTGGCCGCCTTGCCCTTGCCCTTGCCCTTGACCTTGACCCTGACCCTGACCCTGACCGCGGCTGAGCATGAGGATCTTCTCACCGTTCGGCCCGACCACCCAGGTCTCTCCTTGCCCCTGACCCTGGCCCTGGCCTTGCCCCTGACCCTGGCCCTGGCCTTGCCCCTGCCCCTGACCTTGGCCCTGGCCCTGGCCTTGCCCCTGACCTTGGCCCTGGCCTTGCCCCTGGCCTTCCTGACCTTCGCCGGGTTGCTGACCGCCTTGTCCCTGACCCTGTCCCGGTTGACCGCCCTGACCGCGTGCGCGCTGCTGGAACTTGCGCAGTCGGACCTGCTGCCCCTGACCGCCCTGCCCCTGCTGCCGTAGCATCTCGCGCAGCTCCTGAAGCTTTTGGCGCAGCTGCTCCTTTTCCTGCTGCGACATTTGCTCCTGCGCCATGCGGTTGATGTCTTCGGCGCTCTCGTCGAGATCGCTGGCCGACATGCCGAGATCTTTCATGAGGTCTTCGGCTGCCTGCTGCAGATCGTGGTCGAGCTTGTCGAGCGAGCGCTGCGCGGCCTCGGCAGCGCGGGCCTCTTCGCCGAGTCGGTCGAGCTCGCGCTCTTTTTTCTGGAGCAAATTGCGCTCCTCTTCAGTTTGCGGGCCGCCGTCGCGCGCGGCCTCCTGCTTTTTCTTGAGCAGGTCGAGCTCCTGCTTCAGCTCGTCGCGTTTTTTGTCGAGCTCGGCCTTGCGACTCTCGGTGTCGTGCGACGCCGCTTGCAGCGCCTTTCGCATCTTTTCGAGCTGCGCTTTGTCCATTTTGCTGCCCTGCTCGCGCAGCTTTTTCGCGAGCTCTTTGAGCTGTTTGTCAGCGTCGACGAGGTTTTTGTTGTCGAGCGCGTCGCCAACAGGCTTGGTCAGCTCGGCTTTTTTCAGCTCCTCGCCTACCTTCTTCATGGCGGCCTCGAGCGCCTTGTGGTCGGCCGCGCTGCCTTGCAAAAGCTTGTCTTCGAGCGCCTGCATCTTGCGAAAGGCCTCAGTGCGATCGAGCCGCTTGGCCGCGAGATCTTCGACCAACTGGTTAAACTCGCGGGTGGCGTCTTTCGCCTCGTCGCTCTGCTGCGTGAGCTGCTGCTCCTTGAGGAATTCGCGCATCGCGTCGAGATCGTCGGCGGTGACCTCGACGGCGTCGATGGTGCGCTGCGCGACGAAATGGTGCTCGCGAACCTCGAAGAGCGCGACGGCGACCAGCAGCACGCTCAGCACACCCACAAGGGGCGCGCCGGGCGGGACGCGAATCGGCGCGGCGGCCGCCGGACGCACAGACCCAACGACTGCGACGGCGTCTTCGATCGCGACGTCCATGAACGCGGTGCGCTCCGAGTCAGCCAGCGCGGCGAACGACAGCGCCGACGAAAGGCGGTCGGAGAGGTTGTGGTGGCGATCGAGCGCGACTGCGCCGGCCCGGGGCGACAGGCCGCGCAGATAGCCGGCGATCAGGGCGGCGACGACCGACCCGGCCTCCGCGATCAGCGCAATGCGCGCGGTGCGCTCAGCGATGACGTCGGTCTTGCGCAGCGCGAGCGTGACGACGGCCGCGCTGACGGCCGCGCAAGCGGCTGCCACCGACCACGCGAGCGCGCGAACCAGCCGCATTCGGCGTTCGGTGGCGAGCGCTGCGCGCGTGACCTGCCCAAGACCGACGCCCAGATCGCGGGGCGCCGCCTGCTGCGAGCCCGACGGTTGTGCGTTTATCCGCTGTTGATCAGCCTCGGTCATGGCCTTTTTCTAGAAAAAATCGCCTGCGCCCGCAGGGCCTGCGATCAGCTTCGACGCTTCAGCCCGCGCAAAGTTTCCGCGAAGTGAACAACGGTAGACTAGCAGACGTCGGGCTCGCAGTAGCCAGGCCACACGACGCCAAATACGTATGCCGCGGCGGGTTTCATTCCCTGAGGGCGGTTACTTTTGCGCTTTTTGTCCGCAGGACGCGGGCCGGCAATCTACGCTGCGCGCGTGCCTCTGCTTCCCGCTCCGCCCCGCGTGACGCTTACCCGCACGGACGCGCTGCCGACCGACGCGCCGTTTGTGTCGCTGAGCCAGCACAGGTTGCACGTGACGGTGGCCGGGCGACAGGCCGGAGCGTGCGTGTACACCTGCATCGAACGACGCGCGCTCGACGCCGCGGTGATATGTGCATATTACACGCATCAAGGGGCGCGCTTCGTCTACTTGCGGTCTTGCGTGCGCCCTCCGCTCGCGCTCCGCACCGCCGGCGCGCCCGAGCACGCGGTGCTCTGGGAGCTACCCGCCGGCCTTGTCGAAGCGGGCGAGTCCCCCGTCGCCGCTGCCGCGCGCGAGCTGGCCGAAGAGCTCGGGTTTGCCGTCCCCGAGGCGGCGCTGTTCGCGCTCGGGCCTGCCGTCGCGCCTGCGCCCGCGCTGATTGGCGAGCGCCAGTTCATGTTTCGCGTCGAGGTGAGTCCCGCCGATCGCCTGCCGCCGCGCGGCGACGGATCGCCGCTCGAAGCGGGCGGCGTCGTGATCGCAGTCGCGCTCGAGCTTGCGCTCGCGGCCTGCGCGGCCGGCGAAGTGGCCGACGCGAAGACAGAGCTCGGGCTGCGAAGGCTCGCGGAGGTTCCATGACGGTCAAGCCTCGGGTGCTCGTCGTCGCCAAGCGCTCAGCGTACGAGTCGTACGGACAGCGGGCCGCGCTCGCGAAGCGGCTGCTCGCCGAGCGCGATCCGACCGTCGCGCGCATCGTTCCCGCCCACGAGGAGCACGTCGCCACCCTCGCCGCGGTGCGCGCCTGCCTGGCAGCGCTGGGAGCCCGCACGCGCTTCGTACGAGCCTCTCGCGCCGGCGGCGCATGGTTTCCCGATGGCGCCTTCGATCTCGTCGTGACGGTCGGCGGCGACGGCACGCTGCTCGCGGCATCGCACCACGTGGCCTCGGGCACGCCGATCCTCGGCATTAACAGCGCTCCGGCGGACTCCGTCGGCTTCTTTTGCGCGGCCACGCGAAGCGACGCAAGCGACGCGCTCACCCTGGCGCTGCGCGGCGAAATGCGCGCGGTCACGCTCTCGCGCATGCAGGTGGTCCGAAACGGACGCAAAGTGCACAACAGAGTGCTCAACGAGGCGCTCTTTTGCCACGCTTCGCCGGCAGCCACGAGCCGCTACCTGCTTCAACTCGAAGGCGACGACGCGCGAGAAGGTCCGCGGCAGGAGGAGCAGAAATCGAGCGGGTTCTGGATCGGTCCCGCGGCCGGGTCGACGGCGGCGCAGCGCAGCGCCGGAGGCCGTATTTTGCGGCTCTCGTCGAAGCAACTGCAGCTCGTGGTGCGCGAGCCGTACACGCCGCGGGGCGTGCCGCTGCACCTCGCGCGCGCGCTGCTGTCCGGCGACGAGCGCCTCGTCGTGCGCTGCAAGATGCGCGACGCGAGGCTGTTTCTCGATGGCGACCACACGATGATCCGGTGTCGCCTCGGAGACGTGCTCACGTTCGCGCGCTCGGCCGATCCCCTCGACGTGCTCGGGCTTCCCGATCGCGCCATGCGCGCGGGCTTTGCGACCAGACCGTCTTCGCGATAAACTCTCAGGCTTGAACCTCTCTCGCGCTATCGCCAGCTCGGGGTTGTGCGCGCTGCTCGCTGGCTGCGCCACTGCAGGCGCGGCTGACGACGACGCGGGCGGCGAAGCGGCCGACGGCGGCCGCACCGCAGACGCAGCTCGATCCGACGGCGGCGCCGGCTGTCCTACCGGAAAAACCGGACCGAGCTGCTCGCAGTGCGCAGGCGGGTTTCACGCGTGTCCGGGCAGCACCTGCGCCGCGGATCATCCCAACCAGCCCGACGCCGGGTGCACCAGCGGCTGCGGCAGCCCGTGCGCGGCGCCTGCGAACGCGACGGCAAAGTGCTCGCCGCAAGGGCAGTGCGACTTCGACTGCAACGCCACGTGGGACAAAGCCGATGCAGGCTGCGCGTGCCAGGCGGGGCTCATCGATTGCAACGACGGAACCTGCGCCGCGTGCTGCTCGAGCGCCGACTGTCCGCAACACCAGACGTGCGCGGGGGGCACTTGCGGAGGGTGCGACGACGGGTGGGCCGACTGCAACAACAGCTCCGGCGACGGCTGCGAGACTTCGCTGGCGTCCGAGCCGAACTGCGGCGCATGCGGACGAAGTTGCTCAGGCTATCCGGCCTGCGGCCTGTTTACGTTTCACGGAGAGAGCTGCAAGCCGAGCGGACAGTCGTTCGGCTGCAAGTGCTGACCGGGGTGGCGGCGGACCGGTATCCGCACTAACAGCCTGTATCCATGGGCTTCGAGCTGATTGGCACCGGTCACTACGTTCCGGGCGCACCGGTTACCAACCACGACCTCGCGCGCGTGATGAACACGAACGACGAGTGGATTTACAAGCGCAGCGGCATTCGTCAGCGGCACTACGCTCCCGACGGCGTTGGCGCGAGCGATCTCGCCGTTGAGGCCGCGAAGCGCGCCATCGACAGCGCCGGCATCGACAAGAGCGAGATCGATTACGTCGTCTTCGCGACGATGACGCCCGACCACATTTTCCCCGGCCCGGGCGCGCTGCTCGCGTCGAAGCTCGGCCTCGACTGCGTACCCGCCCTCGACCTTCGGCAGCAGTGCGCCGCCATGATCTTCGGCTTGCAGGTGATTGACGGACTCATCGCCACTGGCGCCGCAAAGACGATTCTCTTTGTGGGCGCCGAAGCGCACGCGGGCTTCATGCCTTACGGCGACTGGAGCCTGCTCGAGCCCGGCTGCACGCGCGAGGCCTCCGCCGAAGAGAAGGCGAAGACCGACGAACACCGCGCGCTCGCCATCTTGTTCGGCGACGGTGCCGGGGCGCTGATCTTTCGCAAGACCGACCGCGACGCGGGCCTCAAGGCGTGCCGCGTTCGCACCGACGGCAGCGGCGGCAAGCTGCTGTATGTCGAGGCTGGCGGCTTTCGTTCGCGTCCGTACTGGAACCAGGACCAGCTCGATCGCCGCGCCTACATCCCGAAAATGGACGGCAAGGAAATCTTCAAATACGCCGTCACCAAGCTGCCCGAGACCGCCCGGGAGATTTGCGCGGCGACCGGCACGTCGATCGACGACATCAGCTGGTTTTTGGCCCATCAGGCCAACACGCGCATCAACGACTACATTCGTGACGTGCTGCATGTGCCCGCAGAGAAGATGCCGATGAACATCGAGCGCTTCGGCAACACGAGCGCCGGCACCCTGCCGATTCTCATCGACGAGCTCACCCGCGCCGGAAAGCTCAAGCGCGGCGAGCTAAACATGCTGCTCGCGCTCGGAGCTGGCATTCACTGGGGCTGCGCGCTGGTGAAATGGTAGTAGGCTGAGCAGCATGAGGCGGGCAGTTTCAGCGTTCGCTTTCGCTGCGGCCTGGGCTGCGTCCTCGCCACCGGCGCGCGCCTCCGTCTCGCTCACGGTCGTCTTCGACGCGCTCGTCGAGGAGAGCACCGCCGCCGCAGTGGTCACACCGATCGCGGCCCGCTCGGTCTGGGAAGCAGGCCGCATCGTGACCTACACCCACGTTCGCGTCGACGAGACGCTCGCGGGAGCCATCGGCGCAGACGCCTGGCTGCGAACGCTCGGAGGCGAGATCGGAGACGTCGGTCAGCAAGTCGAAGGCGAGGCGACGTTCGAGTCGGGACGCCGCTACGTCGTCTTCGTCAAACCGCAGATCGCCGGCTCGCTGAGCGTGGTGTCGCGGGCCCAGGGCGAGTTTCCGCTCGAGGCGAACGCTTCGCGCATCGTCGCGCGGCTCAGACCGCTCCCGCTCCCCCCGCGCGCCGACGCAGTCGCTCGCGCCCGGCAGCGCGCCCCCGAGATCGCGCAGGCGGCCATGCCCGCGGCGACGGTGCTCGCAGGCCAATCGATGCAAGATGCACGCGTTCTCATTCAAGGCGCGTGGGCCAGGACGCATGCGCCTCGCTGAGGCTGGCTCGGCCCTCGCGATCGCCCTGTTTTTGGCCGGTCCTGCAGCAGCTTTTTGTCGAACAACGACGAAGGCTGCGCCAGCCGATTTTTCGCCCACGCCCGACGCTCCGTGCTTCACCGCAGGCCTGCCGCTCTACTGGAAGAGCGCGTGCGTCGGCTTCACGATGCAGCAGGCCGGGAGCCGCCAGATTTCATTCGACGGAGCGGTGCAGGCGCTGACCGCAGGCTTCGCGCGCTGGCGGGGGGCGAGCTGCCCGGCGGTGGCGGGCGCGTCGGCCGTGAGCGTCGAGGTGCGCTACCTGGGCCCTGTTACCTGCGACAAGGTCGAGTACAACAACGACACCCGCATCGGGAACGCCAACGTTATCATTTTTCGCGACGACGACTGGCCGCACGACGATCCGAACAACACGCTGGCGCTCACCACGGTGACGTACAACCCCGCGACGGGTGAGCTCTACGACGCCGACATGGAGATCAACACGAAGGAGCACAAGTTCACCGTGAGCGATCCGGTCCCCGCGGACGGCGTCGACTTCGGCAGCGCGATCACGCACGAGGCCGGGCACTTTTTGGGGCTCGCGCATTCGGTCGACGAGCACGCCACGATGTTCGCGCGCTACGCACCCGGCGCCACGACCATGCGCAATTTGGCCAGCGACGACGTCGCGGGGATCTGCTCGGCGTATGGCCCGGACGCCACGCGTTCGACGGGAAGCGGCGTCATCGAAGCGAGCGCATGTGATCCGACCCCCAGACACGGCTTCGCGTCGGCGTGCGGAGTTCCCGTGAGCTCCGGATGCACGGCAGCGCCCACCGACCGCGCGCCTGGTCCGTGGCTGCTCGGCGTGGCCGCCGCGGCAATCGCTGCAGCGCGGGTGCGTGCGCGGCGCGCCGCGAAGCCATGACGAGCGTCCTCGTCGTCGCGGGAGAGGCGTCCGGCGATCGCGCAGCGGCCCCCGTGGTCGCGCGCCTCGTCGCCCGCGGCGTCGACGTCTTTGGCATGGGCGGGCGCGCGATGCTGGCTGCCGGAGCCGACCTCGTCGCGCGGCTCGAAGATACGACCGCGGTCGGCGTTGGCGAAGTCGCCCGGCGGGCGTTTTCGATCGCCTCGGCGCGGACAAAGATCGAGCTCGAAGCGCGACGTCGGAAGCCCGCCGCGGCACTGCTTGTAGATTACACAGAATTTAACACAACCGTCGCGCGAACGCTCAAGCCCCGAGGCGTGCGCGTGCTCTGGTACGTGGCCCCGCAGATTTGGGCGTGGCGGCCCGGTCGGGCGTCGTCGCTCGCCAAAATCGTCGATCGCGTCGCCGTCATTTTGCCGTTCGAAGAGGCGCTTTGGCGCGCCCACGGAGTCGACGCCCGGTACGTCGGCCACCCTGCGCTCGAGGACGCGCCTCGCCCGCGCACCGAGTCGCGCGAAAAACTCGGGCTGACGCAGCTGGCGCGCGCGGTGGCGATCCTGCCGGGCAGTCGTCCGCACGAAGTGCGTCGCCTGCTCACGCCGATGCTCGAGGCCTACGAAATCGTGCGCCGCGATCACGCGAGCCTCGACGCGAGGCTCATGGTTGCCAGCAGCCTCGACCCGGGCACGCGCGCGTGGGCTCAAGAGCAGGCGCGAAGCCGGCACATCGGGGTCACGGCCGTCGACGCCACGCGCGGCGCCTATGAGCACCTCGCCGCGTTCGACGCTGCGCTCTGCGCGTCGGGCACGGCATCGCTCGAGGCCGCGCTGGCGGGGGCTACGCCGATCGTGGCCTACCGGGTAGGGCTCGCGACCGAGCTGATCGTGCGGCCGCTCATCACGACGCCGCACATCGCGCTGCCCAACGTGCTGCTGGGTCGGCGCGCCTTTCCCGAGCTGCTACAGCGCAAAGTGCGCACCTCACAGCTGGTGCGCGCGCTCGAGTCTGCGCTCGGCAAGGAGCGGTCTGCGATGGTCGCCGCGTGCGCGGAGCTGCTGCCGCTGTTCGGGGACCGAAGGCGCGCGTCGTTCGAAGTCGCCGCGATGCTCGAGCCCTGGCTGTAGTACTGCCACGGGACCACGATGGCAAAGCCCCGCAAGAGCGCCAAACGCCCTGAAAACAAGCCATCTGCCGAGGCCGGGGCGCCGCCGAAGCCGCCCGGCACCGAGCCTGCCCTGCTCGCGTTGCTGGGCGTGTCGGTCGTGCTGCTCGCCGTGCGTTGGTACGCCGCGCGCCACGTGGGGTTCGGCGACAGCGAAGCGCTGTATGCCAGCTACGCGCTTCACCCTGCCCCGGCGTATCTCGATCATCCGGGGCTTGTGGGGCAGCTGGCGCGCTCGATCGCAGGCGATGGTCCGCCCACGCCTTACGGCACGCACACGGTGACTGCGCTGCTCGCGACTGCGCTGCCGTGGCTCGTGGTCGGCATCTCGCGACGCCTCGGGGCCAGCGATCGCGCATCGGCAGTGGCCGGGCTGCTCTTCGCCGTCGTGCCCGAGATCGCAGTCGGTCTGTTCGCGCTCACGCCCGATCTGCCGCTGGCGCTCGCGTGGCTCGCCGTGGTGGGCTTTGCGGCGGCGGGGTTCGAGTCGAAGCCCTCGAGCGGGCGCGCGGCGTGGATGTTTCTGTCGGCCGGCCTGCTCGCGGGCGTCGCGGTGTCGGCGAAGGCCACGGGCTTGCTGCTGCTGGTGGCGCTGGCAGTGGCCTACGCGACTGCGCCGGGCGAAGCGCGCGCGCATAGAAAGACCGTGTGGCCCTGGCTCGGGCTGCTCGCCGCGAGCGTGATCATGACGCCTATTATTTCGTTTGAAGCGAAGAACGGATGGCCAATGATCGCCCACCGCTTCGTGCACACGCAAGCCGCAGCGGGGTTTTCACTGCGAAATCTCGGCGCCACGGTGGGCGGTCAGTTCGCCTACCTCTCGCCCGTCGTTTTTGTGGTCGCCGCCCTTGTCGCGCGCGATCTCTTCAAGCGAAGGCGCGACGATGCCATTTCGAGCCTCCTGTTCACGACGTTTGCGCTGCCGGTCGCGGCGCTCCTCACGTTCTGCCTCTGGAGCCGCGTCGCCGAGCCGCACTGGCTGGCGCCGCCGCTCCTCGGGCTCGTGCTGCACGGCGCGCGTCGCGCCTCGACCGGCGCCCCGTGGCCGCGCAAGCTGATCATCGCCGCGATCGGGTCGGCCGCAGTGTTCACCGCGATCGTGCACGCGTACGTGCTCGTGCCGCAGTCCGCGCGCCTGCGCCCCGAGTCGATCGACGCGCGCGCCGACATCGCGAGCGAGCTCTACGGCTGGCCCGACGTGCTGCGCGTCGCCGACGAGGCGGCACAGGAGCTTCGCGTGGGAGACGCCAACAAGGCGAAGAACGTGTGGTTCGTGGGGCCTCACTGGGTGATCTGTGCGCAGCTGCAGGCGGGCCTTCCCGAAGCGCACGTCGGCTGCACGCAAGACCGCACCGACTTCGACACGTGGGGGCCGCGCGCCCAGTGGGAGCAGGCCGACGCGATCGTCTTCGTCACCGACGCGCGCTTCGACGGGCCTGAGTTCGACGCCAGCGCCTTGTTCCCAGCGTTCGCGCGCGCAGGCTCACGACGCGTCACCGTCATGCGCGCTGGACGGACGGCGCGCGCGTTTCGCGTGCTGGTGCTCGACCGAAGGCCGGGCGCGTAGCCGCAGTCAGGGAGCCGGCGCCATCGGCGACAGCCCCGCCTCGCGAATGAGCGCGAGATCGTCGGCCTCTTCAGGGTTGGGCGTCGTGAGCAGGGTGTCGCCGTAGAAAATCGAATTGGCGCCGGCGTACATGCACATCAGCTGCGCCTCGCGCGACAGCGCCGAGCGACCGGCCGACAAACGAACGCGCGCTTTCGGCATCAGCAGGCGGGCCACGGCGATCATTCGCACCATGTCGAGCGGATCGACCGGAGGCATGTGCTCGAGCGGCGTTCCAGCTACAGCCACCAGCGCGTTGATGGGAACGCTGCCCGGCTGCGGAGACAGGCTCGCGAGCGTGGCGAGCATGCTGCAGCGATCGTCGACCGACTCGCCCATGCCGATGATGCCGCCCGAGCACACCGAGATACCCGCTTGATTGACGCGCTCGAGCGTGGCGAGTCGATCGTCGAAGGTGCGGGTCTTGATGATCGATTTGTAGTTGTCGCGGCTGGTGTCGAGGTTGTGGTTGTAAGAGTCGAGGCCGGCGTCTTTCAAGCGCGCCGCCTGCCCTTCGGTGATCATTCCGGCCGTGACGCACGCTTCGACGCCAACCGACTTTACGCCCTTGACCATGTCGAGCATGTGGTCGAACGCGGGGCCGTCCTTGATTTCGCGCCACGCCCAGCCCATGCAAAAGCGGGTGGAGCCGAGCTCTTTGGCGCGACGCGCCGAGGCGATGACGTCGCTGACCGACACTGTTTTTTCGGGCTCGACGAACGTGTCGTGGTGGCTCGACTGCGGGCAGTAGCTGCAGTCTTCGGCGCAGCCACCCGTTTTGACGCTGAGCAACGTGCACAGCTGCACCTCGTTGTCTTCGAATGTCTCGCGGTGCGCGGCTCTCGCGCGGTCGAGCAGCGTGAGCAGGGGCAAATCGTAAAGGGCCCGGACTTCTTTCAACGTCGGCATGAGGGTCGCCAAGTTAGCAAAAACGCGTGCGCGGGCCAATCGGGGGCGGGCTATTTCTCTTCGAGCGAAGGCAGACCGAGCAGTCGCGCCAGGGTGTTGCGTCCGATGCCGAGCGACTTCGCCGCGAGCGACTTGTTGCCATGGTGGCGCGCTACGACGCGCTCGGCGTAGCGCCGGCTGGCTTCGCCCAGCGGCAAGTCGAGCGGAAGCGACGCGTGATCGGCCTGATTTACGGCCGCGTGGCGGGCGGCGTGCGCAGGCGCGACGTCGATCACGCCCGACGGCGAGAGCACGATCGCGCTCTCGATGAAGTGCTCCAGCTCGCGCACGTTGCCCGGCCAGCCGTGATCGACGAGGCCTTGCATGGCGCGCGCAGTGAAGGTCGCAGCGGGCCTTGCGTGGCGCGCGGAGTACATTGAAGCGAAATGCCGCGCGAGGGCCTCGATCTCGCCCGGGCCGCGCTCGCGAAGCGTGGGCAGCGTGATTTCAACGACTTTCACGCGGTAATACAAGTCTTCGCGGAAGCGACCGGCGGCGACCAGCGCGCCGAGATCGCGGTGCGTCGCGCACACGATGCGAACATCGGCGTCGAGCGTCTGGCGCCCGCCCACGCGCTCGAACGCGCGGTCCTGTAGCAGGCGAAGCAGCTTGCCCTGAAGCTCGGGCGGGAGATCGCCGATTTCGTCGATGAACAAAGTGCCCGACTGTGCCGATTCAACCTTGCCGAGCACGCGCCGATCGGCGCCGGTAAACGCGCCGCGCTCGTGCCCAAACAGCTCGCTCTCCACGAGCTGCGCGGGGAGCGTCGTGCAGTCGACGACGACCATCGGGCCGGCCTGGCGCTTCGAGTTGACGTGCACTGCCCTCGCGAACAGCCCCTTGCCTGTGCCCGTGGCGCCTCGAAAAAGCACCGTCGCGTCGGTCTGCGCAGCGAGCGTCACGCGCTCGTAGGCCTCGCGCAGCGCGGGGCTCGTGCCCACGATCCGGTTGAACGGGCCGCGCAGGGTAACGCCCGGATCACGGCTATTTTCAGCGCGAAGCGTAGTGAGCGACAGCGCGCGACCGAGCTGCGTGGCGAGCGCCGCGAGGTAGGCTTCGTCCTGCTCGTCGAACACGCCTTCGTGCTTGTTGAGCACTTGCACCACCCCGCGCACGGGCCCTGCGACGTCGTCGCGAATGGGCGCCACGAGCATCGAGCGCGAGACGTAGCCTGTGGCTTTGTCGGCCGACGGATCGAAGCGCGGATCACGCGCGGCGTCGCTCAGGCGCACCACTTCGCCGGTGCGCGCCACGTGCCCCGCGACCCCTCGTGACATCGGCTGCCGCAGCTCCGACAGCTCGGGCAGCATCGCCACGCGCGCCACGAGCTCGCCGCGACCGGCGTCGATCAGCCAGATGGTCGCGCGATCGGCTGACAGCGCGCTCGCGAGGCGCTCGCCGGCCACGTGCAGCAGCGCGTCGAGATCGATCTCGCGCGAGAGCATCGAGGCGAGATCAACCAGAAGGGAGAGGCGCGTGGACATGGCGTTGCCTGGAGCGCCGCCCGACCGTGGCGCCAGCGCATGCTCCAGCATAGTAGCCGCTCGCCCCGCTGCCGCTACGCCGCGCGTTCACTGACCGCCGGACCGAGGTCGATCGCCATGCCCTCGCGCGCCGCCACCGAATCGCCGAACAGCGCGCGGGCGCGGGCCTCGATGTCGACCACGCCCGCATCGGTGCGCTGCGGATCGTGGTGGAACAGCACGAGCTTTCCGACGTCGGCGGCGCTCGCGAGCTCCGCCCCGGCGACGTAAGTCGAGTGCCCCCAGCCGACCTTCGATCGCCCCGCCGAGCCTGCGTACTCCTCGGGAGTGTACTGGGCGTCATAGATGAGCACGTCCGCGCCTTTGGCCAGCTTGCGGAGCACAGGGTCGAGGCAGGCGTAGTGCTCGGTGTCGGTCGCGAACACGACGACGCTGCCCTCGTGCTCGATGCGATACGCGTAGACGCCGCCGGGATGGTTGAGCCGCGCGACGGTCACCCTCGCTTCGCCGATCGCGAACGTCTGCCCGGGCTTGACCTCCCGCATGCTCAAGGTCGCGGGCAGATCGTCGAGCTGCACCGGAAAGTGCGGCTCGGTCATCTGCCGGCCGAGCTTTTCGCGCAGGGTGTGCCGCCCGTCGGAGCCGCCAACGATATGCAACTCAGTTGCAGGTAGATAGGCCGGCGCGAAGAACGGTAGGCCCTGAATGTGATCCCAGTGAAAGTGCGACAGCAGCAGCGTCGCCTTGTGCGCGCCTTGCCGCAACATCTCGTCTCCGAGCCGCCGAAGGCCGGTGCCGGCATCGAGGATGATCCGCTCGCTTCCGGCAACAATCTCGACGCAGCTCGTGTTGCCTCCGACGCCCGCCGTCTCCGGTCCGGGCGATGCAATGCTGCCGCGAACACCCCAAAATCGAACTTTCATGAGCCGGCTCCTCTCGCTGGGGCCGCGACCGTCCGCGGACCTTCGAAGGCCACTGCCTTCAATCCGCGTGCCGCGCGTATTTTGTCTGTTTTCGCAGCTGCACGGCGAGCCGTGCGATCCATTTCGGATCAGCCCCGCGCTGAAATGGAGCGCGCCGGAGATTGTTGCCTGACAACCCAACCGTGGAGGCACAGTAACCGCGGGGGGGCCAGAACCATGGCCAGCGTTCGCCCTTTCAAAATCCTCATCGCCGACGACAGCCCCATCGTGCTGCGCGTGCTCCGGCGCAAGCTCGAAAGGCTCGGATTCGAAGTCATCGAGGCGTCGACCGAAGCGCAGTGCGGCGCCGTCGAGGGCGCTTCGCTCAACTTCGCCGTCTTCGATTTGGAGCTCGGCGACGCCTGCGGCACAGTGAGCGCTGGGCGCCTGCTCGCGGGCAATCGCGCGCTGCGCGTGGCGTTCTTCTCGAGCAGCAACAAGCCTCCCGCCCTCGCCCGCGCCGCCGCGCTGGGGCGCGTGTTCAGCAAAGACGACGGCATCGACGCGCTGCTGGCGTGGGTCGGCGCTCAGCAGGTCGCGTAGCGAAGCCCTGCTAAAATCCCGCGGCGGCGCGCGCGACGTCTTTGTCGACGATGCCGGCTGCGGCGAGCTGCTTGAGGTGCATCTCGAAGGTCTGCATGCCGTAAGGGTGCGCGCCCTTTTCCATGAGGTCCTTCAGCGGCGGGTTGTGCTCGGGGCGCTTGATGGTCTCGCGCACAGTGCCGGTCGCCACCAGCACTTCGGCCGCGAGCACGAGCCCCTGCCCGTCTTTGCGCGGAATGAGCCGCTGCGCGATGATGCCTTGCAGCGCGTCGCCGATGCGCTCCCGCAGCTCGTCGGTCGATCCGGGCTGCCCCTTTGGCGCGAGCGAGAGCATGCGCCCGACCGTTCGGGCCACGTCGGGCGTGTGGAGCGTTGAGAGCACGAGGTGCCCTGTTTCAGCTGCCTTCAGCGCGATTTCCATGGTGAGCTCGTCGCGAATCTCGCCGACGAGAATCACGTCGGGATCCTGACGCAGCGCCGCGCGCAGGGCGTCGGCGAAGCTGCTCGTGTCGATGCCGATCTCGCGCTGGCTTACGCTCGATTTGTCGTCGGAGTGAAGGAACTCGATCGGGTCTTCGATGGTGACCACGTGAAGCGACTGCGTGTGATTGAGGTGCCCGATCATCGCCGCGAGGGTCGAGCTCTTGCCGTTGCCGGCGGCTCCGACCACGAGCACGAGCCCGCGGTCTTTTTCGGCGAGGCCGACAGACGCAGCCGGCGCTCCGAGCTCTTCGAACGTCGGGATTTGCAGCGGAATGGCGCGCATGACGATGGCGAGCGTGCCGCGCTGCCGGTAGACGTTGACTCGAAAACGCCCCACCCCCGACGCCGCGTACGCCGTGTCATGCTCGCGCAAGGTGGACAGCTGCGCGGAGATCGCCGGATCTTTGATGAGATGCCGCGCCAACGCCTCGGTATCGGCCGGCTTCAGCGGATCGGAGCGAAAATAGACCATCCCGCCGCGCACCCGCGCGCCAGGAGGCTGCCCCACCTTGAGATGCACGTCGCTCGCCTTCGCGGCCACCGCCTTGGCGAGCAGTTGGACCAGGAAGCTCTCGTGCTCGTAGGGGCTGTCGCTCATAAACGGACTATTTTACGTCAACGTCCGTAGGGATGTCGCCCGCTTTGACGCCGCAGCGGTCGACGAGCATGCGCAACGTGCGTACGGCGCCCACGCGCACGAGGCGCGGACGCGAAGCGTCTTTCGCAGACGCGAGCAGCGCCGCGCAACCTTCGCGGAGCTCATCGGCCTCGTCGGGCTCGACTTGCCTGCGCTTGGCCGCGGCGAGCTGAGCGGCGCTGTCGACGGCCATCAGCGCTTCACTCTCGGCGCCATTTCTGGCCGCGAGGCCGAGCGTCGGAAGCGCCGCGAAGCCGCGCGACGAGCCCATCGCCTGCAGCGCGGTGACCCGAAACCGCGGGTCGGTCGCGCGTTCGACGAGCCCGGCCGCGCCCTCGCGATCGGCGAGACGTGCGAGCTCAGTCTCATCGCCTTCGCGCGCGTCGCTCCACAGCTGCTCGACCTCGGGCGGGCGCCCGATGATTTCGGCCTGCGCCGCGGCTTCGGGCGACTCGGCCACCCCGCCGTCGGGCGCGGGCTGCGCCTTACCGCAAGTGCAGCCGCCCAGCACCAGAGCAAACGCGAGGAGTCGTGCGCGCTTCACGAGCGCTCTGATAACGTAAATGCGTGCGTCAAACCAGCCGCTGTCCCAAGTGCAGTCACGACGAGATTTTGTTCGTACCTCAAATCGCCGATCGCGACGATGACCTGAACGTGAAGCCCCTCGTGGTTCACGTGGTTGAGTTCGACTGGCGGGACGATCAGGAGTACGGGCGCCTGCAGGCTTATATCTGCCGAAAATGCGGGTTTACCGAGCTCTACACCAAGGGCGCCGAGCAGCTCGACGCGGCGAAAATTCCCGGCGCGCGCGTGCTCAAGGCGAAGTAGCGCGCCGCCCTCACTGCGGCGCGTGCGCGCAGCGGAAGCCCACGCCGTAGCTGCGGCTTCCGGGCGCGAAATGAAAGCGGAACGTGGGGCGGACCCACGACGGATCGCCGCCGTTCCACGCGCCGCCCCGAGCCACCCGCCCCTCCTCGCCGGACTTCGGGCCAGTTGGGTCTTTCTGCGCGTCTTTTGTGTATTGCGCATAGAAGTCACCGGTCCACTCCCACACGTTGCCGACGACGTCAGACAGGCCGAAGCGGGAGCGGCCCTCGGGAAACGAGCCCACAGGGGCCGTGTTGGCGAACCCGTCATCGCCGGGATACATCGCGGCGAAGGTCACCTGCCCCGCCGCCCGGTTCTTCTTGCCCCACGCCATGCACTCGCTGCCGCACGCGTTGAGAAAGTGCGCGCCGGGTGCGTCGTCGCCCCACGGATAAGCGCGGCCATCGGGCCCCCGAGCGGCGTACTCCCACTCGGCCTCAGTTGGGAGGTGCCCGCCCGCCTTGGCGCAATAATTGGCCGCCATCTCCCAGTCGACGCAGTTGATGGGATGACTCGCTTTGGCCGACGGCTCGCGAATATTGCAGAGCGGATCGGTGATCTTCTTGAGGGGCTCGTCGAGACCGTCGAATGCGTTCTCGCGACCCGCCGGCGGGCACTTGCCCACGTCGCTGCACGCTTTGTAAGCCTCGACGGTGACTTCGGTCAGGTCGATGCAGTAAGTACCTATGGACACCGAATGGGAGGGCTTTTCATTATCGAGGGCCTTGAGATCGCTCGAGCCCATATAAAAATCGCCACCCTCGACGAGCGCCATGCCCTTGGGGCACGAGAGCTTGGCAGGCGCGGCTGCGGCGACCGGAGGCGCGCTCGGAGCCGGTTGCGCGCTCGGCCCAGACGCCGGTTGCCGGCCGACCAGCGCGACGCCGGCGGCGGCGGCGGCAGCGAGGGCAACGAGCGCGGCGACTGCGAGGACCGCCCGGGAGCGGCCTGCGGGTGAATTCGGCTGGGGGAACGCGGAAGGCGTCACCGTCGTGCCAGTCGTGCCAAGGGCGGGAGCCTCCCGCTCGGAGGCGGCGACGGCCTGCGTTTTTTCGAGATCGACGCCGCGCACTGAGGCGACCGAGTGCGGGGGCGATGTAGCGCCCGGACGCGTGAGTCCGCCAAATGCGGGCGCCCGCGGCGCGGCGAGCCCTGCGGCTTCGCGGAGCGCGACCCAGAATTCCGCCGCAGTTTGATGGCGATCGGCGATGGCGACCGCGAGCGCCTTCGCGAACACCGCCTCGACCTGGTCGGAGACAATCGCGCCGCACGCGCGCGGCGTAGGTCGCGCGTACGGGTCGGAGGACGCGTAGCCGACTTGAACGAGCGTATCGCCGCTGAGCGCCTGCCGGCCGGCGACGGCCTCGGTGACCACAAGCGCGAAGGCAAACACGTCGGTCCACGGGCCGGTCGACCCGTGGGTGCGTGAGAATTGCTCCGGCGCAGCGTAGCCGGGCGTAAACGAAGTGATCACCCCCGACGTCTTCTGAAACGAACCGCCGAGCTTTTGAACGTCCTGCACGACCTTCGCGATGCCGAAGTCGAGCAGCTTCACGACAGCGTCGTCGCCTCTCGGATCGCCGATGATGAACATGTTCGCGGGCTTCACGTCGCGATGCGCGATGCCGATTTTATGCGCGAGCGACAGGGCTTCGGCGATGGGCTCGAGCAAGTCGATCGCTTCGGCCGTCGTGCGGGGCGGGAGCCTCGACGCGTTCTCTCGCTCGAAAACCTGCTCGAGCGAGGCGCCCTCGAGCCACTCGAGCACCATGTAGGGGATCCAGTCGCCCTTGCGCGTGATGAGCGTGCCGATGTCGCGCGCCTGCACGATGGCCGCGCTGCGCTCCGAAAGCTCGGCGAGAAGCCGCCCCTCCTGCACAAACTCGCTCATCAGCCGATCGCGGGACTCGAGGCCGAAGTCGCTCAGCGCGCGAAACGCCTTGATGGCGACCGGTCTTTTGAAAAGAATATGCGTGGCTTTGTAAACGATGGCGAACCCGCCCTCGCCGACAAGCGACTCGACTTGATACTTGTCGTCGATGACAGTGCCTACGAGGCCGAGGGGATCTTCCATGGTTCATCTTGAGCTACGGCAGCCAGTTGGCGCCGGTTTTCGGGTGCGCTCGGAAACGGCGACTATACGATGCCGCAGCGTGCAATGCGTGGTGCAATCGCACGCTTGACAGTCGGCCGAAATTGGGCGACTTTCCGGCCCCTCAGGCGGCGGTAAAAGGCGCGCCGGGGCCCAGATAGCTCAGTTGGTAGAGCAGGGGATTGAAAATCCCCGTGTCGGCGGTTCGATTCCGTCTCTGGGCACCTCTGCTGAACGCTCGCCGCAACGCGGCTCGTCAGCCATCGAGACGTCATCTGGCGTTGCTGTACTGCGCAAGGCCTCCGTACAGCATCGAGCGATTCCGTCTCTGGGCACCTCTGCTGAACGCTCGCCGCAACGCGGCTCGTCAGCCATCGAGACGTCATCTGGCGTTGCTGTACTGCGCGAGGCCTCCGTACAGCATC
>CANJCO010000014.1 GCA_947473045.1 Myxococcales bacterium | reverse complement strand
GCACGAAGATGGTCATGCCGGGCGACAACATCACGATGCTGATCGAGCTGATGGCGCCGGTGGGTCTCGAGGAGCAGATGCGCTTCGCGATCCGTGAAGGCGGCCGCACCGTCGGCGCCGGCATCGTCACCAAGGTCCTGGAATAAGGAGTCAAAATGGCCAGTACCACTAAGATTCGAATCCGCCTCAAGGCGTTCGATCATCAACTACTCGACAAGTCGGCCTCCGACATCGTCGAGACCGCAAAGCGCACGGGCGCGCGCGTGGCAGGACCCATCCCCCTTCCCACGCACATCGCCCGCTACACGGTTCTGCGCGGCCCGCACGTCGACAAAAAGTCGCGCGAGCAGTTCGAAATCCGTACTCACAAGCGTCTGCTCGACATTCTCGAGCCCACGCAACAGACGCTTGACGCCCTCATGAAGCTCGACCTGTCGGCTGGCGTCGACGTTGAAATCAAGTCGTAAGGAGGACGGTCATGGCAACAATTGACGTCTTCAACATGAAGCGGGAGAAGGTCGGAACCATCGACCTCTCCGATGAAGTTTTCGCGACCGAGGTCAAAGAGCACCTGTTCTACGAAGTGGTCAAGGCGCAGCTTGCGTCGCGCCGCCAGGGAACGGCGTCTGCCAAAGAGCGCTCCGCTGTCAGCGGCTCGAGCAAGAAGCTCTTCAAGCAAAAGGGAACGGGACGTGCTCGTCACGGTTCGGTTCGCGCTCCGACGTACGTCGGAGGTGGTCAGGCGCACCCGCCGCGGCCCCGCGATTGGAGCTACCGTCCCCCGCAGAAGGTTCGCGTTGGCGCTCTGAAGAGCGCCCTGTCGAAGTTCGCGAAGGAGGGCCGTTTGGTCGTCGTCGATCGTTTGGAGCTCGCCGAGGTCAAGACGAAGGGTCTCCTCGCGGCGCTTTCAACGCTCAAGGCGGACAAGAAGGTGATGGTCGTTGATGCGCGCTCGAACGAGAACGTCAAGCTCTCGATTCAGAACTGCAAGCAGCACCAGTTCCTTCCGCCGGAGGGCGTCAACGTGTATGACCTCCTCCGCCACGACACCCTTCTTCTCTCGACGGACGCCGTCAAGGCGCTCGAAGCGCGTTGCCTGAAGAACGTCGAGGAGGCTGCCAAATGAGAAACGATCAGATTCTCCGCCGTCCGATTGTGCTCACCGAAAAGGCGAGCATGCTGCGCGAGCAGAACCAGGTGATCTTCGAAGTCGCCCGCGAGGCGAACAAGATCCAGATCAAGAACGCCGTTCAGGCGCTCTTCAACGTGAAGGTTCTGGACGTAAACACCCTGGTCATGCGCGGCAAAGACCGTCGCATGGGACGCGGGTATGCGAAGCTCCAGAACTGGAAAAAGGCCATCATCACACTGAAGGAGGGCGACTCGATCGACTTCTTCGGCGATAACGCGAGCGCGTGAGATAAGCCATGGGAATCAAAACGTTCAAGCCTACGTCGCCCGCGCGACGCTACTATTCCGTTTCGGACTTCAAGGAGCTCACCAAGGGCAAGAAGCCCGAACGCAGCCTTCTGGAGCACCAGACGTCGTCGGGTGGCCGCAACCAGTCGGGCCGCATCACCAGCCGCTTCCGCGGCGGCGGTCACAAGCAGCGCTACCGCGTCATCGACTGGCGCCGCGACAAGGTGGGAATTCCCGCCGCTGTCGCGTCGATCGAATACGATCCGAACCGCACCGCGCGTATCGCTCTGCTCAACTACGTTGACGGCGAGAAGCGCTACATTCTCGCGCCGGACGGCATGAGCGTGGGCGATAAGATCCTGTCTTCGAAGTCAGCGGACATCAAGCCGGGCAACAGCATGGCGCTCCGCTACATCCCGCTCGGCACGATGATTCACAACGTCGAGATGAAGAAGGGCAAGGGGGCGCAAATGATTCGCTCCGCTGGCTCTGGCGGCGTGCTGATGGCCAAGGACGGCGACTACGCTCAGGTTCGCCTGCCCTCCGGAGAGGTGCGTATGGTCCACCAGGACTGCCACGCCACCATCGGACAGGTGTCCAACATCGACCACGCCAACATTTCGCTCGGGAAGGCGGGTCGCTCTCGCTGGCTGGGCCGTCGGCCCCACCAGCGCGGTGTCACCATGAACCCCGTCGACCATCCCATGGGCGGAGGCGAGGGTCGCACGAGCGGCGGACGCCACCCGTGTTCGCCTTGGGGACAGCTCGCAAAGGGGCTGAAAACCCGCAACAATAAACGCACGGACGGCATGATCGTCAAGCGCCGCGGCCAGAAGGGCTGACAAAGGGAGTTACGAAAATGCCTCGTTCAGTCAAAAAGGGCCCGTTCGTCGACGGACACCTCGCCGAGAAGATCGCGGCCGCCGGCGCCGCCCAAAGCAAGAAGGTCATCAAGACCTGGTCCCGCCGCAGCACCATCACCCCCGACGCAGTCGGCCTTACTTTCGCCGTACACAACGGCCGCAAGTTCGTCCCCGTCTTCGTTACGGAGCGAATGGTCGGCCATAAGCTCGGTGAATTTGCCCCCACGCGCACCTACCATGGGCACGCGGGCGACAAAAAGGGCAAGGTCGGCGGCGCCGGCAAGAAGTAACGATCTCAGCCAGGGTTTGATGGGCGCGCTGCGAGGAATCTCCTCGCGCGCGCCCTTCGCCTTTTTGTGAGGGAGAAACGGTGTCGAGGCCAGCATCGCACGCTGCTCCGATGTTCACTATCTCCCTAAATAAAGCCGCTACCAACCTTTTTCTCTTGCTTGTTTCGGTAGGCTGCGCATAATGCGCCTCCCTCGACGCCTCTTCAAACGGGCGGCGAAGTACTGTCCCGGCGGCCGTAACGGCCTGCTGAGTGGCGCGGCGAAGAGCCGTCCCCCAGCAGGAACGACGGCGCCCCCAACCAAGCCGCGTCATCGAACGAACGAAGCGCGGCACTTCTGAAGGTCAACTCGTCATGGTCAGCAAAGCGATTGCCCGCTTCGCGCGCATCTCACCGCGTAAAGCCCGTGTCGTCGTCAACCTCGTCCGCGGTCGGCAGGCCGGCGAGGCGCTGCAACTTCTCGAGTTCACGCTCAAGTCGGGCGCGCCCGTCCTGAAGAAGATCATCGAGAGTGCAGTCGCAAACGCGCGAGTCACGAGTCCGGGCGTCGATCTCGACGGCCTCTTCGTCGAGACTGCCTTCGTGGACAAGGCTGCCAACAAATCGATGCGTCGTTGGCGTCCGCGGGCCATGGGCCGGGCCACCCGCGTGCAAAAGGGCCTCTCCCACATCACCGTCATCCTCGGCGAGCGCTGAGCTAGTCACCAAGAAGGCTGATTCATGGGTCAGAAAGTTCATCCGTACGGCTTCCGCCTCGGCATCATTAAGACTTGGAATTCGAAGTGGTTCGAAGACAAGTCCTACGCCAAGTGGTTGCACGAAGACATTCGCATCAAGCGCGCTGTCAAAGAGTACCTCATGAACGCGAACATCGCGTCCATTGAGATCGAGCGCGCCGCGAACAAGGCGAAGGTCATCGTCTTCACCGCGAAGCCCGGTATGGTCATCGGCAAGGGCGGTAAGGGGATTGAAACCCTGAAGATCGGCAACCTGACGACCGCCGCCAAGGGCGAGCCGCTGTTTCCCGGTGTCCAGTCCTTTACCGCCAATGACGTATTCATCGACGTCCAGGAAATCCGCAAGGCGGAGACCGCAGCGCAGCTCGTAGCCGAGAACGTCGCGACCCAGCTCGAACGCCGCATCGCGTTCCGGCGAGCGATGAAGAAGGCAGTGGCGACGGCGATGAAGTTCGGCGCCAAGGGCATCCGAATCCGATGCTCTGGCCGCCTTGGTGGCAGTGAGATCGCCCGCGTTGAGACGTACCGCGAGGGCAGGGTTCCGCTTCACACCCTCCGCGCCGACATCGAATTCGGCCTCGCCGAGGCCCGTACCAAGTACGGAATCATCGGCGTGAAGTGCTGGATCTTCAAGGGCGAGGTGCTTCAGCGCCGCGTTCGTCGTCCCGCAATCGCGGGCGTCTGAGAAATAGACCTAGGGAATCACTATGCTCTCCCCCAAGCGAACCAAGTTCCGTAAGCAGCAGAAGGGCAACAACAAAGGCACCGCTCACCGCGGCGTCGATGTTTCCTTCGGCGACTTCGCGATGCAAGCGGTCGAGCCCGGCCGATTGACTGCGCGCCAGATCGAGGCCGCACGTATGGCGATCACCCGCCACGTTAAGCGCGCCGGCAAGCTCTGGATCCGCGTCTTCCCCCACCGCCCTGTCACCAAGAAGCCGCTCGAGGTGCGCATGGGTGGAGGCAAGGGCAGCGTTGAGGAATGGGCCGCTGACGTCCTTCCCGGGCGCGTGATGTACGAGATCTCGGGCGTCGACGAAAAGACGGCGCGCGAAGCCTTCCGCCTCGCCGGCCACAAGCTCCCCCTGGGTTACAAGTTCCTCGCTCGCGGAGTGCTGTGATGCTCAAGAACAAAGACCTGACCGACCGAAAAGTCGAGGATCTGAAGGACCTCGAGAAGCAGCTGGAGGGCGATCTGTTCCAGGCGCGCTTCCGGAACTTTACCAACCGTCTCGATAACACCAGCCTCATCAAGAAATCGCGGCGCGACCTCGCCCGCGTCAAGACGGCGCTCGTGCAGAAGTCGAAGGAGACATCCAAATGAGCACCGAACAGGCGCCCGCCGCTGGGGCCGCGCACGGCTTCCGTCGCAAGATGGTTGGGCGCGTCGTGAAGGACAAGATGCACAAGACCGTAGTGGTCGAAGTGCAGAAGTTCACCCCCGATCCGCTCTACGGGAAGTACGTCCGCTCGCGCACGCGATACAAGTCGCACGACGAGACGAATCAGTACCGCGTCGGCGACCAGGTCGAAATTCAGGAGCACAGCCCGATCTCGCGCGACAAGCGCTTCATCGTCGTGCGCCTCGTCAAAAAATTCGTCGAGGAGTGAGAGGCACACCATGATTCAGATGCGAACCATCCTCGAGGTGGCCGATAACTCCGGGGCAAAGCGAGTGCAGTGCATCAAAGTGCTCGGCGGCTCGCGTCGGCGCTATGCCGCTGTCGGGGACGTGATTGTCGTGGCCATCAAAGAGGTCAAGTCGATCAGCGGTACCAAAGTCAAGAAGGGCGACACAGCCAAGGCTGTTGTTGTTCGTACGACCCGCGAGTACCAGCGGACCGACGGCAGCTACATCAAGTTCGACGAGAACAGCGCTGTCCTCATCAACGCGCAGCTTGAGCCCATCGGCACGCGTATCTTTGGCCCGGTCGCCCGCGAGCTCCGCGGCAAGAAGTTCATGAAGATCATCTCGCTCGCTCCGGAGGTCTTGTAATGCTTTCCCGACTCCAGAAGGGCGACCTCGTCGTCGTTATCAGCGGCAAAGACAAGGGCAAGCAGGGCAAAGTTGCCCGCGTGCTCGTCGAGGACGCGAAGGTCGTGGTCGAGGGGCTGAACCTAATCAAGCGCCACACCCGCCCGACCGCCAAGAATCCCCAGGGCGGAATCATTGAGCGCGAAGCTGCGCTGCACGCCTGCAAGGTGATGCCTGTCGATCCGAAAACCGGCAAGGGCACGCGGGTGAAGATGGGCACGGACGACAAGGGCAAGAAAGTTCGACTTGCCAAGAGCGGCGAAGCAATTGTCGCGGCGAAGAGCTGAGGATTACCATGGCAGCGAAAAAAGGTAAGCCCGAGCAAAAGGGCGAGCAGACGCGAGCAAACGTGATCACGACCGAGCAGGTCGTCGCAGCGCGCTTTGTTGATAAATATACGCAAGAGGCCGTCCCCGCCCTCACGAAGCAGTTCGGTTACACCAACCCGATGCAGCTTCCGCGCCTCGAAAAGATCGTCATCAACATGGGCCTCGGCGCCGCTGTGACGAATCCAAAGATCATCGACGCTGCGGTCGAAGAGATCCGCGCGATTACCGGGCAGAAGCCTGTAGTGACGCGGTCCCGGAAGGCGATCGCCAGCTTCAAGCTGCGCGCAGGCATTCCGATCGGCGCCATGGTTACCCTGCGCAAGGCGCGTATGTGGGAGTTCCTCGATCGCCTTGTGTCGATCGCGCTTCCCCGAACGCGAGACTTCCGCGGCGTCTCCCGCAAAGCCTTTGACGGAAAGGGTAACTACACCCTCGGCCTCAAAGAGCAGATCATCTTTCCCGAGGTCAATTACGATCGAATCGACGTGATCAAGGGACTCAACATCAGCTTCGTCACCTCGGCGAAAACCGACGAGGAAGGGCGCGCTTTGCTCGCCAACCTTGGCATGCCGTTCCGCGCGGCCTGAAGACTTAGAAGGAACCCGACAGATGGCTCGTGCAAGTCAGTACGCAAAGCTCAATCGAGCTCCAAAGTTTCCGGTGCGCCACCGTAACCGTTGCAAGGTCTGCGGACGCGGTCGCGGTTACTACCGT
The DNA here is from genome assembly GCA_947473045.1 of Myxococcales bacterium. Taxonomy (GTDB): domain Bacteria; phylum Myxococcota_A; class Polyangia; order Polyangiales; family Polyangiaceae; genus JANYHY01. The sequence goes on along the minus strand of CANJCO010000014.1, from coordinate 83,755 downwards.
AAGTTTGAGCTGTGCCGTGTATGTCTCAGGCTGTTCGCGCTCAGGGGCGAGATCCCCGGCGTGATCAAGGCGAGTTGGTGAAGCCATGATGACCGATCCCATCGCGGACATGTTGACGCGAATCCGTAACGGCGCCCTGGCGCGCCACGATCGCGTCGAGATGCCCTATTCGGGCCTCAAAGAACAAGTTGCGCTCGTCCTCAAGGGCGAGGGCTTCGTAGACGACGTTCGCACCAGTGAGGGCGAGGGTCCCCGCTTGCTGACCGTCGTGCTGCGCTACGGGCGCGACCGTGAAAGTGCGATTGACGGCATTTCCCGGGTCTCCGCACCGGGGCGGCGCGTTTACGTCCGCCACGACCGGATCCCGCGCGTGCGGTCCGGAATGGGCGTCTCAATCCTGTCCACAAGCCGAGGGGTCATGACCGACAAAGAGGCGCGTAAGCAGCGCGTCGGCGGCGAGCTCCTCTGCGAGGTTTGGTGATCCCATGAGCACTGAGCAGATTGCAGATCTTCGTCTCTCCCGCACGGGAAAGCGCGCGATCGACCTCCCGAAGGGCGTCACCGTGACGCTCACGGATGGTCGCTTTGAAGTCAAAGGCCCGAAGGGGCAGACCAGTCGCGTCCTTCCTCCGAACGTCGATGTGAAGGTGGAGGGCAATGCCATCACCGTTCATCCGACGGTCGGCGGACGCGATGGCGCTCGGTTTCAAGGCCTCGCGCGCTCGCTCATTAACGGGATGGTTCAGGGCGCCGGGCTCGGATACGTGAAAACGCTTCAGCTGGTCGGGACGGGATACCGTGCCGAGGTGAAGGGCCCCGTTCTCAACTTGTCTCTCGGGTTTTCGCATCCGGTGAATTTTCCGATTCCCGCCGGCGTGAAGGTGGAAATTCCCAGCGATTCGAAGGGCACGCTCATCGTGCTTTCTGGCGCCGACAAAGAGGTTATGGGTCAGACCGCCGCGAAGATTCGTGGTTTTCGGCCCCCGGAGCCTTACGGTGGCAAGGGCGTTCGTTACCAGGGTGAGAAGGTTCGCGAGAAGGCGGGCAAAGCTGGTAAGGGCGGGAAGTAGAATTTCACAGTGATCCCTCGCGGCTGCCAAAGTGCGCCGCGGGAAACACGGAGTCTGATTCATGGCAATGCAAATCGTTGGGCGCGAGCGACGCAAGCTCCGAATTCGTCGAAAAATTAGCGGCACTTCCGAGCGTCCGCGTCTGACCGTCTTTCGCTCGGCTCGGCACATCTACGTGCAAGCCGTCGACGACGTAGCCGGCAACACGGTTGCCCACGTCTCCACGTTGTCACCCGACGTGCGAACGGGCAACGAAGAGCTCAATAAGACCGACGAAGCCAAGAAGGTCGGAACCGCGATCGCGAAAGCCTTGATCGCCAAGGGCATCGACAAGGTCGTGTTCGATCGAAACGGTTACCTCTATCACGGGCGCATTCAGGCGCTTGCCGACGCCGCCCGCGAGGCCGGCCTCAAGTTCTGATCAGGAAGAAGAGACCATGGCTTTCGAGATCGACGAAGAGCAGCTCAAAGAGCGCATTATTCACATCAACCGCGTCGCCAAGGTCGTCAAGGGCGGACGTCGGTTTTCGTTCGCCGCGCTCGTAGTGGTGGGCGACGAGAACGGGCACGTAGGCGTCGGTCTTGGTAAGGCCAACGAGGTGCCTGAGGCCATTCGCAAGGGGCACGACCAGGCTCGCAAGAACCTGTTCAAGGTGCCGCTCGATGGTGTCACGGTGCCGCACGAGATCGTTGGGCACTTCGGTGCCGGCGAAGTCTTCTTGCGCCCGGCGTCCCCCGGGACCGGCGTTATCGCCGGAGGTGCCGTGCGCGCGGTAGTTGAGAGCGCCGGAATTCACGACATTCTTACCAAGTGCATCGGCAGTGCGAACCCGCACAACGTCGTGCGCGCCACGATCGAGGCGCTGCGCAATCTCAAGAGCGCCGAGGATGTCGCGCGCAAGCGCGGCAAGGAAGTCGCCGAGATTGGTCACATTTCGAAGCGCGGCGGCGCGAAGAAGACCGCCGTGCTGAAGCCGTCTGAGGCTAGCGCACAATGAAGACACACCTGAAGGTCACGCAGACCAAGAGCGTCATCGGCCAAAGCCACGCAATGTGCGCTACGATTCGCGGTCTTGGGCTCCACGGCCCCGGTTCAGCAGTCGTGGTGGGCAACACGCCCTCATTCCGCGGCGCTATCAAGAAGGTCATTCACCTCGTGACGGTCGAAGAGACCGACACAGCTCCGGTCGCCAAGAAGCAGCCGGGCGCGCAGAAAGCATCCTGAGTCATGGCTGACACGCTTAGCAATCTCGCAAAGCCGTTTGGCGCTACTAAAGACAAGCTCCGCAAGGGCCGCGGCGTAGGCTCCGGACTTGGCAAGACCGCCGGAAGAGGCCAGAAGGGCCAGTACGCTCGCAATAGCGTGCGCCGCGAGTTCGAGGGCGGCCAGACGCCGCTCGCGCGCCGCCTGCCGAAGCGCGGGTTCAATGTTCCGTTCCCGGTTCGCACGGCCCAGGTCAACGTCAGTGCGCTCGAGGCGTTCGCGCCGGGCGCCCAGATCGACGAGGCGCTCCTGCGCAAGGTCGGACTGGTCAAGGGTCGCATTGACCGCATCAAGATTCTCGGCTCGGGCGACCTGAGCAAGAGCGTCACGGTCAAAGCCCATGCGTTCTCCAAGAGCGCGGTCGAGAAAATCGAGAAGGCCGGCGGTAAGGCCCTCGTTCTCGAGGCGAAGTAAGAACGAACATGGCGAGCTTCGCCGGGTTCGCGAACATTCCCAAGGTGCCCGAGCTGCGAAAGCGGCTCGTGTTCACTTTGGTTATGCTTGCGGTCTACCGCGTCGGCGTGTTTGTGACGATTCCGGGTGTTGACAGAAATGTCATGCATCAGGTCGTGAGCAAACAGGGCGGCGGCCTTCTCGGCATGTTCAACCTGTTTAGCGGCGGCGCACTCAGCAACTTGTCGATTTTCGCGTTGGGCATCATGCCCTATGTGAGCGCCAGCATCATTCTGCAGTTGCTCACGATGGTCTTCAAGCCGCTCGATGAGCTGCGCAAAGAGGGCGAGCAAGGCACGCGCAAGATCAATCAATACACGCGCTACGGAACGGTTGTTCTGTCCTTCGTGCAGGCGTTCGGGATGGCGCTCACCGTCGAGGGCGCGAGCAACGGCGACCTGGCGAGCTCGGCGGTCGGGAGCGTTGTGACGCACCCGGGTTGGCCTTTCCGCCTGATGACCGTGTTGACGCTTACCACCGGCACCGCCTTCGTGATGTGGGTTGGCGAGCAGATCACGGAGCGCGGAATCGGAAACGGCATCTCGCTGCTGATCTTTGCCGGAATTGTGACCGACATCCCAGCCGGGGTGTTCAGGTATTTCGACACCCACAAGGGTGATATTCGCCCGCTGAATCTCGCCGCCGTGACCGCGGTGATCATGCTGACGGTCGCGACCATCGTGTTCTTCGAGACGGCGCAGCGCCGGATCCCGATTTTCTACGCGCGTCGCACCGTGGGGAGGCGTGTCTACGGCGGCCAGACGGCGCACCTGCCGCTGCGGGTGAACACGGCCGGCACGATTCCGCCCATCTTCGCGATGTCGCTCCTCGGGTTTCCCGCGACGCTCGCCAGCTTTCATATTCCCGGGATGAGCGAGCTCCAGGGCGCCTTTAACCGCGGCGACTGGCTCTTCAACGTGTTCTACGTGCTGCTCATCGTGTTTTTTTGCTACTTCTATACGGCGGTCACGTTTCAGGCCGTCGATGTGGCCGACAACCTGAAGAAGCAGCAGGCGTTCATTCCTACGATTCGGCAGGGCAAGCAGACCGCCGATTACATCGACAAGGTGCTGACGCGGATTACGCTAGGCGGTGCTCTCTACGTAGCGGCCGTTTGCGTAGTTCCGACCATTATTTCAGAGTGGTTCAAGGTTCCGTTTCGCTTCGGCGGCACCTCGCTGATGATCGTGGTCGGCGTAGCGCTCGACAGCGTTCGTCAGATCGAGGCGCACCTGATCACGCGCAATTATGAGGGCCTTTCCGGGGGCGGCGGTCGTGCAACCAAGGTCCGCGGCCGGAGGGACGTCGGATGAACGTCGTCTTTATGGGGCCGCCCGGCGCCGGCAAGGGTACGCAGGCGAAGTTCGTCTGCGAGAAGCTGGGAATCCCGCAGCTTAGCACTGGGGACATTCTCAGGGCCTCCAATGCGGCCGGTAAGCTCCCGGCCGCATTGGTGCAGGCTATGGACACGGGCGGGCTCGTGCCCGACGACGTGGTGATTGGCCTCATCGGTGATCGCATCAACGAGAGCGACTGTGTTGGTGGAGCCCTGTTCGATGGTTTCCCTCGCACGGTACCCCAGGCGGAGGCGCTAGGGGCCATGCTCGCGGCCCGTGGACTGAAAATCGACATCGCCATTGCCATAGAAGTGCCGTCAGATTTGCTGATTGAGCGTACCGTTCTGCGCCGGACCGATAAACGGACTGGACAGATTTACCACTTGAAGTATAACCCGCCGCCCCCGGGTGCAGACGTAGTGCACCGTGCCGACGACACCGAGGAATCGGTGCGTACGCGTCTCGACGCTTATGCACGGGTTACTTCGGCAGTGATCCCGTTCTATGAAGAAGCGGGCGTGCTGAAGAGGGTCGACGGCGTTGGGGCGGTCGGCGAGGTCACCAAGCGCGTCCTCGCCGCACTGGGAGTCTGAGAAGGGATTCATGCATGAGTGAGCGTCGTGAGCGGAAAGAGCCCAAGGGCGACAAACTCGAGTTCGATGGTGCCGTCCAGGAAGCTCTGCCCAACGCGATGTTCAAGGTTAAATGCGACAACGGCCTGAGCGTTCTCGCAACCATCAGCGGTCGAATGAGACAGTTTTACATTCGTATTCTGCCCGGCGACCGAGTCACTGTAGAAGTAAGCCCCTACGATCCCAGCCGGGGCCGCATCACCTATCGTCACAAGTAGCCAACGCAGCCAGTGAGTGAGTCATGAAGGTTCGTCCCAGCGTCAAAAAGATTTGCGACAAGTGCAAGGTCGTTCGCCGAAAAGGCGTCGTCCGTATCATTTGCGAGAACCCCCGCCACAAGCAGCGTCAGGGCTGAGTAGAGGATCATCATGGCTCGTATTGCAGGCGTAGACCTTCCCAAGCACAAGCACGTCGCTTACTCGCTGCCCTACCTTTACGGTATCGGGCAGAAGCTCGCTCGCGAGATTTGCGCGAAGGCCGGCATCGCGCCGACCAAGCGCACCGAGGAACTGACCGAGAACGAGATCAAGAGGATCCGCGAGCTTCTTGAGACCGAGTACAAAGTCGAAGGTGATTTGCGCCGTGAGGTGCAGATGAACATCAAGCGGCTGATGGACCTCGGATGCTATCGCGGTCTTCGCCACCGCAAGGGGCTGCCCGTCAACGGACAGCGCACCCACACGAACGCGCGGACGCGCAAGGGCCCGCGTAAGGGCGTGCTCTCCCGCGCCCGTCCGGCCGCGGCGAAGTGACCAAACTTTCAAAGGCAACGCTGTAAGGATTCTCGAACATGGCTCAGGCAAAGACTGCGGCAGCTGGTGGCTCTGGCAAGGGCAAGCCGGCGAAGAAGAAGGCAAAGAAGAACGTCTCGACGGGCATTGCCCACATCCAGTCGACGTTCAACAACACCGTTGTCACGATCACCGACATTAACGGCAACACCGTGTCGTGGTCGAGCGCCGGCTCCCGTGGGTTCAAGGGCTCGCGCAAGTCGACGCCCTTCGCCGCACAGCTGGCCGCCGAAGAGGCAGCGCGCCGCGCGATGGAGCACGGGATGCGCTCCATCGCTGTGTTCGTCAAGGGTCCTGGCGCTGGCCGCGAGAGTGCGCTACGCGCGCTCCAGACCGCTGGCTTCAAGGTCACTCTCATTCGCGACGTTACGCCGGTTCCGCACAACGGGTGCCGGCCGCCCAAGCGCCGCCGCGTTTAGGTTCTCGCCCTTCGTGGGCACGCCGGGATGAAACACCCGTCAGGGTGTGTAAACCGGTTGATTGTTTATCAATCAAAGAAGGTAGAAGATAATGGCTCGATATATCGGACCGGTGTGCAGGCTCTGCCGCCGCGAGGGACTGAAGCTCTTCCTCAAGGGTGAGCGCTGCTATGGCGACAAGTGCTCTTACACGCGCCGGCCGTATCCGCCGGGACAGCATGGCCAGGGCCGCATCAAGCTGAGCGAGTACGCCGTTCGCCTGCGCGAGAAGCAGAAGGTTCGCCGCATTTACGGCGTCCTGGAGCGCCAGTTTCAGCGCTACTACTTCGACGCCACCAGGCGCAAGGGGCGCACCGGCGAAGAAATGCTGGGAATTCTCGAGAGCCGTCTCGACAACGTCTGCCATCGCCTTGGCTTCGCGACTACGCGAATGGAAGCCCGGCAGTTGGTCAAGCACTCGCACGTGATGGTCAACGGAAAGTGCGTCGACATCCCGAGCTATCTCCTGCGCGCTGGAGACAAGATCACTATCCACGAGCGGAGTCGCAAGATGCCCGCACTGCTGGCCGCGCTGGCCGGGGTCGACAAGCGACCGATGATGTCCTGGCTCGAGCTGGACAAGGACAATTTTGCCGGGACCTTCAAGACCGCAGCGGTTCGCGAAGAGATGAACGAGCCGGCCATTCGCGAGCAGCTCGTGGTCGAGTATTACTCGCGCTAGTTGATGATCCGGCGTTTTTCGCCGGGTCTTTCGTCAGTTTTGCACGGGCAGGCGACGGGCTGGACCGGAGAGCGGGTTCAATGGCCAGCCGGGATCGCCGCGTGAACCGATAGTTTGAGGAGCAAGGGATGAGCACGTCGATCACCACTCGTAACTGGCGCGATCTGATTCGGCCTCGTGGAATGCAGGTTGAGGCGGAGACGCTGACCGAGTTTTACGGCAAGTTCACCTGCGAGCCGCTGGAGCGCGGCTACGGTATTACGCTCGGCAACTCGCTGCGGCGCATCCTTCTGGCCTCGTTGCAGGGCGCTGCGATCACCGCGATTCGCGTCGACGGAGCGCTCCATGAGTTCACCACGATCGGCGACGTCGTTGAGGATGTGACCGACATCATCCTCAATCTCAAAGAGGTTGTGCTCAAGGCCGCTCAGGCGAAGACCTATACGGTTCGTATCGACAAAGAGGGCCCTGGTCCCGTTTACGCACGGGACATTCAGCTCGTCGACGGCCTCCAGGTTCTCAACCCGGACCACCTGATCGCGACCCTCGATAAGAAGGGGCCTCTCGCGCTCGAGCTGACCGTGAACGTGGGCCGCGGATACGTTCCCGCCGACAAGAACAAGACGGCGACGATGCCGATCGGCACGATTCCGATCGACTCTCTGTTTTCGCCCACCCGCAAGGTGAACTACACGGTGACCAATGCGCGCGTCGGGCAGCAGACCGACTTCGACAAGTTGGCGCTTGAAGTTTGGACGAACGGGAGCGTGAAGCCCCAGGATGCAGTCGCCTACGCGGCAAAGATCCTGAAAGAGCAGCTCACGATTTTCATCAATTTCGAAGAGACCGAAGAGACCAGCTATACGGTGACGGGTAGCGAGGACGAGCCGCTCAACGAAAATCTGTTCCGTTCTGTCGACGAGTTGGAGCTAAGCGTGCGGAGCGCGAACTGCCTCCAGAACGCGAACATTCAGCTCATCGGAGAGCTCGTTCAGCGAAGCGAGCAGGACATGCTCAAGACCAAGAATTTCGGTCGCAAGAGCCTCAAGGAGATCAAAGAGATTCTCCATAACATGGGGCTGCAGCTCGGCACCAAGATCGACAGTTGGCCGCAGATGCTCGAGCGCTGGAAGGCTCAGCAGGCTCAGGCCTGATTTCAGGCAAAGGAATTGGAGTAAGTCATGCGTCACCGCAATTCGGGTCGTAAGTTCGACCGCAACACGAGCAGCCGTCGTGCCATGCTTCGCAATCTCGCCGCCAACCTCGTGCTTCACGAGCGCATCGAGACGACGGACGCGAAGGCCAAGGAGCTCCGCCGCGTCGCGGAGCGCCTGATCACCAAGGCCCGTCGGCTTGGCACCGTGGCGTATACGCCACACGCCGAGCTGTCCGAGGTCGACCGTGCGCGGCGTCTGGCTGTAGAGCGCCAGATCTCGAGCTACCTGCCGCGCTTTGGTACGCGTGTGGAGAAGGGCGGCGAGACCGTCAAGGTCGACATCGTCGAGAAGATCTTCCTCGACCTCGCCAAGCGGTTCTCGGGTCGTCCGGGCGGCTATACGCGGATCATCAAGTTCGGTCCGCGTCGCGGAGACGGCGCTCCCATGGCGCTTATCGAGTTCGTCGGCGAGCCGGATGCTGGCGCGGCAGGCGCGCACAAGCCCAAGACGTCTGCCAAGAAGCCGGCGAAACCGGCCGCGGGCACCTCGAAGGCTGTCGCCAAAGCGGAGTGAGTTCCGGTTGCTAAGAACGGGCGGCGCGTGGAGACACGTGTCGCCCTTTTTTTTTGCGCCGTGGGCTAGGCTCGTCCGTGACGACGCTGCCTGGCGAACAGGATGATTGTACACAGGACGGCGAGCAGGACCGCCGCAGTGGCTTCGTAGCTTCGTGCGCGTTCTTCTCGGGCGCGCTTCGCCTCGTCGCGCTGCTCGGACCGGGTTTTTGCGCCGTCGAGTGCCGGGCCGGCGGAGAGCACGTTGACGTCGTCGTTGGGCGCGTCGAGGCCGCGTACTTGCAAATCGTTGCCGCGGAGGTAGGCAAGCGCTGCGGCGATTTGGTCTCTTCGGGGCGAATCCGGGTCGAGGGACAGCGCCTCCTCGAGGTGGCTGCGGGCGCTGCGGGCGTCTACCCCTACCAGCGACAGGCCCTGTGCCGCGTAGGCTGAAGCGAATTCGCTCCGTCGTTTGAGCGTCGGGTCGCGGGCAAGCACGCGGTCGAACTGCGCGACCGCTTCGGCCGACTGCCCCGTCGCTTGTCGCGTCAGCCCGTCCTGGATGAGGGCGTCGAGATCGGCGAGGCGCTGTTTGTCCTGGAGGGCGAAGAGCAGGTCGGCCAGTTGTTTGGCGGGTTCTGCCTGCGACGCGGGCTGCCCCGTGAGATTGTTGTAGGCTTCACGCAATTTCGCGCGCGCGTCGTCAGCGTAGGCGCGCACTGCGCTGCGGGCAGCTTCGCGCACGAGTTTGCGATCGGAGCCTGTGAAGGACAGGACGACGGAGAGTGCGTCGGGGTCACGCGTGGTCCCGAATGCGCTGAGCACCTCGATCAGGCGAGCGTCGCTCGTCGTGACAATGGCGTCGCCTGCGACGCGCTTTCCCATGCCCTCGAGGGTCGCGATCGCCCAGCGTCTTGTGTCGGCATGGGGCGATGCCCTCGCGAGCAGGAGAGCCGGCACGGCGCGCTCGCCGAGGCGCCGGATTCGTCTGGTGACCTCGGCTCGAAGCACTGCGCGATGATTGACCGCGTGGTCAATCATGACGCTCGCGGCGCGCGTGGTGCCGATGCACTCGAGGGCCGCATAAAGGGCGGCGCTCTCGAGGAGAATTTTGGCGCTGTCGTCCAGCGGCGGAGGCTGCGCCCCGATGAGGGCTGCGAGCACGTCGTCGTCATGGGCGCTTGGAGCGCTCCGCGCGCCACGCCGTGCGCTCGCCGCCCACTTGGCGATCGCGTCGTCGTCGCCGCGTTTCGAGAGCGACTCGAGCTTTGCATCCGCAGCAGACACCGCCTCGGGTGGCCAGTCGCAGTCGCTCGCCGCGATATTTCCGCGGGTCTCGATGTCGGCCACGCGTGCGTCCAGGTCGAACGTGGAGGCGTTTGCTCGGGCGGTGGCTGCTGTCACCCACAGGGCGGCCGCGAAGGCAGCACGTCGCGTTCCCATCCGCCGTAGAAGCGTTGCGCGCCGGTGCGGCCGCTCGGTCATTCGACGATGCGAAAATCGGGAAACTCACCCGTGTAGCTGCGGTAGCGCACGTCGACGTGCTCAACGCGCGCCGCGCTCGGTCCGTGGTGCGCCCAGCTGACGAGCTCCTTGACCGAATCTTCGCCGCCTTCGGCGAGGATCTCGACGCTCGCGTCGTTGCGGTTTTTCACCCAACCGGTGATGCCAAGGCGTCGCGCCTCTCGCTGCGCCGCGGCGCGGAAGAAGACGCCGGTCACGCGGCCACGAACGAAGATCTGAACGGACTTGTTGGACATCGGGCGATAACCTTCCCATTAGGTAGCCAAAATGTCGGTGCGCGGGCAAGCTCTACGCGCGATGTCGAGGGCGCTCGGAGGAAAGGGCCTTCATTTCGGGGTTCACGCCACCGTCGACTTGCGGCGGTGGGACGGCCCGACGGTGGTGGTGGTCGGCGAGGCCTGCGCTGAGGTCGAGGCGCTGCGTGTGGTCGGCACGCGCCGCGCGACGGTGGTGCAGCTGGCGCACGATGGCGCTTCGATCAGCACGGTCGAGCATCTCTTCGCCGCTCTCGGCGCGCACCGGCTTTCCCGAGGGGTGCGCGTTGTGGTCGAAGGGCCCGAGTTGCCGCTCCTCGACGGCGGGTCAATGGAATATTGCCGTGCAATCGCGGGCTTGAATGTGCCTCCCGCGCCGAGCCTGCTCCGTGTCGCGCGGGACGGCGACGTCGAGGTTGGGGCCAGCTGCTTCGCCTTCAGGGTCGCGACCGAGACGCATGTCAGCGTCGACGTCGACTTCGGCGACGCCCGAATTGCAAGGCTCGCGAGCTGGGGAGGGGACGCCCTCGACTTTGCCGATCGCATCGCCAGCGCGCGGACCTTTGCGCTCGAACGCGACCTTCCCGAGCTGGCGCGCGATCGCCTCGCGGCGTACGTGCCGCCCGAAAGCGTTGTTTTCGTCGGCGAGCAGATACACGCAGCCGGTCGCCCGTTTGCGCCCGACGAGCCTGCGAGGCACAAATTGCTCGATCTCATCGGCGACAGCTTCGTTTACGGCGGACCCGCGATCGGACACGTTCATGCGGTTCGCCCGGGCCACGCTGCCAACCACGCCGCGTTCCAAGATGCGCTCGCGAGCGGCATTTTGGTGCGCGGCCCGATCGGAGGCGCTCGACCGTGAGGCGCATTTGCGGCGCGAGCTTCGCGGTAGCGGTGGTCATCGGTGCGTCACCGGCAATGGCGATCGACGAGGAGTTGCGCGACCAGCCACGCGCGCCGACGCTTCCCGAACTGACGCATCGGCATCCTGAGCTCAGCGTCGAGACCACGTTCGCGAGCGTCGAAGTCGCGGCTTCGGGCGGTGTTCAGGCGTCTGAACATCGTAATCTGCGCATCGAGCGCATTACGTTCGAAGCCCCCCTTGTTGGGCGCCGTTGGTATCTCGGGGGCTCGTACGCGCTGAGCCTGGGCACGCGGTCGCGCGGCGGCATCGCCGTAGTTCCTGGCAACCCCGAGCTGCAGGTGCGCGGCGCGTGGGCGTCGGTGGCGGGCGTCGCTTTTGGCGGAGGCCTCGCGGCGATCGCTCCGACCGGCGGGTGGCGCGATGATCCGGAGCTGCCGGCGATCGCGTCCGCGACGGCCGCGGTGCGCGGATGGGATCGCGCGGTCTTCGATCCGAACAGGGTCACGACGCGCGCGTTCATCGACGTACGCGACACGCTCGGGCCCGTCGTCGTGCAATACCGGCAGGCGATGGAGCTTGCCGCGAGCGTTCGCGATGCACGGCAGTACTCGCTCGCAGCGGTCGGCACAGTCTACCTGGGGTGCAAGCTGTCGCCGCTCGTCACGGTGGGTGCGAGCGTGGTCGAGTACTACAGCCTCGAGCCTGAAATTGCGGATGCGAGTCGCGCGCACTGGTCGATCGGCGGCGACGTGCGCCTGACGACGCGCTACTTCCTCCCGACCGTGGGATTCGACACGAACCTCGGTTCGCCGCTGCGTGCGCTGTCGAGCCTGGGTGCACCGTTGTCGGAGTCGCCCGAAGCGTTCGTATCGCTTCGCATCGGGCTAACCTTCGTCGTGGGCCGGTAGTGCCCTTGGTTTGGGAGAGGTAACATATGCAAGCGATCGTGATGCGTGGTGCGGGTGGTCCGGAGGTCCTGGAGCTGGCCGATGTTGCGGCGCCGGTGCCTGGAAAATCGGAAGTGCGTGTGCGGGTCCGCGCCACGGCCGTCAACCGCGCGGACTTGTTGCAGCGCATGGGGGGGTATCCTCCGCCGCGCGATGCCCCCGCAGACATTCTCGGTCTCGAGTTCGCCGGTGAGGTCGACGCGGTCGGCGCCTGCGTCTTCGACCTCGCCGTCGGAGATCGCGTATTTGGGCTCGTCGGTGGGGGCGCCTACGCAGAGCACCTGGTCGTCCATGAGCGAACCGTCGCGCGACTCCCCGACGCCGTGGGGTTCGTCGAAGGCGCCGCGATTCCAGAGGCGTTTCTCACAGCCTATGACGCGATGGTTCTGCAGGCAGGCCTCACCGCCGGAGAGAGCGTCGTGGTGCACGCCGTCGGGAGCGGGGTGGGGACGGCCGCCGTTCAGATCGCGAGGGCCATTGGTGCGCGCTCACTGGGCACTGCGCGAACGGCGAACAAGCTCGAACGCGCAGCGGCGCTCGGGCTCGACGCTGGCATTTGTGTGCAAGATGCATGTTTTTCGGAGCGCGTCCTGGAGCTCACGGGCGGGCGCGGCGTTGATGTCGTGCTCGATCTGGCGGGAGGCGCCTATGTCGCGGAGGGACTGAAGTGCCTCGCACCAAAAGGGCGTCTCGTGCTCGTGGGACTCGTGGCGGGCGGCCGCGCAGAGCTCGATCTCTCTGTGATCCTGCGCAAGCGCATCACCCTCAGGGGAACGGTGATGCGCTCACGGCCTCTCGAGGAGAGGATCGCGGCCGCGCAGGTGCTCGGGCGCAACATCGCTCCGCTCGTCGCGCGAGGCGTCTATCGAGCGGTCATCGATCAGGTGCTGCCACTCGCACAGGCGGGGCGCGCGCACGCCCTGCTTGCGGCGAACGAGAGCTTTGGCAAAATCGTGCTGACGACCTGAGTCAGTGATTGCGAGCGTGCTCGAGGCAGAGCGTGCGCGGCTTTCCCTCGCATTTTTCGCACGAGCAAACCCGAATATCGGCGCCGTCCGATTCGCGCGCGCCGCACATCGCGCAGGAGCGAACGGCCGGTAGTGCAGGCGCCTCGCTTACAGCTGCGCGCCGTGCGGATTGCCGCACGCGCAGGTTTCGGCTGCGAAAGTGGTCGCGCCAGTATCCCGCGAAGAAGAGCAGGTAGTTTCCCATCGCGGCGCCGATCGCAGCGCGCTCGTCCCAGTCGCCGGTCAGGCACGTCCACCCGAGCATCGCCGCGCTGATGATTCCGAGCCATTTGATCCGCACCGGAATGATGAAGAAGATCATGATCTGGAAATCAGGGAAGACGGTCGCGAACGCGAGGAAGAGCGAAAGGTTCAAGTAGTAATTGCCAGCGCCCCCCGCTAGCAGCGCGGCGATTGTGGTGCCGAGCATGCCGACGACGTAAAACGCGTTGAGCTTGAAGGGGCCCCATTCGCGCTCGAGGTTCGTGCCGATGAGCCACACGAAGTAGATCGCGAACAGCATCGCGATCGGCTTCGGCATCATGAACGAGCCGGCGGGCGGAGGCAGAAACAGGTACGAAAACACGCGCCAAATCTGGCCGTGCTTGATGGCCTGCACGTCGAGCACGAGCAGATTCTCGAACTCCGGCCGCACCAGCGACAACACGAAGACCATCGCCATGCCTGCCGCGACGACGAACGTCAGATTGGGGACAGCGTAGCGACCGATGCGTCGCTCGAGCCGCGCGAGGAAGCGATCCATGCGAGCGCGATACTACGTCGGCGGCGCGCAGGCCATCGGCGCCCCGCGCAAGCCGCGCGTCAGTTGAACGGAGCCCCGCACTGCAACCACGTGTTCACCTTCCCGATGTCGGTCGCGATCGCGAGCGGCCGATTCTTGGTGTTGTCGGGAATCGGCATAGCCTGCTGCCCGCACGTTCCTTGTAGATTACACACAAATGTCGACTGCTTCGGGTCGGTCGAGCACGGGTTGATGTAGGCCTTGCCGCCGATCTTGTAGGCGACGAGGTTCGCGTACGCGCTGGGAGCGTCGTTGATAAACGGGTTGAGCGCGGTGCCGCCGTGGCAGTTGCTGTCGGCGCACGCCCACACGCCGGCGGCGGACATCATCGGCCAGATGTCTTTGGCGAAGCTGATTTGACAGGGCCCCCCATCGACCGGGCCGCCACCGTCGCACAGGGAGCCGGTGCTCGGAGCCGCGCCCCCCTCGGCGGCGGCGGGCGAGGGCAGATTGGCGTGCGACAGCCCGGACGGATTGCCGAACTTTGAGTCTGACTCGAGGCTGCACGCTGCGCTGAGGGGCAGCATCGCGGCTGCCAGCACACCGAGCGCAAGGATGACCCGCCAATGCATCCCCCTATTGTGCGAGCACTGCGGCCGGCGGGCAACGAGCAAACGCGCATCGACCCCTATCGTCCGGCGCGCCATCGGTGCACAATGGCGGTTCAGGGCACGTTCACATGAAGATCCCCACCCATAAGGTTGTCGCGGCGGCCATTGCGTTGGTGCTCGCAGGCTGCGCAACGGTTGCTCCCTATGAGCGCGGGGCGCTCGCGCATCCGACGATGACTCCCAACGACCTCGCGTCGCCGCTCGATGAGCATGTGCGCGCGGTGTCGGAAGGCGCGACGGGCGGTTTCGGTGGTGGCGGCGGTGGCTGCGGCTGCAACTAAGCCGGGCCTGCGCAGCGGTCGCGCTGCGGGCCAATTCGCCGTCGGCCTCGGCGCACGTGCGCGCGGCGCTGCCTTTTGGCTGACGCTGGCCGTTTCTTCGACCATCGCCGCGCCGGCCCGGGCCGCCGACGACATGACGGTGCTCGGCACGGTGCAGCAGGTGATGTCGGAGGACTATCCGGGCGCTGCGTTCGGCCCCGCGCAGGAGAAGCTCGAAGAGGCCTACGAGAAGTGCAAGCGCGGCAAGTGTTCGGGGGCCACGCGGGCGCAGGTGTTCGTCGCCCTCGGCATGGTGGCCTCTCAGCTCGGGAAAGCCGACGAGGCGAAGATCGATTTCATCAGCGCGCTTCAGCTCGACGCGACCGCGCGGCTTCCAGCGTCGGGCACCACACCCAACATCCGAACGCAGTGGTCCGAAGCCGAGCGCGAGGCTGGTGGCTCTGCGCCGGCTCCGGCTGCGCCGGGTCCCAGGCCCGACGCGCCGACGCCGGACGCGCCAAGGCCCGAGGCCCCGAAGCCAGCGGCTCCTCCGATGAAAATTCCCGGATGGGAAAGCAGCGAGGCTTTTCAGGCGGCCAGCGCAGGGCTGTCGGCCGACATGGCGGGCAACCTCGACGAGTGCATCGCCAAAGACAGGGAGTCGCTCAAGCTCGAAGAGCAGCCTAGAACGCGTCTGCATCTCGCGTCGTGCGAGAGGCGCAGCGGCAAGCTCATCGACGCGCTTCGCGATGCGCAGAAGGCGCTCGAAGACGCCATTCAAAAGCGCGACTCCGCGGTCATGCGTGCCGCGCGCGATCGCGTGCAGGGTATCTTGCCGCGCATCCCCCACGTGACGTTCAAGCCGCCGCCCGGCGTCGACGATTTGCAGGTGACCTTCGACGAGCGCGCGGTGCCCGTGGAGTCGCTGACCAAGAAGTTTTCGGTCGATCCGGGAAAGCACACCGTGCACGCCGAAGGCACGCAGGGCGGCGTTCCGCTGGCCTTCGACGGCGAATATGACGTGAAGGAGGCCGAGCTGTTGACGGTCGAGCTCACGCTCAAATCGCAGGCGTCGGAGTACCTCACGCCGGGTCAGCTCAAGTGCATGCTCTCGGCCAAAAGTCAGGACGAAGTGGTGAAGTGCCTGCCCGAGGACCGAAAGAACCTCGTGGTTCGCCTTGGACTCGACTCGAGCGTCTACACCGACACGAGCAGCGTCAACGTCGCCTCGCCCGGGCTGAGCGCGAGCGTCACCTCGCCCACGTCGGGCTGGAACGTGGGTGGTAACTTTCTGCTCGACGTCGTCACCGCGGCCTCACCGGATATCGTGTCCGAAGCGTCTCGCGTGTTTCGCGACAAGCGCTACGCGGGGGCGCTTTCGGGGGGCTACAAGTACAAGACGGTGAGCGCGCAGGCGTCGAGCAATCTTTCGGTCGAGAGCGACTACGTCTCGGCGGGAGGCGGCATCGCGCTTAGCTTGGACACGGCCGATAAGCTCGTCACGCCTCGCGTTGCCTACTCGTACTCGCACGACACGATCGGTCGCTCAACCACGCCGTTTAGCGTATTTTCGCACACACTCGAGACGCACGGACTCGAAGGCGGCGTAACCGTCGTGCTCTCGCCGAGGACGCTGCTGCTTCTGTCGGCGACGCTCCAACTCGAGCGCGGCGACCAGTCGAAGCCGTACCGGTATGTTCCGCTGTTCGATCCCGCGATCGCGCGTCGCCTTCCCGTCGGCGCGACGGTCGATCTCGTCAACGCCAACCGGTTGCCGCTGCGTCCGATCGAGCAGCTTCCGACCGAGCGGGATCGCTACGCGGTCGGTGCCAGGCTCGCCCATCGCCTGGCTGCGCTTGGCGCCACCCTCAGGGTCGACGAGCGCCTCTACGTCGACACCTGGTCGCTCAAGGCTACGTCGACCGACGCGCGGTTTATCGTCGACGTTGGGCGGCGGCTTCGGGTTTGGCCACACGCGCGCCTGCACGCGCAAACGGGGACGAGCTTCTACCAGCTCGCCTACGCCGCCGCGCTCAACGCGGACGGTTCGATTTCGTTGCCGCTGTTTCGCACTACGGACCGCGAGCTGTCTCCGCTCGTGTCCGTGACGGCGGGCGGTGGAGTTCGATACGCGCTCACGTCGCCGGACGCGAAGGCCCAGATCGGCGTCACGCTGCAGGCGGATGTGATGTACACCCGCTACTTTAACGCCATTTTTCTCACGCAGCGTACGGCTGGCTACGGAACCCTTGGCCTGGACGCGGAGTTCGACTGATGCGCCGAATCACCTCGGGTCTGCTCGCGCTGTTGGCCTGCATCGCCGCCTTTTCCGCGGCTTGCGGCGACCCTGTTTATGACGGAGAAATTGCAGCGCTCGGCGGTGAGTCCGACGGCGTACCCGTTGGCGAATTTCACCGCGCAGGGCAGCCTTGCGTCATGTGTCACTCCGCGGGCGGACCCGCGTCTGGCGCGGCGTTTTCGGTCGCCGGAAGCGTGTTCGCGCGGCAGGACGACGTAGTGGGAGTCGAGGGCGCGACCGTCGCCATGACCGACACGGCGGGCTCGTCCTATACGGCGACGACGAACTGCGTTGGCAATTTCTTCGTGCGCCGCTCGGACTGGGACCCCTCGTTTCCTGTGCTCGTGCGCGTGTGGAAGGGCGACAAATCGCGCACGATGCAGGGGCAGGTCGGCCGCGAGCGCTCATGCGCCAACTGCCACAAGGACCCCTATTCGGCATACGAAAAGCTCTCGAGCGTGGGGCATGTGTATCTTTATTCTCCCGACGACGCAGTGCCGCCCGCCTCGGGCAGCTGCGCCGTTAATCCTCGCGTCGGAGGCACGAAGTGATGCGCCGCATCGCCGCGCTCGGGGCCGCTGCCCTGTGGATGGCGCCGATCGTGATCGCGTGCGCGTCGAGCCCGACGCCGGACGGCAACACGCGGGTCACCACGATCCTCGCGCCCAACCAGTCGCAATTTCAGCAGTTCGTGAGCCCGGTGCTCGAGCGGCGATGCGCCACGCTCGACTGCCACGGTGAGGTCGGTCGCCCGCTGCGCCTCTACAGCGCGAGGGGACTGCGTCTGCCGAGCGAGGCGGGTCTCATTCCCGGCGTCGGCGCGACGACGCTCGAGGAGTCGACGGCGAACTACAGGGCCGTCATCGGGCTCGAACCCGAGGCGATCACGCGCGTTGTCGCTGGGGTCGCGGTGCCCCGTGACTTGCTGCTCCTAAAAAAGCCGCTGATGCTTGAAGGGCACAAGGGCGGGCAGGTGATTGCCTCGTCGAACGACGCGGCCGAGCTGTGCATCGTGTCGTGGCTGCTCGCCGACACGACGCATCCGGTCGACCAGGCGAGCTGCGCGAAGGCTTCGGCTCCGTTCTGAACTGCGACTACGTCAGCAGTGCGCGCGCGTCGTCCGCGGCCGGACCGATGTCGATTCGATCGATCGCGCTACGCGAAAAGATGCGAGCCGCCGCAGCGTAGCGCCCGTCGCCATGCGCGAGGGCCCAGCTCCCATGCTCGACGAGCAGTGCGAGTTGCAAGGCTCCGCCGATCGTCAGGGCGAAGCGGCGCGCACCGGCTTCGACGGCCTCGGGCGAACGCTGCATGGCGTCTTCCAACCACGCCTGCGCGTGCGTCAACGCTCGCGCGGCGACTTCGGCCGGCTCGCGCAACGATGCGTGTGCAGTATGCACGCACTTCGACACCTCGCGGACGACGGGCTCCAGACTCCCGCCCTTGCCGAGCGCCCGCAGCACATCGAGCGAGAGCACGTTCGTGGTTCCCTCCCAGATGGGGAGCACCTGCGCATCGCGAAGCAGGCGCGGCAACCCAGTATCCTCGATGTAGCCTGCGCCGCCGAAGGCTTCGAGCGCCTCGCTCGCGACGCCCACGGCCTGCTTGCCCGTCACGAGCTTGGCGAGCGGAACGCACAGCCGCATGAGCGCGCGATCGGCTTCGTCGCTCTCGCCGGCTTCATCCTTGCCGAGCAACTCGACGGCGCGAAACGAGAGCAGAAACGCGGCGGCCGCTTCGGCCTCGGCCGTCGCGAGGGTGTCCTGGTGAAGCGGCTTGTCGGCGAGCCGCGCTCCGAACGCCACGCGCTTGTTGGCGTAGTCGCGCGCGAGCGAGAGCGCTCTGCGCATGCCCGCCGCCGCGCAGACGGAGTTCCACGTGCGCGTGATCGCAAGCATCGGGGTGATGTGTTTGATGCCGTCGCCCGTGCCGCAGACCGGGATCGCGAACGCGCCGCCCAGCGTGAGCTCCGCGGTTGGCACCATACGCGTCCCGAGCTTCGACTTTAGCCGGTTGATCGCGATGTTGTTCAGCTTGCCGAACGCGTCGCGCATCTCGACATAAAAAAGCGCCAGCCCCTTTCCGCCCGCCGGATTGCCCTCTGGGCGCGCGAGCGTGAGCGCCACTTGTGCCGTTGTCGCGCTGGTGAACCACTTGGTTCCGAAGAGCCGAAAGCCGTCGCCATCGGCGCGCGCGATCGTCTCCGACAGGCCCACGTCGCTCCCGCCGGTGCGCTCCGTCATCCACTGGCCGCTCGTCCACGCGAGGTCGGGATCGCGCGAGGTGAGGCGCGGCACGGCGCGGTCGATCAGCGCCGCGTTGCCGGAGGCGATCAGCGAGCGCGCGGCGCCGTCGGTCATCGCCAGCGGGCACGAGTAGACATGCCACGACGGCTCGATGAGGTACGCGAGCGCGAACTGGTGCACCCGCGAGTGCCGCCCGTGTTTGCGCTCATACGCGGTGGCGACCACGCCTTTTTCCGCAGCGATTCGCGCGGCATCCCGCCACAGCGCGGTCAGCTCGATCCGATCGACGCGGTGCCCCCACGGGCTCCACGTCACGAGCTTCGGTTCATCGGCCTGTTCCTCGACCGATCGCGCGAACATGGCTCCGGACAGCGCGCCCATCTCCGCGAGCGACGGCTCGATCGACGTCCGCACGTCGCCGGGCAGCACGCGGTCGAGGTACGATCGGAGCAGCGCGTCGTGCGCATACGGGTTTCCGAGCATCGGCGGCGCCTGGAAGAACGTCATGCCCGAACGCTAACCGACCGGGCGCGGCCCAGCTACGACCTAGGCAGCGCGTCCGAGTCGGATTTTGTCTTCCTGGCCGTTGCGAAAAAAGACGCGCAGCGCCTGCCGGAGTTCGACGAAGCGCCGCGTCGCGAGGTAGCGCTGCTCGAGCGTTCGCACGAAGCGCGCGGCCGCGAGATTCGCGACTCGGTAGCGCTCCCCGAGCTCGCTTTCGTTCTCGTGCACGAACGAGACGCGTTCATACAGGCGCGCGCGAAGTCGGCGGCTGCGGGCGACGTCGAGCGGGGAGAGGCTGGCGCCGAGCACGATCCACTTGTCGACCTCGGCTTGCAGCTCGAGCTCCAGGGCCGTCGCTTCGCGCTGCTGGGTTGCTCTATGTGTAATATACACAAAGTGACTGACGCCTTCGATCAGTTGGCACAGCGGATCGAGATCGCCTGACTCGAGATCGAGATCGCGCGCGGCGAGCTGCGGGATATGCAGCGCGAGCTCGAGCGCGCCGTCGTCCGCTTCCCGCACGAGCAGCGACTCGCGCCCCGCGGTGACCGGCTGAATGTACGCGCGCACGTCGGCGACCGGATCGAGCTGATAGAGTCGCTCGAGCGCAGACTGTACTGCCGCGGCCATCGCGCGTTCGCGAATGAGGCCCGCGCCGTTGCCCGCGAGCCTTTGCTCGCTCATTTAGTGCAGCCCCTTCGGCCCGCGCATCGGCAGCATTCCCTGCGTCGAAAGCGCGCCCGCGATCCGATCGCTGCCCGTTTTCAGCCAGCGCTCGTAGAGTCTGAGCAGCTGTCGCGCGCCCGAAGCGTTGCTGGCGAGTGCGGCATCGGCCACGTCGGCGATGACGGCGACGAACGCGCTGAAGCGGTCTGCGAGCTCGCGGAAGATATCGATCGCCGCTGCGGCTTCTTCGAGCGAAGTTGTCGAAGAACTCGAGCGCAGCATGCCGCTGGCCGTGCCGTACGCGCGCGCCCCGATGCCTTCGAGGTACTTCGCGTCGACTCCGCGCGCCGCGAAGTGGTCCGAGAAGAACCCGCTGGCGTAGAGCACGCCGTCGCCGAGCGAGCGCAGCTTGTCGAATCGCACGCCGAGGTCGGGCTCATGCAGCGCCTCGCCGAGCAGCAGACCGAGGGGCTTGTGGAGGGCGTCGTCGTGGGAGCGCTCGGGGTGGCTGTAGTCGCTCAGGAGCGACACGAGGTAGGCGCTGGCGCCCCCCGAAGCGTGCACACCCTTCGTGCGAATCGACTCTCCGACCAGCTCGCCAAAGTATCCGTCGAGCGAACCCGTTGCGACGATCGACATCGTACACCTCCGCGTCGTGCTTCTGGTTGATCCGGGGCGTCAGCGCTCCGGACTTCTAAGAAGTCTCTTCCATTGTCTATGCCACGATCAAATACGCGTGCAATTTTCACGGGTTAGCAAAATCGGGGCGTGGGCGGGCGCGTCAGCAGTCTGACGCCTCGTGTGCCAGTACGCGCAGAACGCGCACGCGCCGCACCGCCTGCGCGCTAATAAACGCGAGCAATATCAGTGATTTGCGAGTTGGCGTCGGCGCCTTGACGGATCGTCACCCGCGGGCCTTGACGGACTGCCGCATGGGGTTATCTTGCGCCTCGACCGGTTAGCACTCGCCTGTGGTGAGTGCTAGCAATCGACGGCCTCGTGCTCTGCGCGTGGTCGTTCGCACCTCCCGCCGATCCGCGGCGGGCGTTTTTTGAAGGCTCGTCAGCGAGCCAGAGAGCAACCAAGGAGAGCACTATGGCCACGATTCGTCCCCTGCAGGACCGCGTCCTCGTTAAGCGTGTTGAAGAAGAGAAGATGTCGAAGGGCGGCATCATCATCCCCGACACCGCCAAAGAGAAGCCCATCGAGGGCGAGATCATCGCGGTCGGCAACGGCAAGGTCGCCGATGACGGCAAAGTCCGCCCGCTCGACGTCAAGGTCGGCGACCGCGTGCTCTTCGGCAAGTACAGCGGCACCGAGGTCAAGATCGACGGCCAGGAGCGCCTCATCCTCCGCGAGGATGACATCCTCGGCGTGATCCAGAACTGAACCGCAGACTCGAAGAAGGAACCATCCATCATGGCAGCCAAAGAAATCGTCTACACCGAGTCGGCACGTAACCTCATCCTCGCGGGCGTCAACGCCCTCGCCGATGCAGTGAAGGTCACTCTCGGCCCCAAGGGTCGTAACGTCGTCATCGAGAAGAGCTTCGGCTCGCCGACGGTCACCAAGGACGGCGTTACCGTCGCCAAAGAGATCGAGCTCGAAAACCGCTTCGAGAACATGGGCGCGCAGATGGTCCGCGAAGTCGCGAGCAAGACCAGCGACGTCGCCGGCGACGGCACCACCACCGCCACCGTACTCGCGCAGGCGATCTATCGCGAGGGCAGCAAGCTCGTCGCCGCGGGCCACAACCCGATGGAGATCAAGCGCGGCGTCGACAAGGCCGTCGAGACGCTCGTCACCGCCCTCAAGGGCATGGCGAAGCAGACGAAGGACCCCCGCGAGATCGAGCAGGTCGGTACGATCAGCGCGAACGGCGACAAGGAAATCGGCGGCAAGCTCGCCGAGGCGATGCAGAAGGTCGGCAAAGAAGGCGTCATCACCGTCGAAGAGAGCAAGACTGCCGAGACCACCCTTGAGGTCGTCGAAGGCATGCAGTTCGATCGCGGCTACCTCTCGCCGTACTTCGTCACCGATCCGGAGCGCATGGAAGTCGTCCTCGAGGACGCTTACATCCTCATCTGCGAGAAGAAGATCTCGAACATGAAGGACCTCCTTCCGGTGCTCGAGGCGATCGCCCGTAGCCAGAAGCCCCTCCTCATCCTCGCCGAGGACATCGAGGGCGAGGCGCTCGCGACGCTCGTCGTCAACAAACTCCGTGGCACGCTTCACTGCGCAGCCGCCAAGGCTCCCGGCTTCGGCGATCGTCGCAAGGAGATGCTCAAGGACATCGCGACGCTCACCGGCGGTCAGGTCGTGGCTGAGGAGCTCGGCTTCAAGCTCGAGAACGTCACCATCACCGACCTCGGCCGCGCCAAGCGCGTGACCCTCGACAAGGACAACACCACCATCATCGACGGCGCCGGCGACAAGGCGAAGATCGACGGCCGCATCGCTGAGATCCGCGCCCAGATCGACAACACCACGAGCGACTACGATCGCGAGAAGCTCCAGGAGCGCCTCGCGAAGCTCGTAGGCGGCGTCGCGGTCGTCAAGGTCGGCGCAGCCACCGAGACCGAGATGAAGGAGAAAAAGGCCCGCGTTGAAGACGCGCTCCACGCCACGCGCGCGGCCGTTGAAGAGGGCATTGTCCCCGGCGGCGGCGTCGCGCTCCTGCGCGCGCAGTCGGCCCTCGACTCGCTCAAGCTCAACGACGAGCAGATGTTCGGCGTGAAGATCATTCGTCGCGCCATCGAGGAACCCCTCCGCCAGATCGTCGGCAACGCCGGTCTCGAGGGCTCGATCGTCGTCAACAAGGTCAAGGAAGGCACGGGCGACTTCGGTTACAACGCGGCTTCCGACACCTACGGCAACCTCATCGAGATGGGCGTCATCGACCCCGTCAAGGTTGTGCGCACCGCGCTTCAGAACGCAGCCTCGGTCGCCAGCCTCATGCTGACCACCGAATGCCTCGTCGCTGAGCGCCCGAAGGACGAAAAGTCGTCCGGCGGCGGCGGTCACGCGGGCCACGGTCACGGCGACTTCTGAGCCGAGTCTGCGGCAATAGCTGCAGAATGCATGCAATCCCCCGGGGGCTCAGGCTCTCGGGGGATTTCTTTTTTTTGTCACAGCCGGCGCGCGCCACCATCTTGCTTATGCTCGGCGATCGCGTGTTCAATGCGCGCATGCGAAAGATTGCGACGTTAGCTCTGGTCCTCGTTGCTTGTGGCGGCGCAGAGGCTTCGAAGCCCGCCGAATCTCCCCCGCCGCCGCCCCCGGCCGCGGCACCTGTCGAGGCTCCGGCCCCGGGCGCGAGCGCGTCTGCCGCGCCGGCGACTCCCGCACCTGCTCCTGCGATCAACGCGCTGCAGACCGTCCGTGACTTCATGGCGGGGTTCAATCAGCAGGACGCCGTGAAATACGCGGGCGCTTACGCGGCCGACGGCAAAATTGTCACGCCGGGCATGCCCGATGTCACGGGAAACGCCGGCATCCAAAACGAACATCAGCGCCTGCTCGAGGGCTTTCCCGATACGCGCATGAGCGCGGCACGCGTGTTTTCGGTCGGCGATGTGGCCGTGGTCGAGTGGGTGCTGAGCGCCACGCAGCAAAACGACTGGATGGGCGTCAAGGCCGCGAACAAGCAGGTCGGCGTGCGGGGCCTGTCGGTCATGTCGCTCAACGCCGACGGCGCCATTGTGAAAGAGAGCCGCTACTACGACGTCGCCACGATGCTCGGGCAGCTGGGTGGCATGAAAGGCAAGTGGCGGTCGCCGCCGCTCGCTCCCGCGGCGCCGCGCAGTATGCCCGCCACGGGTTCAACGACCGAGTCGGCGAACGTCGAGGTCGTGAAGAAGTTTTACGGCGCGCTGGCTGGCAAGAGCGAGGCTGACTTTTTGGCCGCGCAGCAGGACGACGTCGAGCTCGACGATCTGCGCCGCTCGGAGAGCTACGTCGGCACGGTCGAGACGCGGTCGCTCTTTTCGACGTGGACGAAATCGGTGCCTGACATCAAGGTGCAGATCGCGAGCGCCTGGGGCTTCGGTGACTTCGTCGTCGTCGAGACCGTGACCACCGGCAAGCAGAGTGGCGCGATCGACGGGGTCCCGGCGTCGAACCGCCCGATCACGCTGCACACGGCGAGCGTCATGCAGCTGA
Organism: Myxococcales bacterium; assembly: GCA_947473045.1. GTDB lineage: Bacteria > Myxococcota_A > Polyangia > Polyangiales > Polyangiaceae > JANYHY01. Next base: position 59,214 of record CANJCO010000014.1, on the reverse strand, counting down.
AGGGCGGCAAGATCTTCAAGGGCTGGACGTACGGCAACGGCCTCGAGCTGCAGGTGCAGGCCGGTCTCTACAAGCTCCCGGCGGTACGAAAGTAGCCGCTGATGGCAGACATCAGCGAGGCGGTCTCCGAGTCGGTCGAGAAAGCGCGCGAGTCGAGGCTCAACACGATCATCGCGGCTTGCGTGGCGCTCGTGGCCACCTTCATGGCGCTGTGCAACGTGAAAGATGGCAACATCTGTCAGGCGATGGCGCAGTCGCAGTCGCAGGCCGTCGATGCGTGGTCGTACTATCAGGCGAAGGGTGTGAAACAGAACCTCGCCGAGTCGACGATGGAGCAAATGCGGCTCGCGCGCGACACCGCGCCGGCGCTCGCCCCCGAAGCGCGAAAGGCGTTCGACGACAGAATTGCCCAGCATGCCGCGCTCGTCGCCAAGTACGACGATGAGAAAAAGGTCATCAAAAAGCAAGCTGAAGACCTGCAGGCCCAGTACGACGAGCTCAACAATCACGACGATCAGTTCGACATGTCGGAGGCGCTGCTGTCGGTCGCGATCGCGCTGTTTGGTGTCACGGCGCTCACGCAAAAGCGCTGGCTGCTCGGTGTGGCGCTCACATTCGCGTCCTTCGGCGTGCTGCTGGGAGTGGCGGGTTTCGCGAAGCTGCAGCTCCACCCCGACTGGCTCGCGAAGTTGCTGAGTTGAGCTGCTGATGCGTCGCCTCTGCGGGCTGCTGCTCATGGCGTGCGCCCTTCGGTGTCGCAGGACGGAAGCGACGATCGACGCGTTCGCTGCGCCGCAAGGGCTGTCCCTCGCGCCAGCGAGCGGCGCTCCTCCGCAGGCAGGCTCGCGGCTCGTGCTCGATTCGCGAGGCGTGGAGCGCGACGGGGCCTTGCTCGCGACGACGCGCGACCTGCGCGAAAGCTTGCATGACGCCGTGGTGCGCGAGCGCGTCGTGCGCGCCCTCGGTGCGTCTGGCGACGTGCTGGTTTACGTCGATCGTGGGGCGATGTTCGAGGTCGTCTCGGCGCTCGTGGCCGCGCTTGGAATGGCAGGATTGCGCACGGATCACGTTGCATTTGCGGTAGCCGGGCCCGACGGCCGGGTCGCGTCGCTCCGCCTTGGAGCGCCGCTTCCGCCTGAGTGCGAATACACGTTTCGCGGAGCGGCCCCCGTCCAGGATGCTGGCCCCCAGCGACGCGACGCCAACGTGATGGCCTGCACGACCGAGCCCGGGCTCCGCGCGACGGTTCGCGTTTCGCCGGACGGCTACGCGGTGCGGGCGACGGGCGCGAATCTCGCGCCGGGCTGCGATGACATCGGCACCGGCCTCGCTGTACGTGGCCGCGATTTGGCTGCGCTGCAGGCGTGTCTCGCGCGCATCAAGGGGCTGCATCGGGAGTTCGCTGCCGACACCACCGTGATCGTGACGGCCGCGCCGGCGACACGCTTCGAAGACGTGGCCGCGGTGATTTCGGCGGCGACGCTACAGGCTGACGCGAGCATTCTCTTCGCCGATGCCACGCTCGCGTTTGCCCAATAGTCGCGACAATCAATACCTGCAATCAATAGCAATTGTTTTGCATGATTCGGTCGCGAGCCCGCGGTGCGCTCCCCGCTCATGGATCGCCGAACGAGCCGAATGGGCGCCTATGGATAACTTGTGGAAAACTTCGGTCTGCCCGCGCGTGACGCTCTTGCGAAATATTCGCGTTTGAACGGTGACTTTTTCCTTGAGCCGTTCGCAGTGATCAGGCATAACGCCGCTCGAAGTTCGCGGTAACGCAAGTCCGCGAACGTTCGATCGCAAAAGCCGCATCAGGCGCTGTGGTCGGTCTGTAAAGGGTGTCGATTCGTCGGCGCGCTGCAGGTTCGGCCAAGCTTCTCCCTCCGCTTCGGGCATCAGACCGAGGCGGGCAGGGCGAGGTAAAAAAAGCGTGGGCGCTTCAGCTTGCAAGTCCCCTCCCGGGGCGGCGTGAACTGAAGGCCCTGACGAACAAACCGGGGAGAAATACCTCGGCTTTATTCGTTTCCGGGCGGTGGCAAGCACCTCGGTCAACCCGCGGTGACAGCGCCCTTCGCGGGGCACGTCATCGGGGCAGACCTCGGCCTTGGCGCGCGGCGTGGTGGGCTCCAATCCTCCGCGCTGCCGCTCTGGCGACAAGAGGGGTTCGGTGCGGCATCGGGAAGGAACGCGGCGGGCGTAAGCGCGACGCGGTGCGGGGTTCGCCGAGAGGCGTGCGGTTCGCTTTATCTTTGCCTGAGCTTCATCGGCCTGGTTCGCTCTCGGTATTCGCCGGCAACGGCGAAATGTCCTCTCGCTTCAGGAGGGGTCGCCTCGAATCAACACGAGGCGCGAGATCAAAGCGCAACCAGCTCGCGACGGGTGTCCGGTGCGAAAGCACTCCTGCTTCGGCAGGCGCCCGAAAAACGCTTCTGCGGGAAACCAAGGGAGCGCACGCGAGGTTACGAACGTTCGCCAAGGCTGCGTCCGTGTGTCGTTCGTTGTGTTGCAGAAGTCGAAGGGCTGCGTCAGGTTTTCATGAAGCGTCCGCGTCGAAAGACGCAGGCGTGCACGGAAAGCCCAGGGTTTGCGAACGGAGGCTCCCGCTTAACTGGCGGAGTCCCAGTCGCTGCCCCAAAAGGCGCAGCGGAGTGACGCGCGGTGGCTAAGCCACGCGATCGCTCCTGGTTTGCACAGGCAGATGTCGCTCGAAAGAGCGATGTTCAGGGTGCACGGCAAGCGGGCGCAAGCCCACCGGCCGAGAAGAAACTCCCTTCGGTGGAAGGCGCTCTCGGATCGCCTACGCGTCGGCCCTTCACGGGGCCGTCGTACGAAGCGGTCTTCGGAATCGTTCAACGCAGATGCCGTCGCTCACCCAGGTGCGCGGCGCCTTCTCGGAGCGGTTCGACAGAGGCGTCAGGGGCTCGTCTGAACAGCGTAGTGCGAGGAAGAAAACGCCTCGCCACCACGATGAGCAGGCCGCCTCAGCCCGCGATTGCGTCGTGAAACGCAAGCGCGGTTCGGTAGCTCACCCCAAGGCGAAAGCCGCAAGGAGGGCAGCATGGGCAAGAGCCTGAAGCTCGAGCGCATGCGGGGCGCGACCTCACCGAAAACCCACGAGGCACGGGTGCTCGCATCCGAAAAACAGGCAACGATGGCAGACGTCGGTCTACCTCACCTTGCACCTCATCGTCGTCGGCTGGCCGCAAGGCCTGCCGTCGGGAGTGGCGCTAGCAACAGCCTCTGCAGACATCGAGCTGAGCTCGAACCGCAGCCGAAGCTTTCGCGAACGGGTGACCTGTGATGTTTCAGTCTCAATTCGAGCTGAAATATCCGGGCTCAAGGGCTTTTTGCTCTCGAGGGATACGGCACGACAGAACGCGCTTTGAGCCGGCACGATCCAGCGCTTTAACGAGCGCCGTCGAGGCGGTTCTTGGCTCCCAGGGTTGGGCGGACCTTTCTTCGAAAGACCAAAGGCGCGCCAAAGCTTCGCTCGACAGGAATCGACGCGCGGTGCCCAAGGGGCGACAACAGAGCGTGAGAGGCAGGCTCCATCTCGGGCAAGGCTCATCCAGCCGAAACAAAGGCGCGGTGGGTCCGTCGTAAGCAGCGCCGAAAGGTGCGGTTGTGCGACTCGAGTGAAAGTCTTCCGAAGCTGGTGCGGGATAACCTCCCCACCGATCCGTTCGAGTTCGACCGACGCGAATCGCGTCGGGCTCGCAGCGGGCATCGTGCAGGAGCGATGATGTGTCGATGGCAGAACGCGGCTCGAAAGGTCGCGGCCTCGGCAGCAGGTTTGCGGGTTGGCCAATCACCGACCAGAGGCTCCTCGTGAGTCCGCGCAGACTACGTGAACTTCCGCGAAGGCGGCTTGGGCAACCAGGTCGCCTTCGTGCTTTTTGTGGCGGTGCGCGCCTACGCGTACCCAAACACGACGAGGCTCGCGTCGTCGCGGGGCACGTCCGCGAGTCTTTGCCCATCGCGCGGGTCGACCGCGAGCGGCGCCACGTCGACCAGTGGCCTAAGCGCAAACGCGCGCTCGCGCAGCGCCGGGTGGGGAACCGTCAGCGCGGCATCGTCGACGGAAGTGCCTTCTATCCAGAGCACGTCGAGATCGAGCGTTCGCGCTCCCCACCGTTCGCGGCGCTCCCGGCCGAGGTGCCGTTCGACTTCGTGCATCGCCGCCAGCAGCGCGAGCGGCGCCATCGGGGTGTCGACGAGCATGGCCGCGTTGAGGTACCGGCCCTGCGGCGGGCCGAGAGCGTCCGACTCGTAGACTGGCGACACCGCCAGCACCGACGCGACGGCTCGCATCTGCGCGACCGCTTCGCGAATGAGCGCAAGCCTGTCGCCGAGGTTGCTACCGATGCCGAGGACCGCGCGCACGCGGCCATCGTAGCTCAAGGCTGCGTGGGTTCGAAGGCCAGCGGGTTGGTGAACTTGCCGCCGAAGCCGCCGTTGACCGTTCCGTCTTGCACGAAGAAGAAGAAATCTCCCGTGTGCAAGCCGCTGACGCTCGCGTCGATGGTAACGCGCGCTCCAGGATCAGAGTCGAAATCGACTCCCGCGACTTCGGTGGTGATGCGTGAGCTCGCAGTGATAGCGCCGCCGATGTTGCTCACATCGACCTGGGCGGTTCCTCCTGACGTCGGGAGCAGGTTTCGAAGCGACCCCGATGTTGCGCCGGCGCTCAGCTTGAAGCTGCAGTCCTGCCCGCTCACGCTCGTGTCACAGGTGAGCCAGACGTGCCAGTGGCCGCCCGCGCGGTACTCGACGAACACGCCGACGCCCTCGCCGCCTTTTGCGTTCATCGTCTGGTTGGTGTCAACCGAGACCACCATCGGCGGAACGCTTGCGGGGACTGTGCCGCTCGGCGGCGGGTTGCGGTTGCTCGGCCCCGGATCGACGATGCAGGCGGCGAACAATGGGAGGGCGAGAATCGATGGGAGGGCGAACAGAGGGCGCATGGGATATTGGACTCCTGAAGATTATCGACGGCCGCCGCGGCCGCCAGCGCCAGTGAAGGATCGTCCGCCGCCGCCGAATGAGCCGTGCGAGGCGGGGGCAGGTGCGCTGACGCGGGGCGCGTACGTTGGGGTGCTGCTGCGAAAGGTGGGTGCGCTGACCTGGGGTGCGTACGTTGGGGTGCTGCTGCGAAAGGTGGGCGCGCTGACCTGCGGTGAGTATGAAGGTGCGCTGCTGTGAAAGGTGGGCGCGCTGACCTGCGGTGAGTACGAAGGGGCAGACCCGCTCGGGGCCGTCGAGTAGATGCGTTGGGGCGCCTGGCTGCGCGCGCCGCCGGAGCTCGGCGAGCCGAATACTGTCGGTGCGCTGCCGGTCGCTGCGGGGCGGGAGGTCTGCGTAGGCCCATACTGTGAGGGGCGAAACGTGGGCGACGAGGCGACCGCGCGGCCGTTGTAGTCCGGCGCGCCGATGGTGCGGCTGTAGCCGGCAGCCGCAGCGTTTGTGGGCGACGGCGTCCAGCTGCTGCCCGCGGGCGCGAACGGAGCGGGAGACCGCGCGCCGGCCACGGTCGCGGTGCTCGGCCTGGCAAACTGACCGGCGCGTAGCAGACCGCGATCTTGCGAAGGAGGCGCCGACAATTGACCGGCGCCGAGGCCGAGTGAAGCGGGCGGCGGTCCGATGTGATGCTGCCCGAGAGGCGCAGAACCGTTGACGGTCGGCGAGGCCGCGGTGCGTCCCGGGCCGCCAACCGTGGGGCTCGCGGGAGTGTACGGACGGGTGTGGCTACCCACGACGGCGCCCTGTTGACCGGCGATCACGCGTCCGCCCATCGCCGGCGCGAAGAGATCGCCGTTGGCGCAAAACGTGTACGAGGCGCGCGGGATGACTCCCAAACCCATCGCCAGGCCGCCGCGCCAGTACCAGCTCGGAGGCATCGGCGCCCACCCCACGTAACCCCAACCGTCGTAGCCGGTGCGCCAGCTCACCCAGGCTCCTGCGTAGGAGCGCCCGGCGATCCAGCTCCAGCCGCGGTTGTCGATGTAAACCCAACGGCCGTAGTGGAACGGAGCCCAACCCCAGTCGTAGTCGGAGACCCACACATAGTCGTCGCCGTACGCCCAGTGACCCGAAGTAACGTACGGCGTGAAGTTTGCGCCGACCACGTTGGAAGAGGGCACCCAGACCGTCCCGTACGTGCTGTCTTCGACCCAATTTCCGTAAGGGTCGAGCGTGCTTCGGAAGTCGCTCAACGCCGAGGGATCGGTGTCGGCGTATTCGTCAGCGGGAGCGCCAATGAAGACGTCTTGTGGGTCGCCTGCGCGAGCGTCGACGGTGGCCGCGACTGGCGCCTCGGCTCGAACCGGCTCGGCGTAGGCGAGGCTTCCCTGCGCATAGGCGACAGGGCGCCCGGCGTACTCGTATTCACCGCAGCCGGCGATAGAGGCGAGGGCGGCAGCGGCGACGGTCACGTTGAGGAAGAACTTCATGGTGAATGCTCTCGTCCGGTGGGCGAGCTCCGCAGGTACGCAAAGCAAAAGGTGGTCCCGGCGGCAAACCCGCGCAAACCGGTCGATTCCGCCGCCTAAGCGACGCCTTGCGCCGCCAGCGACGCATTTGCGATGAGGCGAAGCGCCCCGGTCGCGTCGGCACCGCCCAACCGTGCACACTCGCAGTGTCGCCGCGCGTTCACACGGGCCGCCGCCGTCAGGGCTGCCGCCCGCGTGTTACGCTTGACCGAGCAGGAGAAGATCATGGCCGATACGCGAAGCGCGATGACGGGGAAAATCGCTGCGATGCAGGACTTCAAGCTGTATCGCGAGCTGAGCTGGGAGGGCTCGTTCGAAGAGTATCTGCAGATCGTTCGGGACAACCCGATGGTCGCGCGCAACGCGTACCAGCGGCTCTACGACATGATCATCAGCTACGGCGCGGAGGAGTACATCGACAACAAGAAGAAGCTTGTAAGATACAACTTCTTCAAGGACGAACAGAACGGCGGCGCCAACGCAATCTTCGGCCTCGACATTCCGCTCATGCGGCTCGTCCACGTGCTCAAAGCCGCCTCGGAGGGCTACGGCCCTGAAAAAAGGGTCATCCTGCTGCACGGTCCGGTTGGCTCCTCAAAGAGCACGATCGCGCGGCTGCTCAAGCAGGGCACCGAGCAGTATTCGCGCACGGCTGCCGGCGCGCTCTATTCGTTCGACTGGGTGAACATGAAGGACACGGGCCTCACCGGCGCCGACGTCGATCGCTTTCCCAGCCCGATGAACGAAGAGCCGCTGCGCCTCATCCCGGCGGAGTGGCGCGTGCGGGCCATCGACGAGCTCGGGCTCTCGAGCGAGCAGTTGACGATCAAGGTGGTCGGCGATCTCGATCCCGCCAGCCGCTTCATCTTCAAGCACCTGATGACCCACTACAGCGGCGACTGGTCGATGGTCATGGAGAAGCACATTCGCGTGCGGCGCCTCGTGCTCAGCGAAAAAGATCGGGTCGGCATCGGTACGTTTCAGCCGAAGGACGAGAAAAATCAGGATTCGACCGAGCTCACCGGCGACATCAACTACCGCAAGATCGCCGAGTACGGCTCTGACAGCGATCCGCGCGCGTTCAACTTCGACGGTGAGTTTAATATCGCCAATCGCGGGATCGTCGAGTTCGTCGAGATGCTCAAGCTCGATGTGGCGTTTCTCTACGATCTCCTGGGAGCCTCCCAGGAGCACCGTATCAAGCCGAAGAAGTTCGCGCAGACCGATATCGATGAGGTCATCATTGGTCACACCAACGAGGCCGAGTACCGCAAGCTCCTCAGCAACGAGTTCATGGAGGCGCTGCGCGATCGCACGATCAAAATCGACGTGCCGTACATCACGAAGCTCAGCGAGGAAGTGCGCATCTACGAAAAGGACTTTCACGCCTCGCGCATCAAGGGCAAGCACGTGGCCCCGCACACGCTCGAAGTCGCCGCGATGTGGGCCGTGATGACCCGCCTCGAAGACCCCAAGAAACACAACCTGTCGCTGCTGCAAAAAATGAAGCTCTACGACGGCAAGGTGCTGCCCGGCTACACACAGGACACCGTGAAAGAGCTGCGCAAGGAGAGCAAGCGCGAGGGCATGGAAGGCATCTCGCCCAGGTACGTGCAGGACAAAATCTCCAACGCGCTGGTCAACGAGTCGGGCGAGGGAACCATCAACCCGTTCATGGTGATGAACGAGCTCGAGAAGGGGCTGCGTCACCACTCGCTCATCACGAACGACGAAATGCGCAAGCGCTTCGGCGAGATCATCAGCCTCGTGAAGCGTGAGTACGAGGAGATCGTGAAGAACGAAGTGCAGCGTGCGATCAGCGCGGACGAGGACGCGATCGCTAAACTGGCTGCAAACTACATTGATAATATCAAGGCCTACACGCTCAAGGAGCGGGTCAAAAATCGTTACACGGGGCAGGACGAGGAGCCCGATGAGCGCCTCATGCGCTCGATCGAGGAGAAGATCGAAATCAGCGACAGCCGCAAAGAAGACTTTCGGCGCGAGATCATGAACTTCATCGGAGCGCTGGCCGTCGACGGAAAGAAGTTCATCTGGTCGACCAACGATCGCCTCCGCCGCGCGCTCGAGCTCAAGCTGTTCGAGGACCAAAAAGACTCGATTAAGCTGAAGACGCTCGTCTCCGCGGTGATCGACAAAGACACGCAGGAGAAGATCGACATCATCAAGAGCCGGCTCATCAAAAACTTCGGCTACAACGAGGTGTCGGCCACCGACGTGCTCAACTACGTCGCGTCGATCTTCGCGCGCGGTGACGCCAAGGAGTAGCCGGCTCCGCGCACGAAACGCAGACGCCCGACGACTCGCGAGAGCCGCCGGGCGTTTTCATTGGGCGCGCGAGGCGCGTACGACGCTCAGCCGCCGCCCTGATTGCAGTTCTCGAGCTTGATGGTGGCCACGCCCTGACACGCCTGGTGGGCCGAGCTTGTCGGGTCGTTGAACTTGGCCGTAGGGCAGATGACCGTCGCCCAGAATCGCCCGGCGGCGACGCCCATGTTGCCGTTGAGCGTTGTGCTCGTCTGCGGCGAAACGCGGTCGTTGGTGTACCACGCGGTGCAATCGGTGCTGGTGAAGCCGCCCGTGTCGGCGCGCACGAACACGGCGCGCACGGTGCCCGGGACGTCGGCCTCTTGCGGCGCGGGCTTCTTCTTGTCGAGGGGCACGAAGGTGCCCGACAGCGTGATGCTGCCGGCGTCGGCGCCGCTACCGACCTTCATGAGCGCCGAAACGGCGAAGTTATTCCCGCTCTGGGTGACGCTGCAGTCGACGAAATTGGAGCCGCTGTTGTTCTCGACTGAGGGGCCGTTGTCGGGGTCGCCCATGCAGCCGAGGTTGTCGTTGCATCCGGTGATCGCGCTGCCGGTGTCGGCCATCACGACCTGGCGGTTGATGCCGCACCCAATCGACGGCGCCATCGGACCGGGGCCGATGGTCGAAGCGACGCCAGCCTTCGGCGGCGGGACGACAGGGTCGGAGCACGCCAGAATCGACACAACAGCCGCTGCGATAGGGAAAGCAGCCACTTTGATGAAGCTGTGACGATTGGAAGTTGCGTGAGCCATGACCATCTCCACTGTTTACGGTTCGTGAGGCGCGAGCGCGCCAAGCCCGAAAACCATAGCTTGGCTTCGCGGCGCGGGCGAAAACTTTGCTGGCGCGAGGCCTAACCGGCGGCGCGGCGAGCCGCTGCAAAACCCGTTTCGAGGTCGTCCTGAAGGTCGCGCACGTCTTCGATTCCGATCGAAAGGCGCAGGAGGCCGTCGCCAATTCCGAGGGCGGCTCTGGCTTCAGGCGTGAGGCTCGCGTGCGTCATGATCGCCGGGTGTTCTGCGAGTGATTCGACGCCGCCGAGGCTCTCGGCGCACGCGAAGATGCCCAGCGCCTTGAGGAAAGCCGTCGAGGCAGGCAGTCCGCCTTTCACCTCGAAGGTGATCATGCCGCCGGGCGCCTTCATCTGGCGGCTCGCGAGCGCGTGGCTCGGGTGCGACTGCAGACCCGGATACAGCACGCGCGCCACCTGCGCGTGACCTTCGAGGTACTCGGCCAAAGTCTGTGCATTCTGCACGTGTTGTCGAACGCGCACGCCCAGGGTCTTGAGGCCTCGGAGCACGAGGTAGCAGTCGAACGGGCTCGGCACCGCGCCCACGGCTTTCTGCAGAAAGCGAAGCTTCTCGCCGACCGCCTCGTCGCTCGTCATAACGCAGCCGCCGACCACGTCGGAGTGGCCGTTGAGATACTTGGTCATCGAATGCACGACCATCGTCGCACCGAGCTCGAGCGGCCGTTGCAGCACGGGCGTCGCGAACGTGTTGTCGACCGCAAGCGGGATACCGGCCTTTTTTGCGATCTCCGCGATCGCCGCGATGTCGAATATCTTGAGCATCGGGTTGCTCGGCGTCTCCATCCAGATGAGGCGCGTCTCCTTGCGGATCGCCTCCCGCACGCGTGCCGGCTCGGTCATGTCGAGGAACGTCGCGGTGACGCCGAAGTCCTTCATCACTTTGTCGAAGATGCGGAACGTCCCGCCGTAGACGTCGTCGCCGACGAGCACGTGATCGCCTGCTTTGAGCGACAGCAAAACGCTGGTGGTTGCGCCGCAGCCCGAGCCGAACGATATGGCGTGGCGGGCGCCTTCGAGCGCGGCGAGGCAGCCTTCGAGCGCGGTCCGGGTCGGGTTTCCCGCGCGCGAATAGTCGTAGCCTTTGTGAACGCCGGGACCATCCTGCGCAAAGGTGCTCGACAGCACGATCGGCGTCATGACGGCGCCGCTGTGCGGGTCGGGCTCCTGTCCGGCGTGAATCGCGAGGGTGTCGATGCCGAGCTGGTGCGCCTGTTTCATGGCTGACGCGTCTATCATGGCGGTCCCCCGGCGTGCACGGTCACCGCGCGATGGTCGCCGCCGACGCCGGCCGCATCGCCGGATCGAACGCGAGGCAAGGCGCCAGCAGCGCGAGCAGCTCGCGAGGGACGCGCCCGGCGCAGCTCGCGAGGTACCCGTCCATCGGCTCGCTCCCTGCCTGCATCAGCATCGCACCGGCCGATGCCGCCTCGCGCGGAGGCAGCCGCGAGGCCACGTGCAGCAGCGTGGCAGCGATCGCGAATACATCGGCGCGCTGGTCGACATGCTCCCCGCGCGCGAGCTCAGGCGCTGCATATCGCAGCGTCCCGGCGAACACGGCCGCGGGCACGAGCGGCTGATCGCGAAAGCCCGAAAGCCCGAAGTCGACAATCACGGCGCGCGCGTCGTCCGCGAGCACGTTGTCGGGGCTCAGGTCGCCGTGCACGACCGCGAGCGGACCGCCTGCGTCACGCGCTTCGTGAACGCGTGCGAGCGCTGCCAGGGTTCGCAGCGCCACGCCCATCAACGCGGCCAATCCCAAGGGCGGCAGTGAAAGAATGTTGGAGAGGGGAGGCATCGCGACCTCATCCATCACGACGTAGGGGCCGTGCGCGTCCAGTCCGGACGCGACGAGCTCGGGGGCTCCGCGGCCGGCGAGTAATTGCAAAATGCACGCTTCGCGCGCCATCCGTGCCCGGGCGCCGTCGTCTTCGTTCGCGCGGGAAGACAGCCGCTTGCAGCGCAGCAGCTGGCCGCCGCGCGAGACGATTATCGAATGGGTCGCCGGTGACGCGTCCGCTTCGCGCGCCCACTCAAAACCCGCCGGCGCCCGCTGTTCCATGCTCCTTCGACCCTAGCGCTCATTTGGTCTTGCGGTACCCCGTGCTTTCGCCCGTATGCTGGGGGGTTGTGCGTACCTTAATCGCTTGTTCGCTCGTGGCGCTCTGCGCGCTTGGTTCTGCATGTTCGGGTGACAAGCTCTCCCCGCCGGTAGCCGAGGCGGACGGCAGCGCGCCCGATGACGCCAGCAACGGGGTCGACGCCGCGGGGCCACCCGGCACGACGACCAACGTGACGATCATCGTCGAGCCCAGCGACAGCGCCGCCGGAATCATCGCGGCCATTTCGGGCGCGAAGAAGTCAGTGCACATGACGATGTACCTGCTGTCGTCGCAGCCGGTGATCGACGCGCTCATCGCCCGCAAGAAAGCTGGCGTCGAGGTGAGTGTGGTGCTCAACCAGACGTTCCCTTCCGCGGGGAGCGACAACGGCGTCGAGTTCGCGCAGCTCAACGCGGCTGGCATCAAGGTGGTGTGGGGTGCCGCGACGTATCAGTACACCCACGAAAAGTGCGTCATCATCGACGGGCAGGTCGCCTGGATCATGACGATGAACCTCACGGCGTCGTCGCCCACGCAAAACCGGGAGTTTCTCGCGGTTGACAGCGACCCGGAAGATGTCGCCGAGGCGGAGACGATCTTTCAGGCTGATTTTGCGCACAAACCGCCGACGATCACGGGCAAGCTGCTCGTCGCGCCGGTCAACGCGCAGGCCGGCATGCTCGCCTTGCTCGATGCGGCGAAGAGCACCGTCGATCTCGAAGGCGAGTCGCTGAGCGACACGAAGATTACGGCCTCGCTCATCGCTGCAAAGCAGCGCGGCGCGGTCGTGCGCGTAGTGCTGTCCGATCAAACGCCGACGGCGGCAATGCAGGCCGCGGTCAACAACCTGAAGGCGGCGAAGGTCGCGGTGGTAAAAACCGGGACACCGTACATTCACTCGAAGGCCTTCGTCGTCGACGGCGTGAAGGCCTACGTGGGCTCCGAGAACTTCACGTACAACTCGCTCGCGTCCAACCGCGAGCTGGGCGTCATCGTGGGCGCGCCAACAGAAATCGCCAAGGTTTCAGCCGCGATCGCGACCGATTTTGCCAAGGGCGTCGCGTACTGATTTCCCGGCCGGTGAGGGATGCCGTAGGGCGCGCGATCGCCCAGCGGATGGCCCACGCTCCTGCGTTCGCGCACGTCCGCCGGTCGCCGTCGAGCGCAGCGCGAGCAGCGGCCGCAATGGCCTGCTCAGCCGTCAGGCGAGCTTCCACGTGCGCGCTGCAAATTTCGCTGCGCGAGCGAGGTCGGCCTCGTTGGGTGGCACCGCGAGGCCGGGTGGAATCGAGGCGCGCGCGGGCAGGCTGAACGTTGCCGTACCGAGCATTCCGCGGATCGCCTCCGCGAGCCCCTGCTCGATCGCCGTGAGATCGTACCCGCCTTCGAGCACCAGCGCGATTCGACCGCTCGCGGACCGACGCGCCTGCGTCCCGAGCACCTCGGCCATGAACCCGAATGCCTGCGGCGACAAGCGCATCTCGGCGAGCGGATCGCGGGCAGAGGCGTCGAAACCCGCGCTCACGAGCACGAGCTCCGGGGCGTACTGTTCGAGCACAGGAGCCACGACGCGCTCGAACGCGCCGCGATAGACAGCGTCACCGCCGCCCGCCGAGAGCGGCAGGTTAACGGTGAACCCCGTGCCCTCGGCCGTGCCGACTTCGTTCGCTGCGCCGGAGCCAGGATAGAAGGGCCACTGGTGCGCAGAGATGTAGAGCACGCCGGGGTCGTCGTAAAAGATCTCCTGCGTACCGTTGCCGTGGTGCACGTCGAAGTCGACGATGGCCACGCGTGACAGGCCGCTGGCGCGGGCGTGTGCGGCAGCGATCGCGACGTTGTTCAGCAGGCAGAATCCCATCGCCGCGGCGCGGCGCGCGTGGTGTCCGGGGGGCCGGAGGAGCGCGACGCCGGTGCTGACGGGACCGTGCAGCATCGCGTCGACCATGGCCGCAACGCCACCCGCTGCACGAAGCGCCGCGTCGACGCTGTGCTCGTTTACGTACGTGTCGGGATCGACCATGGCCGACTGTCCGCGCAGCGCGACGAGCTCATCGACAAATCGTGCATCATGCACGCGATTGACGATCTCGGGGGTCACCTCGCGTGACGCCACCTTCTGCCAATCAACGTCGGCAGCCTCAACGGCGGCACGCGCCGCGGTGAGCCGCTCGGGGCGCTCCGGGTGGTAGGCGAGGGGCACATGCCGATCAAACGCGGCGTCGTCAACGAGCAGGGAGCGGGGTCTGGACATGAGCGAGCCGGCGGGCCGCGGCGTGAGCCCGCGTATGCCACGCCTTCGTCCATGTTGCCGCGCTTGCGCTGCGGGTGGTAGCCTTCTTTCGTCTTCCGCGTTGCGCCAACCGATCGGGGTCGAAGGTCGCCCTCAGGTTCGCGCCGCGCGTCAGGCAATCGCTCCTCTCCGTTCGGGCCACCGTGTCTTGCGCGACGGGCACCTCGGGAGGCATGAAGAGGCCGCATGCGAAACAAGATCATCGCCGTCAACGCCGCCATCATCGCCATTGTCGGGCTGCTGTCGTATTTCGTGATGCGCACGTCGATCACGACGGCGGCGGCCCCCACGTCGCAGCTGCTCGGCGAAGCCAAGCGCGATGCGCAAAGCGCCGCCGCCCGGGTGCAGCTCGACGGCTTGCGCGCCGAACGCTGGCTCGCCGCGAAATCCAGTGAACCTGCCACCCTCGACGCGCTCAACAAGGCCGTTCCTTCGGCCGCGGGCGAAGCAGCCACTGCGCTCTGCGACTCCGTTGTCGCGGCCTCCAAGACGTACGCGGCCTTCGACGGTGGGACCCCGTCGCTGGTCCTTCTGGTCGGTGCATCGGGCAAAATTCTCGGACGAAACGCATCGAACCTGCTTCGAGGCGACGACGTCAGCGCGGCCTATCCGTTTCTGAAGGAAGTCCTGTCAAAGGGCGGCTCCGGCTCAGACCTCTGGATTAACCCTTCGCGCAACGATCAGTACCTTGCCTCGTACGCGGCCGTTCGCGACGACAAAGGGCAAATCGTCGGCGCGCTCGTCGCAGGATTCACGATCAATGACGAGCTGTCGCGCGTTGCAGAGAGCACGACCGGCCGCGCGATCGTGGTCGTTCGCTCCGTCGGTGAGGCTTCCCAGGTCGTTGTGGCGCGCTCGACCGCGAACACGGCCGCGCTCGACGGGGCCGTCGGCGGAGAGGCGAAGGCGTCGGTCAAGAGTGTCCTCGACACCGGCCACGCGACCGCTCTCGCGACCGCGGACTTGCTCGTTGCCGCTGCGCCACTCGAAGGCTTCGGCGGCGGCCATTCTTCGGCCATCGTGGTCGCCGCTCCGACCACGACAATCGAAAACGCGGCCGCGCTCGCCACTCCGCTCCTTTTCGTATCCGTTCTGGGCGTTCTGCTCGTCGTCGTCGCCGGTTCGCTCCTCGGCAGCTACATCACGCGCCCCATCGGTATTCTTGAGGAGGGCCTGCTCGCCATTCTCAACGGCCAGTCCGAACGCCGCTTCAATCTCGACCATGCCGAGCTCGGCGGCGTAGCCTTTCGCATCGACCAACTGCTCAACGAGCTGATGGGCGTCGAGGAAGATTCGACCGACGAACAAGGCCGACTGTCGAGGGCGCCCGCGGCGCCGTCGTATTCCACTGAAGCCGACGCCGGCTCAAGCAATGAGCCCGCGGACGGAAATTACTCGCGCCTCTTCGCCGAATACATCGCCGCAAAGCAGAGTCTTGGTGAGCCGACCGACCACATCACCGAGCCGACGTTCGTCGCGCGCATTCAGTCGATGGAGCAGGAGGCCGCCGCGAACCAAGGCAAGAAGGTTCGTTTCGAAGTGCGCGTCGACGGCAAAGAGGTCAAGCTGCAGCCGGTCGACGCCGGCTGAGATTGCGCCGATCTTCGCGCCGTGCCTGCAGCGCTCTGAGCGTCGCTTCGAGGATTGGCCTTGCCAAAAGCGGCGGGGAGCCGCACTTTGCGCGCATCTCACCGCACTGGAGCGCCACGCTTGGGCATCTTCGATTTCTTCAAGAGCAGCGACAACAAAGCCGATAAGCTCGGCGAAAAGCCCAAGCCCGTCTCGAAAGAGGTCGCACGCTGGGGCGAGAAGGCATCCGACAAGCGCGCGCAGAACTACGATCGGCAGGAAGCCATCGCCGCTCTGGCCGACGCCGCTACGCCCGAGGCCGCCGCCGCCCTGCTCAAACGCTTCAACTTTGTCATCGATCCTACGATCACCGACCAGGAAGAAAAGCAGATCGCCTTCGAGGGCATCGTAGAGGTTGGCACCGACGCCCTGCCGGTCATTCGCGCCTACGCGGCAAAGGCCGAGAGCGTGGCGTGGCCGATGAAGATTCTCAAGCGCCTCGTCGATGAAGAGGCCTACGTGGCCGAGCTCCTCGAGTGGCTCTCAAAGTGGGACACCGAGTACGCCAAGTTCATCGACCCGAAGGTTC
Source organism: Myxococcales bacterium (assembly GCA_947473045.1). Taxonomy (GTDB): domain Bacteria; phylum Myxococcota_A; class Polyangia; order Polyangiales; family Polyangiaceae; genus JANYHY01. The sequence goes on along the minus strand of CANJCO010000014.1, from coordinate 43,034 downwards.
AGATCTTGAGTGCGCTCGAAGAATTCAGCGACCCGCGCATCCGCGAAGCCGTGGCCGATTTTCTCTACGACGTAAACGAGCCCGCCCGGTTTCACGCGGTCGGTGCCACGCTGAAACAGGAAGACGACGCAGCCCTCGACAAACTCGTCGACATGTTCTGCGACGAAGAGAGCCTTCGCATCCGCGCACGCGTGTGCGAGGGCTTCATCGCGCGCGGCTGGACGGTGGTCGAAGAGCGCAGATTCGACTTCAAAAAGTCGGTCCCAAGTGACTTCACGCTCGCGGCCGACGGCACAGTCCGCCGCAAATAGTCGGCGCGCGCGCGGTACCCAACAAAGCACGAAGGCCGCTACCCAATTGGGAGCGGCCTTCGCTTTTCGGAGTCGAACCGGTGCTACGGGCTCGTCTTCCGGTCGCCGAGCATTACGCCGACCGAAATCGACAGCATCTGGTTGAACTTGAAGGTCTGGTCCGAAGAGTCGACCTTGTTGTCAGGGAAGTTCCCGCTGGGCGGCCCGCCGCGCGAGTCGAACCCGCCGCGGTTCCACGAGAAGGGCATCGCGCGATACTCGATGCCGAGCGAAACGAGATCGGCCAACCAGAAGTTCAGGCCGATGCCGCCGGTGAAGGCAGGAGCAACGCGCGACCCCAGCGTGAAACTGGAAGGATTGCTGCAAGACGTCTGCCCGGCAGCGCCGCAGTCGGGCCGCTCCTGTAGTCCGGCCGCTCCGCCCCCAAGAAACACATAGGCGTCAGCGTCGACGAACAGCGCTTGAAACAGCGCTAGCTTGCCGCGGAACGGGATGAACTGGACTTGCGGAAACGCTACCCAGGAAATCCGTCCGACCTGATCGCCAAACGGAGCGGTTCCCGTCGCCGTGTGATTGACGTTGATCGCGGTACGCGCGTTTCGCTGCGCGACTGTGTCGATCTGGTCGGTGAGGTCGGTCGAAAAACCGAAGCCGTAGCCGCCCCAAACGCCGACTGCGAGCCAGTCGGTGAAGTTGTATTGAAGCCGGGCGCCGCCAATGATGGTGCGACGGTACTCGTCGAGCAGGGAGAAGCTCACCGTCGGAGCGATCTCGAAGCGTCCTTCGCGATACAGCCGCAGCTTGCGAACGGCCTTGGCTCCCGCGAGGGGCCCCGTGAGTTGAATTTCCTGGGCTTCAGCCTTCGGCTCGCAGGCCGCGAACGCGACCGTAGCGCCGAGCGCCGCCGAAGTCAGAGCCTTGACGAATCGCCGCATCGTCGTCGTCCTCATTTGGGCAGCCTGTAGTTGAAGCTGAAGGGGAGAAAGACGCTGATGCCAATCTGCGCCTGCACGTTGTTGGTGACGCTTGCGCCATCCTGGAGCCACGTCGCCGAGTTCGACGGAGACGTCGGGTTGTTCGGCTGACCGACCGGACCGGGTGCGATGCTCAGGCTCTCAAGCTTCTCGGGGAAGATGTAGTCGGCGATCATGATGTTCGCCGCGAGCCAGCGCGTAAGAAAGACGCGCAGCCCGATGCCGACATTGAAGGCGACCTTCGGAGCGAAGTCGAACTTCCGGTTGTCAGGGTCGATGACCGGGATGGGTCGCGTAGAAATCGCGCCGACGCCGCCCTGAACGAAGATGTCGTAGCTGAAGATGAAGTTCGAAAACCCGGCGAACTTGCCGTAAACCGGCACGTACGTGAAGTCGAGGGCTCCGCTCCACGAGTACTCATTCAGCGGAACCGCAACACGCGTCGCGCGGCGGTTCTGAAAGTTGAAGTCCGAGTCGACGTTGAGTCCGGAATAGAAGTTTCCGTTGAGACCGACCGCGAGGACGTTGGTAAGGTAGTAGTTCATCGCCAAGCCCGGTCCCGGGTGGCTGACGAACTGATCGTTCAGGGTGAAGTTCCAGTAGGGCTGGAGCTCAAAGCGATGATAACGCAGGGCATAAATCTGCTCCACCGCGTAGATATCCGCCTTGACCTTCCGCTTGGCCGCCTCGCCGAGATCCTGCCCTTTGGGGCAGGCCGACGGGTCGATTTCGCAGATGCCGCCGGCCGGAGCCGCCGGGTTGGCGGTGCCTTCCTGACCTGCGGGCTTGGCATCGGCAGGCTGATCGAGATCGAGCTCCTGCGTCTGCCCAGCGCCAGGGGCGTCGGCTTTGGTGGGGCCCTTTTGGGCGAACGCATTTACGGGTGCCAACAACAGCGTCGCCGCTGCAGCGAGCGCGAAGCACTTGCTCATTTTTTCGACCGGTTTGTTACGAGCCTCGTCAGGCTTCCGTTCGATCCGCCCGGCGCTGCCGGCCGGCTCAATCCTGAAGTTCATCGCGACCCCTTAGGTGGCACCGCCCCACTTCCCTTACGCGAAGAAGCTCGGCGATCTCGACAGTGCGAGGACTGCGTAACTGCCCCAAAAAACTGAGGATTTTGGCTTATAGCTAAACCACCAGCCACTATAACACGCAGAAAATCGTGCAATCAACGATATTTGCGTGTCGACGCCATAAGTCTTGGAATTGGAGAGATAAGAAGAAGGTTTAGGGAGCGGTTATCAGGCGGGCGGCGCCGTTTCGTCTTGCCCGAAGAGCGCCTCGACGAACTCGTCGGCGTCGAACTCGCGGAGATCTTCAGCTCGCTCGCCAAGGCCGATGTATCGGACCGGGACTTTGAGCTCGTCGCAGATTCCAAGTACCACGCCGCCTTTGGCGGTACCGTCGAGCTTCGTTAGCACGATGCCGGTGAGGTCAATCGCTTCTTTGAACATCGCAGCCTGATTGACGGCGTTTTGCCCGGTCGTCGCGTCGAGCACGAGCAAGGTCTCGTGCGGAGCCCCGTCCATGGCCTTGGCGATGGTGCGCTTGATCTTCTTGATCTCGTCCATCAGCGGGCTCTTGGTGTGCAGGCGGCCGGCCGTATCGATGAAGAGCAGGGTCACGGCTGCGTCTTTTGCTTTGTTCGTGGCGTCGAAGGCGACGGCAGCCGGGTCGGAGGCCTCTTTGCCCTTCACGACTTCGGCCTTGACGCGCTTGCCCCAAACTTCGAGTTGTTGAACGGCGGCGGCCCTGAACGTGTCGCCCGCCGCGAGCATCACGGTCTGCCCCGCCAGCGAAGCGCGGGTCGCGAGCTTGCCGATCGTCGTGGTCTTGCCGACGCCGTTGACGCCGACCATGAGCACCACGGTCGGTTTTCCGGTGAGCGTGAGGCCGCCTCCGCCAATGCTGAGAATTTCTTTGGCTTCGGCCCGCAGCGCCGACCAGGCAGAGTCGGCATCAAAAGTGCCCTCACGCTGCACGCGGTCACGCAGTCTGCCGAGGATCGCCTGCGTCGTTTTGACGCCGACGTCGCTCGAGAGCATCAGCTCTTCGAGCTGTTCGAGCGTCGCCGGATCGAGCTCTTTTTTGCCCGAAAAAATCGACTTGAGGCGCGCCATGAACCCGCCGCGCGTCGCGGTCAGGCCCTTGCGCAGGGCTTCGACTTCTTTCGGGTTGACGACCTTTGCGGCGACTTTCGGTGCCAGTGGCTTCGACGTCGGCGGAGGAGGAGGGGACGGCGCGCGCTTCGGAACTTCGGTGACGACCGGCGCTTCGATGATTTCCGGCTCGGAATCGTGGGCCGCCGCAACGGCCGCGGGGGGGGCAGCAGGCTGAGCGGCCGGCGCTTGTGTGAGGACCTCGGGCTTCGTTGGAGCTTGCTTCGTAGGCGCTTGCTTCGGCGGAAGCGTTGGGCTCGGCGGCTCGCCCTCGGCAAGGGCGTCGCTCTTCTTTCGCGTGAGAGCGAATGCCGCGCCTCCGAGCACCACCAACCCGATGAGGATGAACAGGATTGTCATGCGTAGTCTCCGTGACGCAACGCGCGCGAGTTTCGCTTGCGGCGTCGGCGCGCGGCATACGGCCGAGGCGCTCAGGCGCGGGACTATATAACGCAGCGGCCGCTGGTCAACGCGCGTTTCGCGGGTCGCCGGAGGTGGCGCCCCGATTCGGGGTGGCCAACGCGATGCGGGCTTCCGCTTCGGCGTCGATCGCCGCGTCGCTGAAGGCGGCGTTTTCCACGGCCTCGGCCCACGCGGCGACGTCGGGCTCGCGCTCCCCGCCGGCGGCGCGAACGTGCCCCGGTGTGGCGTCCGGAGTCGCGTCGAAAGGCGCACCTCGCCGGCGTGCCCACCGCACGAGCTCATCGACCATGCGTCGCTTTCTCAATACCAGCGCGATTTCGACGGTTTGCGCGCGAGGCAGGGGCAGCCGCAGCGACGCGTGCAACGCTCCTTCTGCGACGAGATCGGCGGGCCCGGAGAGGGCGGCCAGCTGCAACTCGAAGCGCCCGTCCGCGCCGGTTACTCCGGCGACGACGACGCGAACCTCGGTCATCTCGCGCTGCTCGACGCTGACGTGCGCGCCTGCCACGGGCGACCGGTCGTGCGCGTCGATGACTGTACCCGCCAGCGAGCGATGCTGATCCGACTGCGTCAGGGCTCGCACGATGGCAATTTCTGCCACCCCGGAACTCGCTTGCGCGGAGCCGCGCAACGTTGCGGTGTGTGCCGCTGCGCTCCGGCGTGCCGACCTCAACCGACCCGCGATAAGCCAGACCGCGAGCAGCGCGGCGCCTCCAAGGAGCGGCCACTGACGCGTCGGCACCGGCGCATGAACGGGCACGTTAATCAGAAGCGGATCGCCGCCCAGCACCCACGGAGTATCGGGCGCGTAGCGAACGCGTAGCGGCACGTCACCGGCCGAATGCGCCGGGAAGCTCACGAGGAGGTCCGCCCGTCCCGAGCGAACCGGCGCCGCCCCGACCGACCGGTCGCCGATGGTGGCCTCGATGCTGCCGGACATCACCGGACCCGCCTTCGTGTTTGCGATGATCGGGATCGCTATCCCGTCTTCGGGCGCGCCACCTACGACCAGCTCTGCAGGCGCAAGCGTGACGCGGGCTGAACGATTAAAAGATGCAGTATGCATGCAGTCTGCGTTGCTCGCGTTGCCTGCATAGCGAAGCCGCAGCATTCCCGGCCCCGGAGCGCCCAGCTTCGTGGCGTCTACGCGGAGTCTCGCGCGACCGCTCGCGTCGGTGTCACCGCTTGCGAGCCTGGCGCCGTCTTCGCGCTCCAACGTGACCGTTAGCGCGGGGGCGGCGAGCCCGCCCGCGTCATCTTCGAATGCGGCCACCGCCTCGAGATTCAGCTCGGTCGCATCGATGGATGCCGTCCGTACTTCCGGGTCGAAGTGCAGCGAAACGGTTCGCCTTCCGATCTCGAACGGAAGCTCGATGGCGGCTCCCTCATAGTCGCTCGAAGCGTCTGCGCGGATCGCGACTGAAAAGCGGCCGGCAGCGAGAGGCAATCGGACGCAAAACCGTCCTGCCTCGTCGCTCGTCGCATCCAGCACGGCCTCGCGAGCGGTCACAGGGCGCGCCCCGCACGTTACCGCCGCGGTCTCCGACACGCGCGCCCCGGCGGCCGGGGCCGGCGCGGCGCTGCGCAACGCGATCGCGACCGCGCCTTCGGCAACGGGTGCGCCGAGGTCGTCGGTGAGTCGTCCATTAAGGACCAGCCCTTCGTGGTTGCCGCGCGCCTGCGCATCGAGCACGAGGTGCCCGCGAATCTTGAGCAAAGGCGCCGCCCGGGCGCCCTGCGGGCTGCAAACGGCCGCGAGACACGTCACGGCGCAGAAAATTACGCGTGCGCGCATCGGCACACACTCTACGACGAAACGGCACGTCGATCGCACGTCGGCGCATTCACTGGTGAAGCTTCGGAGTAGATCGAACGTCTGAGATCCCTGAGGCCAGCGCGTTGCTCAACTCCCGCACGTATCGTTTTGTGTTTCGCCTGCTGGCGTCCCTTGCGGCTTTAGTCTGCATTTCGGCGGGGGTGGCCCGCGCCGACGATCGAACAACGTTCTTGATCGATCGCATGAAGGCAGAGGACTTTCGCGTGCGCACCAACGCGGCGCTTGCTCTTGGCGCGACCAACGACGAAGCCGCGGTGCTTCCCCTGTGCGCTGGGTTGTCGGACACCAGCGAAGTGGTCCGACAAGCAGCCGCTGCGGGCCTCAAGCGCTTGGCGAAGGCGTCGTCCCTCGCCTGCATGAGGGCGCGCGTTGCCGCCGAAACGAACGACTCCGTGAAGCTGCAGCTCACGCGCGCGGTCGCAGCCGTCGAGGCCTCGGCCCCCGCGGCGCCACCAGCGGGGGCGAGCGTCTCTCCACTTGACGCACCCCCGCTAAGCGCTCCAAACGCCAAGATCTACGTGTCAATCTCGCCGGTCGCCAACAGCAGCGCGCGCCCGCAGGCCGACGTCGATCGCGTGATCGTCGGCGCGATGCGGGCAAAGCTCGAGGCTCTCGGAACCGTGCAAATCGCGCCCCGCGTCGAGACCGCAGAGGCCGCCCGGGCGGTCGTCGCGCGTCGTAAGTTGAAGGGCTATTACCTTGCCGTGTCGGTCGATAAGTTCGACTACGAAGCAGGAACGTTGAAAGTGAAGGTCAAGGTCGCCGTGTTCACCTATCCGGGCAAGGACCTGCGCGGTGAGGTGCCCGCAGGCGCGGCGCAATCGGGCGTTCGGGCCGGCGACCGAGGCTCTGAGGACAACCTGATGAGCGCATCCGCAGCTCGCGCCGCGGAGCTGTTCGTGCAGAATTTCAAATGATGCCCCCATGCGCTCACGCAGCCTGATGACACTTCGCGCACAACCGTGCACGATAGCGGCAGTTTCGCGCGGAGCCCTTCGTGCGGCGCCGCAGCCGCGGAGAATTCGATGACCACACCCGCACTCGCTACCGGCTCCGACGCTGGAGGCCGCCATCAGCGCAGCCTCAAAAACTACCTCGTCGACAGCCGATTTCAGCTAAAATACACGGCCTTTCTCGTAGGCGTGACCCTCTCGCTCAGCCTCATCCTCGGCGTATTTTTGTGGAGCACCAGCCGCCAACTCGTCGCCGAGAGCAACAAAGTCTCCGACGTGGTGAAAATGTCGATCAAGGACGATCCCGTCTACGGCGACAACCCCGAGCTCACGAAGGCCTTCAACGACTCCGCGCTCGAGTCGGACCAACGCGTCCTGCGACAGCAGCACGCCATGATGACCGGGGTCGTCGGCGGTCTCGGCGTGCTGGTCGTACTGATGGGGCTGCTTGGAATTTACGTCACCCACAAGGTCGCCGGACCTGTCTTCAAAATGAAGCTCCTCCTGCGCCAGGTTGGCAGCGGGAAGCTGAACTTTGAAACTGGCGGACTGCGCAAGGGCGACGAGCTTCAGGACTTCTTCGAAGAGTTCCAGGACATGGTCGAAAAGCTTAAAGCCAGGCAGGCCCAGGAGGTCGCGGCGCTCGAGCGCGCCCTCGCGGGAGCCCGCGCAGCTGACGTCGCCTGCGCGTCGTGCGGCGCTTCACGCGAACGGGCCGATCGGGGCTCGATCGCGGGAATCGAAGACCTCAGAGACGCGATGAAGGCGGCGCTCGAGGGCTGAACTATGCGGTAAACGCGCCGACCACGTGCTCGACGCGCGTTGTCTTGTCGTCGAACAACACGGCGACAACGTCGAACCGCAGGCGCTCGGCGGTTTTATCGCCGGCGAACCGCTCGCGCCAGACCTGCTCGGCGGCCCGAACGAGCCGCCCGCGCTTGACGCTGTCAACGCTGGACAGGGCGCGCGTAAACGATGTGGCGCCACGCGTTCGCACTTCGACCACGACGATGAGGGGACCCTGACGCGCCAAGATGTCGATCTCGAGCGCTCCGACCCTCAAATTGCAATCGACTACCTCGAAGCCCCTGCTCACGAGATAGTCGACAGCGACCGCTTCAGCTGCGCGCCCGAGGCGCGAGCGACTCAGAGGCAGGAACCGCTCTTGCCCTTGGCGATCGTCGGATCGCAATTGGTAGAGCACGGGTTCGCGCGGTCGAAAACGGTGTTGTTCTGAACGCAGTAGGCGCCGGTCAGGCCTTCATTGAAGTTGCCGCCGATAGAGGTAACCAACTGGCTGCAAGCGAACCCGTCGGGGCACGTGCAGTAGTTGGCGCCGTCGTCGGTCTTGCCGTCGAGGTTCGCGCAGCGGCAGGAGCAGTAAACGGCCTTCGCCGCTTCGCGACCAAAGCACTGCGGCTGAACCGTTGCGCCGGCCTTGTTGCTCGTCGAGGGGTCGCCGGTGATCTTCTTGGACGGGTCGCCGGGCACGGTGCACGCGCCACCCGGATCGCCGTCGGCCCGACCCGGGACCGGCCCCTGGCCGCTCGAGGTCTGCCCGTAAACGCAGGAAACGCGGCCCTGGAAGTGATTGACGAGGCAAAGGCGCGTCTGGCACTGGAAGCTCTTGGACTCAATGTTGACTTCGTTCTGGTCGAAGCCGTTGAAGTCCTGCCGGTATTCCTGCTCAGGAACGCAGGGGTCACCGACGCCGGTCTGCTTGCATCCCTGGCCTGCAAGAATGCCGGTGAGGCCGATAGCAGCAGCCAGCGCGAGAATGGATCGAGTCATCTGAGAGCTCTCCGTCTGCCTCTAAATGTTGGCACGCAGCGCCGCAAAACGAGCGCCGTAGCACCACGTCGCTGCAACGAAACGCGCGGCAACTATCAGTAGAACCCCTAGGCTACATGAGCCACCGAAAGGGCGTCAAGCACGCAAGAGGCCCAGCGCGCCAAATCGCCGTTCACAACTCCAGGATGGCCGGCGCCGGCGACTTCCGTCTCGCCGGCCACCATGCCGCTCGGACGACCGGCCACGCGCCCGTGGAATGCGCGGCCAGCCGCTGGTTTCGCCTTGACAAAGTCGAAAGAGGCTCCGTACCATCTCGCCCTTCGAAGCAAGCATGTTTTCCAAAACGCCGCGGGTTTGTGTCTGGCCTTCGGCGCGCACGGAAACATTCTTGAACGAGACTGCTTGCCCGCCCTATCGCGGGCAGCGGCCTCTGTAGTAACGAAGCACATGGCGCGGGCATACCCGCAATTTGGCTGCTCGAATCTGAACAGAGCGGCAGTAATCGAATCGAGGAGCACGACGATGCGTAAACCGGTGGCGCGCATTTTCCTCTTGGCTACGGCCTTGACGTTTGCAACTTCAGGCGCGGCGCTCGCGCAGAAGGGCAAGCCTGCGGCAGGTCCCAAGGGTCGAGGAGGGCAGCAGCAGTCCGTCGAACTCGATGACGCTCCGGCTCCCAAAAAGGGCGCGGCGAAGCCTGGCAAGAAGCCGGCGGCCGACGACGGACAAGCTGCGATGGCCGGACAAATGACCGAGCAGGCCGCTCAGGCCAAGCGGCTTTTCGACGGCGAAAAGTGGGAAGACGCGGCGCTCGCGCTCGACCACGTTCGCAAGGGCGAGACCGGAGACGACGAGGGCAACAAGCAACTCGCGCAGTTTCACCTCGCGATCGCGCTGTACCGGCTCAAGTACTACCAGGCGGCCTATGCTATTTTCAGCGAGATCGCCGACAAGCCGAATCACCTCAAGTTTAACGACACGCTGCTTTGGCTCAGCAAACTGGCGACCGACCTGCCCGAGCCCGCCGACATTGTCGAGCGCGTGGGTAAGTACAACAACGACCAGATCGCCAAGTTCAACAACCCGAACCAGCGCGATCTGTTTTGGCAGCTGAACTACCTGCTGGGTCGATACAAGTATCGCAACCGCCAGTACGACGACGCTCTCGCCTTGTTCGGCAAGGTCGACCGGAAGAGCAAATACTTCGTTCAGGGCGAGTTCTTCAGCGGCATTTCGAACGTGCAGCTCCGCAAGTCGGTGCCGGCCGTGAAGTCGTTCCAGGACATCGTTACCGCGATTGACGACGGCCTCGAGGGCGTTGAAGACGAGTCCCGATTGCGCGATCTCGCCTATCTGTCGATGGCGCGAACCTACTATTCCGCGTCGGTTCGCCTCGACGAAAACAACGCGCCCACGATCGACGAGCAGAAGCTGTCGGCCGCGGTCAAGTACTGGAACAAAGTCGACACGGCGAGCGAGTACTGGCTTGACGCGCTGTTCGAGGAGTCGTGGGCCTACTTCATGGCGGGCGACTACTCGCACGCGCTCGGCAACATCCACACGATTCAGGCCCCCTACTTCCCGAACTCGTATTACCCCGAGGCCGAGATTCTTCGCGCTGTCATCTACTTTGCCAACTGCCAGTACGACGATGCGACCACCATCGTCGCGCAGTTCCAGAAGAAATATCAGCCGATTTACGACGATATGAGCAAGGTTTTGGCCCGCTTCAAGGGCGATAACCAAGAAGAACCCTTCTTCAAGTTTCTCAAGCAGGTGCGCGACGATCAGGCCAAGGGGACGACGACCGCCAACCTGAAGTCGGATATCAAGCCGATCGTTGAGCTCGCCCTCTCTGACCGCCAGCTGCTCCGAAATCTCGAATACGTAAAGGTCCTCGACGACGAGGCCGGCCGATTCAAGAAGGCCAAGGCGAGCTTCCAGGAGTCGACGCTCGGCTCCGACGTCAAAGACGCCTTGCAGCTTGCTCGCGACCTCGCCGTGCGCAACGCCGGCCAGCTCGCCCGCGATCGCTACCAGCGAAACGTCGACGAACTGAACGAGAACCTGCGCAACGGCGCCAAGATTCTCATCGACATCACCGCAGCGCAGCGCAATCAGCTCGATGCGGCGATGGCCGGCGCGCAGGTGACGGCGTCAGAGTCGAAGGCCAACCTCGTCAAGCCTGACGAGGAGCACGTGCTCTGGCCGTTCAACGGCGAATACTGGCGCGACGAACTCGGCTTTTACCGTCAGTCCATCACGTCGAAGTGCGGGAGGTAGTGTCGATGAAACGGATTCTTGCATCGCTCGTTTTCACGGCCGGTGCGTTCGCCGTGTCGAACGCGCACGCTGGCGATCAGCCGGGCGGCCTCTGCATCACCGACGCCGCCAAACAAACGCTGAACTCGTGCTCGAACACCGGCCCGAGCAGCTTCGACGTCTCGAAGCACGGAAAAGCGCCCCAGGCGAATTTTCGCTCGGCTCCGCCCCCGGCCGAGCTGAAGAAGCGTGACCAGCAAAAGGCGCCGACCAATCCTAGCGAGACAGCGCCCCGCGACGAGCGCAAGAGCCGTTTGCAGTCACGCGCCCGCGCGCTGTTGGCGACCGAAATCGCCGGACTCGAGAACCTGTTCTCGCAGACAACCGCAAACGCCCCTGACCGCGTCCAGCTCGCGAGGCGTCTCGCGGAAGACTACGTCGAACTTGAAAGCGCTGCCTTTCGCGAAAAGACGCAGGCTGAGGTCGATCGCGACGGGCTCAAAAAGACGAACCCGCAAGAAGCCGGCAAGAAGCAGGCGCAGGCGAACCTCGCGAACAGCATCATGCTCAACGCGCGAAACAAGGTCGTCAGCTACTACGGGCTAATCAAGAAGGATTACCCGCAGTACGGGCAAATCGACGAGGTTCTCTACTACCTCGCCTACGAGTACGAGCAGGCCAACGACACCGCGAACGCGCGTAAGGTCTACTACGAGCTCACGCAGCGGAAGCCCGACTCGAAATATATACCGAACGCCTATTTGGCATTCGGCGAGCTGTTCTTCAACGAGGCGCAAGGAGACCCTTCGAAGTGGGGCCTGGCGGCGCAGGCGTACGCGGAAGTTATCAAGTTCCCGCCCGAGAAGAGCAAGGTCTACGGCTACGCCTGGTACAAGCTCGCTTACGTTTTCTGGAACATGGGCGAGCTCGACAAGGCGCTTAACGCGTTCAAGAGGACGATCGATTTCGGAACGAATTTCTCGCAGCAGCCCGGGGCAGCGAAGCTCGCCGACAGCGCTCGCCGCGACGTGATTCCGGTCTATGCGCTCAAGGGCGATCCCGGCGCGGCGTTCAATTTCTTCCACAATCTCGCAGGAGATGCGCAAGGAACGAACGACAAAACCTTCAAGATGATGGACGATCTGGGTAACAACTACCTCGATACGGGCCACTATCCTGAAGCGGTCGCGCTCTTCAAAGATCTCATGTCGCGGGACAAGGCCGGCGACAAGGGCTGCCTGTACCAGGGCCACATCACTGAGGCGACCCTCGCGATGAAGTCCGGTAACAAGGAAGCCATTCGCACCGAGCTCGACAACCAGCTCCGCGTTTTCGCTGATTTCAAGAACGGCGCTCACAAGGACGAAGCAAAGTTCGAGTGCGCGAACAAGTCTGCCGAGCTCGTAGCCGAGACGGCGATGGCCTGGCACCTTGAGGCGGTGGGCTCGCAAGGGCAGCGCGGCACCGGCGACCAGAAGACAATGTCGCTCGCGGCCTACCTGTACAAGAAGACGGTCGACAACTGGGCGCCCGAAGAGTTTGGCAAATTCCAGTTCCCGCGCGTCGTAAAAGAAGATTGGCCGACTACGTACAAAATTAAGTACGCAATGGCCGACCTGCTCTATTTCCAGCAGCGCTGGACCGAGTGCGGCCCCGCGTTCGACTCCGTCGTTGCCGAGAACCCGAACGCGCCCGAAGCGGCCGAGGCAGCCTATGCGTCGGTGCTCTGCTACCAGAACATCTACGAGGCCGCCCACCCGAAGGACTCGGCCAAGAAGGGCGCCGGGCAGCTTCCGGGTCAGAAGAAAGACGGCAAGAAGGCGAAGGCTGAGGACGAAGAGGCGCAGCTCAAGCCGAAGGACTTCACCGAAGTTCAGAAGGGCATGCTCTCGGCCTTCAACCGCTACGTTTGCTACATCCACCCGGGCGGCAACGACGCTACCGGGCAGGACCAGCTGGTTGAGGTCAAGTACGCGCGCGCACGCACCTACTTCGAGGCCCAGCACTGGGAGGAGGCCGCGCAGGCGTTCCGCGATATCTCGATGAACAACTCCGACAAGGACGTCGGAATCTATGCGGCCCAGCTTTATCTCGAGAGCGTAAACGTTCTTGGTGCGCACACGCAGCCGCCGCGCGTCTCGTGCTTCGACGACATGTCGGTCGACGTGCCCAAGTTCATCGAGCTTTACTGCACCGGCGAGAAGGCCAAGAAGAACGACGAGCAGTGCACGAGCCTGAACAAGATTCAGGTCGACATCCTTCGACTCAAGGCCCAAAAGCTGGTCGAGACCGCCGACAAGGTGGGCGGAACGGGCGCGCTGCAGACCTACGAGCAGGCGGGTAATTCCTACCTCGAGGTCTACAAGAAATACTGTGAGACCCCGGTCCGCAACAATCAGCAGCCGCAGGCGGAAAAGTGCGACGAGCTCGTCTACAACGCCGCGCGCGCCTACCAGGCGGCCCGCCTGGTCGCCAAGTCGATTGCTGCCCGCGTCATCCTGCTCAATCCGAACAATCACATGGACAAGAGCCCTCTCGCGAAGAAGGCTGTCTACGAGATTGGCGGAAACTTTCAGGCCATTGCCGACTACAGCCAAGCCGCGGACTGGTATGAGAAGTACGCGCGGGAAGACAAGACGGCGGACAAGGCTGAGCAGGCCCTGAGCGATGCCGTGCTGCTTCGTCTCGGGCTCGGCGACGAGGCCAAGGCCATCGAAGATGCGCAGCTTTTCCAGCGCAACTACGGGCAGTCAAAGCCGACGCAGGCGTCCGCCGTCGCGTTTGCGATCGGCGCTCACTACGCCGACAAGGAAGATTGGGATAAGGCCCAGACGGCCCTCAAGGGTTCGATGAGTCTCATCGACCGCGCCGGCGTCGACGTTCAGGTGCTCGCTCACGCGACCTTGGCGCGCGCCTACAGCAAGACGCGTGCGACTCAGGGCGCCGCGGCCGAATACGCGAAGGTTCGTGATCTTTGGAAAGATCCTGCGGTTGTCATGAAGCGGCTGAACGACGCCTATCCGGGTGAAGATCAGGGCGCGAAGACGAAGCGGCTGGCCAAGGCGCTCACCGCGGTTGGAGAGGCTTATTTCTACAGTGCCGAGGAAAACCGGCGCCTCACCGTCGAGTCCGTCAAGTTCCCCGAATACCGTGGCGATGGCAAAAAGGACGATGTCCTCAAGCACGTCAAGGACAAGGTCGGGACCTGGATGGTGAAGAAGAAGGACGTAATCGGCAAGGCGGAGGTCGAATACAAGAAGATCATCGACCTTCAGCCCGAGCCGCCGCCGCGTTGGGTTATCGCCGCGGGTTCGCGTGTAGGCCTCATGTGGGGCGACTTCGTCGACGAGTTCCGCCGCGCTCCGTACCCCAAAGAGTGGGACAAGAAGGGTTGCGCAGTCGCCTGCGGAACGGCAGACGAGCTGTCGTGGAACGACATCAAGTTGAACTACTTCAACAACCTCGACAGCGCGTCCGAGCCCATCAAGACGGGCAACGCGAAGCCTGCGCTCACGACGTGCCTCAATTATTCGGTGAAGTACCAGTACTTCGACGACTACTCCCGCGCCTGCGAGGTGTGGCTCGCGAAGAACTACAAGAGCGAATATCACGTCGTCGACGAGCTGCGCGGAGCCCCCACGCTCTCGAACAGCGGTCTCGAGGACAAGCAGCCGCCGTTGCTCGTAGGCGGAGGATTCTGGCATGCCGCGCCCTCGGGCGAGCCCGACAAGGCTCCTGAAGCGAAGGCTGACACCCAGTCCGGCGACAAGTCCGGCGGGAAGAAGTGAGGAGATTGGCGATGAAGGCGAAATACATTCTCGCAGCGGGTCTCCTCAGTGTCTTCTCCGCCGCTTGTGGCGGGGCGCCCAAGGGCGGTGAGACGCCTGGAACAGCTGGCCCGGGCAAGCCGTCCGGCCCCACGACCTCAACCGGGGAGGTCGTCGATAGCGGCGCCCAGGCTCGATTTTCTGAGGCCGTTGAGGCCATGGTTGCGCACGACAAGGCCAACGACTGGAACGACTCCGCGTGCTCGGACGTCGCGAAGAAGTTCGAGTCGGCCGCGAGCGCGCAGAAGAGCGGTCGGTTCCCCGAGGCGACCTTTAACGCGGGGCTCGCAGCGCAGCGCTGCGGCAACGACGCGGAAGCGAAGGCACGCTTTCAAAAGGCGCTCACCGACGACTCGAAGTTCCACTTCGCGCGCGTACAGCTCGCGCTCTACAGCTACAAAGCAGACGGTAACCTCGACGGTGCGATAGGCGCGATGCAGCAGGCCGTATTGGACGCTCAGTTCCAAAACGTTCCCGCTCTCGTCAACTTGGCGCTGTTCCAAATGCAGCGTGACGGCGCGACGCCGGGCAATGGCTGCAAGGACGACATGGATTGCGCGAAGACGAACCTTCAGCGCGCCCTCGCCATCGACGACAGCTACATGCCGGCGTTCAATCAGCTCGCGCTGTTTTACTTCCAGCAGGCCAAGAAGAAGGCGGGAGCGATTACCAAGAAGGGCGGTCGCGCCATCGTGACCAATGCCGCATTGGCGAAACGCGCCGACGTTCAGCAGCTCGAACTCGCGGCTCTGGTGTGTTCGCAGGCGATTCGCAAGAATCGCGATTACGCCCCTATTCACAATACGGCGGGCCTCATTCAAAATGAGCTCGGTCAGGTCAACGGCGCGGTTCAGGAGTTCAAAGCCGCTGCGAGCCTTGATCCGCGCTTCTTCGAAGCCCAGATGAACTACGCTGCCGTCAATCTGTCGTTCCGCGGGTTCGATCAGGCGCAGGGGGCCTACGAGAAGGCCATCCAGATGCGCCCGAACGACTATGATGCGCACCTTGGTTACGCGCTCGCGCTGCGAGGTCAGATCAACGACAGCAACTATGACGCCCAACTTGCCCGCGTGCAGGCCGAGCTCGACACCTGCAAGAAGCTCGATGGTGCGAGGCCGGACGCGTTCTACAATGAGGGTATTCTGACGCAGGAATACAAGGCGAAATCGGGCGGCGACAAGGCAAGCACGATAAAGACCTACAAGGCTGCGCAGGCGATCTATCGTGATTTCATCGTCAAGGCGGCCGGTAAGACGGAGTACGACGGCGCGGTTCGTCGAGCGCAGGGCGACGGTGAGGAGTTCTGCAAGAAGAACCCCAAAACCTGCGATCGCGGGCGCATCGGTGACATGGACGACATCATTCAGTTCCTCGAGATTCCGGACCAGAATACGGTGACGCCGCCGTCCGCCCCTCCTTCAACGCCGGCGAATCAGGGCGGAGCAGCGCCCGTGCCGGCCGCCGCAGCGCCTACGCCGGCGGCCGCGCCCCAGGCTCCGGTACAGCCGGCCGGGGCAGCGAAATAGCCGGGAACCAATCCCGCGCGCACGTGTCTCTACTAACGGGCGCGCGCCGCGGGGTTGCCCGACCGGTCTTTTTCGAGTCACCGAGTTCTCATCTTGACGGCCCTCTGAGGGCCTGCGTACACTGACACTGTAACCGCTGGGTCAAGGTGTCTTGAAGAAGCGCGCGCTCGAGGTCGAGCGGGCGTTTGAGAATGGCGCTCCGAGGAGCGCGTTGCAAAGGTCACGGAGTCAGCCATGAATCGAGCGAGCAAATTCGTCATGGGAGCGTTCGTTTTCGCCTCTTTGTCCACGTTGGCGGGCGCGTCGCTCGCACAGGACAAGCCGAAGTCAAGCGACGGCAAAGAGGGTTACGGGTACGAATTTTCCGACGATCCGTTGAGCGCCGGCGGGTTCGGGCCGAACGACGCGACGATCAAAGTTCGTCCTGGACCGGTGCGAACCACGCTGATTCGGCCGCGCACTTCGTTCGTCCCCGAGATGCTGAAGTCGGTCGAGAACCTCTGACGGGTTAGCCGGGGCGCTCAGCCTCGCGATGCGTTTTCGTTTTTTGTAGAAGTAGCGGCCGTAGTCGAGCGGCGGAAGGTACACGATGGAAGGCAAGGCTAAGGTCGCGCTCACGTTTGCGCTCTCGCAGGGAGGTCAGCTCCTCCGTCGTGAGACAATCGCGCAAGACATCGTCAAGGTCGGCAAGGATCCCCGAAGCCACCTTCGCGTGGAAGATGAGCTGGCGTCGCGGATGCACGCCGTCATCGAGGTCGCAGCCCCCGACGACATCACCCTTATCGATCTCGGAAACGAGCCCGGTACGATGGTGAATGGCCAGCGTGTGAACAAGTGCAAGATTCACCCTGGCGACCAGGTTCAAATCGGCTCCACGGTGATTGTGCTTGAAGCTGCGGAATACGCGCAGGCCGCTGCCTACGAAGAGCCCGCGATTCCGGCGTATGCGCCGCCGCCGGCAGCTTCGTCGCTCGCTGTTGTTCCCGGGCCGGTGCCGTCTGCTCCAGCATCAGGGGCCAACCCGTTTGCGGCGTCGAACCCGTTCGCCTCGGCGAATCCGTTCGCAGCGACGGCCGCCATGAATCCGTTTGCGAGCACCAGCCCGTTCGTTCAGGCGCCGCCTTCTGCGGCGGCGATGGCGACGGACGTCGACCCGAACGCACCACCCGGCAGTTACACCTACGAGATGGTGCGGAGCGGTCCGGAAGTGAATCCCGACGAAGTCGAGGTTTCGCATGTGCCGACCTGCGAAGTCATGGTGATGTGGGATACGAACGTCCTGCACGTGGAGCACGTTGCGGCGGCCGGGTCGTTCGTCGTCGGCGACGAAGGCGGCGCGCCCGGCAAACTGGCCTACAACTTCTTCGTTCCGGCCGAGGTTCTCGGCGCTGCAGCGGCGCCGGTCGTTGCGCCCGGTGGCACCGTCGTGATTCTCCCCAGGGCCGTTGGCACGGTGGAAATCCCGGGGCAGGGAAAGATCAGCCTCGAGGAGTTTGTCGCGAGCGGACGAGCCCGGCAGAGCAGCAACGTCAGCGGCGGTTTCGACTTCGCGCTTCCGGCCGGTGGCCGGCTTCGTCAGGCCCTTCCTGGCGGTCTCACCTTCCAGATTACGGCTGGAAATGCCGGCAAATCGCCGCCGACGGGCGTTTTCTCTTCGTTCGACCCGACCAGCTACATGTACACCGGTCTGTCGTTCCTGATGCACATCGGCATCCTCGCATCGTTGTTCTTCTTCATGCCGAACCTGGGCGCTGATGACAGCGAAGCCCTCGATCGCGACATGATTCTGAAGATGCAGCACCTGCTCAACGCGGAAGCTGAGCGCGAGCAGGAGGAGAAGGAGACCGAGCAGGTTCCGGACACCAACGCCGATAACAAAGAAGGCGGCACGGGCACTCGCGCAAAGGGCGAGGAAGGCTCGATGGGCAATCCCAACACCAACAAGACCGGGATGAAGTTCGGTGTTCAGGGGCCCCAGGATAATCAGGATCCGCACGTGGCTCGCCAGGCGGCGCTCAAAGAGGCTGCTGAGTTCGGGATGATCGGTCTGCTGAATTCTGCCGCCAGCGCCGATCCGAACGCGCCGACGGCTCCCTGGGGTCGCGACGACTCGCTGGGCAATGACCCGATGAGCGCGCGCGGCAACATGTGGGGCGACGCCATCGGTGACTCGTTCGGCGCGGGTGGCCTCGGGCTGTCGGGCGTTGGCGAGGGTGGCGGAGGTCGCGGCGAAGGCATCGGCCTCGGCAACATTGGCACCATCGGGCACGGGGCCGGCACGGGCACCGGGCAGGGATTCGGCAACGGCCACGGACGCCTCGGCGGCGCCCACCAGACGAAGGCTCCTTCGATTCGTCAGGGCCAGACGACAGTCAACGGCCGCCTCCCCCCGGAGGTCATTCAGCGTATCGTTCGCCAAAACTTTGGCCGCTTCCGCCTCTGCTACGAGAACGGTCTTCGCTCGAATCCCGCCCTCTCAGGCCGCGTTTCTGTGAAGTTCGTCATCAGCCGTGACGGCTCGGTGTCGACGGCACAGGACGGCGGGTCGGAGCTGCCCGACCAAGGCGTCGTCGGTTGCGTCGTGCGAGGGTTCCAGAACCTGTCGTTCCCGCAACCTGAGGGCGGTATCGTCACGGTCGTCTATCCCATTATTTTCAACCCGGGCGATCAGTGACGCGAGTCGCGCACTGAAAGCGTAAACGGCTGCGCGAGGGCGACGCTTCGAGCTTCGCCCTCGCTGCTTTTTTGTAGTCTACGCAAAGGGCGTTGCCATGATCGGCTGCGTTCCTCTAGACTCCGCGCGCTACTTTCGCCTTCCGATCTCTAGACGGAGAAATCATGTTCAAGCGAGCCCTCGTTTTCGTGAGCGTCCTTTCTGCAACGTTGCCGCTCGGCGCGTGCAGCCGCAACAATATCGAGGCTGTGAACCTGGCCAATGAAGGCGACAAGTCGCGCGGCGGCAATATCGACGACGCGATTAGTAAATACGAGCAGGCCACGCAGCTCGACCCGTCGAACTACCGTATTCTCTGGAAGCTCGCGGGGGCCTATCAGAAGAAAGAGCTTTGGGAGAAGGTCGCGCTTACCTGCAGCAAGGCCGAGAAGCTCGCCCCGACGCATGCCGACTACTTCTACCTCCGCGGTTACGCGAACGTGAAGCTCGCGGAGAAGGGGCCTGCGAGCTGGAGTGACGCGAAGGAGCCGCTCGAGGCTGCGGCGAAGCTTGATCCGAACATGGCCGATCCGCATTTCGATCTCGGCGGCGTTTACCTGCATCTCGATCAGGAAAAGGAAGCGCTCGAGCATTACACAAAAGCGATATCGCTTAATCCGGCCGAACTTGCCTATTATGTTCCTCTCGCCGATCTTTATATCCGACTTGGCTATTTGAACGAGGCCGAGCAGGTTATCAAAGAGGCCATCAATCACGAGAAAGGTGACACGACCGGCGGAGTGTTCAACGTGCACACGCTCTACGGCGAGATTCAGGAGCGCAAGGGCGACTGGAGCGGCGCGGTCAAGGAGTTCGAGGCGGCCAAGAAGTCTTGTGGGACATGCGCCGACAAGGGCCAGCAGATCGCCTTCTTCAACCTCGGCGCGGCTTACTCACGCATGACGCCGCCGAACAAGAGCGGTGCGGCCGGAAACCTCAAGAACTTTCAGAAGATCATTTGTCGCGGTGGCGCGGCGGCGCGCTACTCCGGCGAGTGCACGCAGGCCCAGGAGCTGCTGAAGCAGGTCGAGGGCAGCGCCGCTCCCTGAACGGTCGCTGGTTCGTCGGCGAGCACGGCCTTCCGTTTCTGCGGGAGGCCGTTTTCTTTTTGTTCCGTTTTTCGGGTGCAGCGCGGGCTTGGCGCGTGTGTGGAGCGCCCACATGTGGCGCGTGAATTTCTCTGAAGATCTGCGCGCACTTCGCTCGCGCGGTCTGTTAGCGTTCTGCGTCGATTGGCCCTTTGGCCGACCCCTGCGCGCTCTTCGCGCGGGATGTTTTGGCGTCACTGCCACGAGGATCCATGGACCTTCAGGAGCGTCTTTCGTACCTCGAGATCAACCGTGACTGGCGTTCGCTGGTCGACGAGCTCGAGAAGGCTATTGCTGCAGCTGACGGAGCTGAGCTCAGGGCCTCATTGCACCTGCGCCTCGGGCGTTTGTATGAGGAGAAGTTTCTCGCTGGCGTTAAGGCGCTCAGGCACTATCAGGACGCCTACAAGCTCAATCCGGCTTTGCTCGAGAGCCTGGGTGCGGCTCGGGGGATCTACTGGGACCTCGGCAAGCTGAACATGGTTCAGAAGCTGCTCGAGCTGGAGCTGAAATCCCCGCGTTCGGCGGATCAATCGACAGCGCTGCTTGTGGAGCTCGGAGACGTGCTCTGCGACTCGGGCGACTACGACAAGGCGACGGCGACCTACGCGAAGGCCCTCGCGGCGAGCGGCGGCGACAGCGTTGCGGCGAGCGCTCGGCTCGAGGACGTTCAGGTCGCCGGTGACTCGTGGCAGGCCCACGTAGCGTCGCTCTTGCGCGCTGCTGGCGAGTCTGCCGAGTCGGCGACGCTGTACCTTCGCGCTGCGCGCGTGGCGCGTCGTTTCGCTCCCGACGAGGTCGAGGGGCTGCTGCTTAAGGCCTATTCAGCGGCGCCGATGTCGCGTGACGTAGCTGCCAACTACGAGTCCGCCATAACGGAGCGCAACGCGCTCGATGAGCTCGAGCCGACGCAGGCAGAATTGCTCTCGTCGCTTCCCGATCTCAAGCAGCGCGGAGCGCTCGCTTGCGCGTTTGGAGCGCGCTGGTCGTCGCGCCATCAGAACGCCGACGTTGGGGCCGGTTTCCTTGAGCAGGCGGTAAAGTGCGACGCCTCGCAAGAGGGAGCCTTCAATGTTCTGCGCGAGGTTTACGGGACCAAGGCAGGCGACTGGGACCGCGTGCTCGGCCTCGCCGAGGCTGCGCTCGCGTCTGATTCGGGCGCTGCGGTCTCGTCTTTTTACGGAGCCCAGTCAGCCACGATCGCCTGGCGCGAGACCGCTGATCTCGCGCGAGCGCGCGCCTCTTTTGAGAGGCTCGCAGCGAGCTGTCCTGAGCACCCGCAGGTTCGGGCATTTGAGCTGCAAATCGGCGAATCGGTTCGTCTCGTCCCGCCGAGCGAAGAGCCGGTCGGCGCGTCGGAAGATGTTGATGATGAAGGGTTGGTCGAAATGGTGAGCCTCGACGACGTGTCGATTGGTGATGTGGCTGCTCCTGCCGAGTCGGGGCTCGTCGTTCCTCAGGAGGCGGCAGAAGTCGCGCCTGCCGATGCGCCGCCTGTTGAAATCGCCAAGGAGCCCGCCCCTTTGCCCGCGCCCGAGCCGGTCGCAGTTGACCAGGCAAAGATCGACGAACTCCGTGCCGCGGCCGAAAAGCAGGAGGCTGCGAAGCGGTTTAACGAATACGCGAAGACCGTATTGCAGCTCGCGGCGCTCGTTCCGGACGTTGCTGAAAAGGTTGCGCTCTACACTAAAGCTGCCGAACTCTACGTGTCGAAATTTGCCAATCCGGGCGAGGCCGTAAAAGCCTATGAGGCCGTGCTCGCGCTCGATTCCGACAACGCTGCCGCGGTCGATTTTTTGCGGCCGATGTACGAGAAGCGGCGTGATTGGGAGAAGCTGCTGGTGCTGCAGCGCAGGGATGCCGCTGCGCTTCCGGCGGGCGCCGCTCGCGGCGCGAAATTGCTCGAAACGGCAAAGCTCGCCACCGAGCGCATTCGCAACAACCCCGAAGTATGCATCGAGCTTTGGCAGGAAGTGCTCGCCAATGATGCGTCGAACGTCGACGCCCTCGGCGCGCTTGGCCAACTCTACGAGCGGAGCAAAGACTTCGAGCGTCTCGCCGAGGTGCTCGAGAAGCAGTCTGAGGTTACGTACGACGATCAGGCTCGCATCCAGATACTGAACAAGCTCGGAACGATTTACAGCGAGCGCCTGAGCAACGAAGACGGAGCAGTCACCGCGTGGCGCACGCTGCTGACGCTTGATCCGAATGACCGTCGGGCGCAGGAGGCACTCAAGAAGAAATACCTCGCGCTCGGACGCTGGGATGACCTCGAGGTTTTCTACGCCGAGAGCGGCAAGTGGGACGAGTTCATTCGCGTTCTCGAGCAGCAGGAAGCAAAGGAGACGGCTGGCGACGCCAAGCTCGGCATGCTCTTCAAGATTGCGGAGCTGTGGGCGGACAAAAAGCAGAAGTCCGACCGGGCAGCCAAGGCGTACGAGAAGGTCCTCGAGCTTGACGCCGACAACCTGCGCGCCGCCGAGGCGCTTGTGCCGATCTACACGGCAGCCGGCAACGCGAAGCTCCTCGTCGGAGCCCTCGAGGTGAAGCTGTCGCACGAGCGCGACGCTGCGGCCCGGCTTGCTTTGCTGCGCGAACTGGCAGCGATCTACGAGACCAAGGTCAAAGATCCGTCGAAGGCCTTCGAGCGTTACCTCGCGGCCTTCGAGCTGGCCTCCGACGACGAAATGACGATTGTAGACGCCGAGCGTGCGGCGAAGGCTGCCGGCGAGTGGGAAAAGCTGATCGTGAGCTACGGTCGCGCGATCGCAGCTGCCGTCGAAGATGGCAACGCAACGGCTTCGATCGAGCTTCGTCTGGCGCTTGGCCGCGTGCTCACGGACGAGGTCGGGCGCGTCGACGACGCGCTTGAGGTCTACCGCGCCGTATATGAAATCGAGAGTGACAACGAAGTAGCCTTGGAGGCGCTCGAACGCCTGTATCGACAGGTCGGCCGCGTATCTGAGCTTCTCTCGATTTATGAGCGGCGCCGCGACCTTGCTGTCGACGCTGCCGACAAGAAGCGAATTCAATTCGAACTGGCGAAGCTTTACGAGACCGAACTCAAGGACGTCGACCGCGCGATCGCGACCTACCTCGCCGTGCTCGAGGACGAGCCGACGGACGGGCCGGCGCTCGAAGCGGTCGAGGCGCTCTACGCTCAATTGAGTCGCTGGCAGGATTACGCGGCTATTTTGCGCCGCCGGATCGAGTCGGACGCAGGCGAGAGCGAGCTCGTCGAGCTGAAATACAAGCTTGGTCAGACGCTCGAAAAGCACCTCGGCGATGCACCCGGCGCTCTCGAAAATTACCGGGAGATTCTCTACCTCGATGCGCAGCACGCGCCGGCGAAGGGGGCTCTCGAGGCACTGCTCGCCCATCCGGAATTGCGCGGGGACGCCGCAGGGATCCTCGAACCGATTTACGAAGAAGCGGCCGAGTGGAGCAAGCTCGCCGATGTTCTCGAGATCCTCGCTTCGACCGAGTTGGCGCTCGGGCGGCGGGTTCAGCTGCTGCGCAAGGCGGCGCGCATCGCAGGTGAGCAACTCGGCGATTTCGGCCGAGCCTTCACGCTGCTGTCCAGCGCGCTGAAGGACGATCCGTCGCTCCTTGAGACGCGCGAAGAAATCGAGAAGGTCGTCGAGTCGGCCGGCAGCCACGCCGCGCTCGTCGCCCTGTACGAATCGGTCGCTGCTGCGGTTGCCGACGCGTCGCTCGCGCGCGAATACTGGCTAAAGGTTGCGGGGATCGAAGAGCGGTTGGATCGCGTCGACGCGGCCGCAGCCGCGTACGCCCGCGTGCTCGAGGCAGACGCTGCTGACTCCGACGCGCTCGCTGCGCTCGAGCGCCTTTTCGCGCGCACGGGTCGCTGGGCCGACCTCGTCGGCGTGCTGGAGCGCCGCGCTGACCAGAGCTCAGACGCCGAAGTTCGCGAGGAACTGCTCGCGCAAATGGCCGACGTGCAGGACCGCAGGCTCGGCAGTGCCGCACAGGCAATCGCCTCGTATCGAAAAGTGCTTGAGACTGATCCGGCGAGCCTTCGGGCGCTGACGGCGCTCGACGGGCTCTTTAGCCGCGAGAACATGCACGCCGACCTCGCAGAGAATCTGGATGCGCAGCTCGCGCTCGCGGCGACTGAAGACGCGCAGCTCGCGCTGATGCTCCGCGTTGCGGGGCTACGCGAAGCTCACATGGGACAGGTAGATGTCGCGCTCGAGGGCTATCGCCAGGTGCTCGATCGCGATCCGACCAACGCCGAGGCGCTCGCGGCGCTCGAACGATTGGGGCGCGATCCTGCCCACGCGCTCGCGATTGCCGACTTGCTCGAGCCGCTTTATCGCCAGACAGGCGATTTCCAGAAGCTCATTGGCGTGCACGAAGTGCAGGTGAGCCGGGCCGACGATTCGGCGCGCAAGGTGGAACTTCTCCACCAGATAGCTCAACTTTTTGAAGACGCAGCCGGGGACGCGAATCAGGCGTTTTCGACGCTCGCGCGGGCGCTTGCCGAAGACGCCGCCAGCGAGCAGACGCAGCAGTCACTTGACCGCGTCGCGCGTGGCGCGGGGCGCTTGGCGGATCTCGCCGGCGTTTACGAGCAGCGCGCAGCCGCGGCATCGGACCCCGATCTTTCGAGTGCCCTCTATGCGATGAGCGCGCGCATTCATGAGGAAGACCTCGCGGACGTCGACGCTGCGATCGCGCGCTACCGAAAAGTGCTCGAGATCGATCCGGCGAACCTTGTCGCAGCGGAGTCCCTCGAGCGCCTCTATCGAAGTTCCGAACGCTATGCCGAGCTTTCCGCGATTCTTCAGCGCAAGGCCGAGATCGTCGACGCGCTTCACGAAAAGAAGGACGCGCTGTTTCAGGCGGCCGCCATCGAAGAAGACATTCTTCAAAGGCCTGACGCCGCCATCGCGGTCTACAATCGCGTACTCGAAGTTGACGGAGACGACCTGCGCGCGCTCGACGCGCTCATCAAGCGCTACCTCGGGCTCTCACGATGGAACGACCTGCTCAGCGTTTACGCACGCAAAGTCGACCTGATTTCGGACGCCGACGAGAAGAAGCGCATCTACTATCAGGTCGGCGCCGTATACGAGCGTGAGCTTAGCGACGTTGCGCGGGCGATCGATACTTACCAAAAGATCCTCGAGCTCGATCCCGACGACCTTCAGGCGCTTTCGCGCTTGGACGTTCTCTACGAGCAGGCGCAAAACTGGGCCGAGTTGCTCAGCGTTCTCAACCGTCAAGGTGAGATGACCGCCGATGCGGCCGAGGCGATCAGCTACCAGTACCGGGTTGCGGAGCTCTACGAAAAGCGTCTCGAGGACGCCCCGCGCGCCATCGAGCTCTATCGCGACATTCTCGCGCAGGAGCCTGGGCACGAGCCGACGCTCCGCGCGCTCGAGAGCATGAAGGCGGGCGGCTCCAACACGCTCGGCGCGGCCGGCGTGCTCGAGTCTGTTTACGAGGCTGCGAGCGACTGGCGGAATCTCGTTGGCGTGTATGAAGTTCAAGTCGCGCACGCGGACGACCCGTTCCAAAAAGTCGAGCTGCTCCACCGCATCGCGCGCTTGCATGAAGACGCCCTCGACGCGCTCGGCGCGGCGTTCGACACGTACGCTCGCGCGCTGCCGCTCGACGATTCCAACCACGAAACGCTCGCGCACCTGGAGCGGCTCGCCGCAGCGACGGAGCGCTGGGGCGACGTCGCCCGTCTCTACGATACGGCGCTCGCCGGACTCGCCGGCGATCCCGATCGCTTCGTTGAGCTCGCGCTTCGAATCGCGCAGATCTACGAGACCCAGCTCGAGAGCAGCGCGGAGGCGATCATTCGCTACAAGCGCGCCCTCGAGGTGGACGGTGAGAATCAGGCGTCGCTTAGCGCGCTCGATCGCCTCTATTCCCAGACGCAGCGATGGTCCGAGCTCGCGGTTATTCTTTCGCGCGAGGCCGACGTTGGGCAGACGCCGGACGAAATCCTCGCGTTCAAGCACAGGCTTGGACAGCTCAACCAAACGCGCCTCGGTAACCTCGACGGCGCGATCGCTGCGTATCGCGAGGTTCTCGCAGCCGCGCCCGAGCAGACCGAAACCGTCGAAGCGCTTGAGGCGCTCTTCGCGGCGGGCACCAAGCAAGTCGAGATCGGCGAGATTCTCGAGCCGATTTACCGCGCCTCGGGCGAGTGGGAGAAGCTTCGAAGCGTGTTTGAGGCGCAGCTCGCGCACGCGCCTGCGAGCGGAGCCGATGGCGACGAGGGGAGCTCGGAAGATCGACTCGCTGCCTATTATCGGATTGCCGAGTTGGTCGAGGAGAAGCTCATCGACGGCGCAGCGGCGCTCGAAGTCTACGCGCGCGCCGTGAAGGAGTTCCCGCTCGACGAGAAATGCGCCGAGGAGCTTCCGCGTCTGGCGGCGTCGGTCGACGAGGGCTTCGAAGCGGTCGCCAACGCGTACGCCGACGTGCTCGGTGCGCACTCCGATCCGCACGTTCAGGCTGTGATCGGCAAGCGACTTGCGAAGCTCTTCGAGGACGACCTCGGAGACATCACCAAGGCCGAAGAGACATACAAATATGTGCTCACGGTCGCTCCGCTCGATTCCGAGGCGCTGTCGGATCTCGACCGAATCTATGAGTCGATCGAGTCGTGGCCCGAGCTCGCTGGTGTGCTTGAGCAGAGGCTTCGCGCGGGCGGTGAGCCGCACGAGCTGACCGAGATCCACGTCCGCCTGGGTGAGCTCTACGAGCAGCGCATCGGTGACGTTGACAGCGCGATGCGTGTATATCGCAGGCTGTTCGACGGCCTCGACCCGGCCAATGACGCCGCCATCGCGGCGCTGGGTCGCATCTACGAACAGAAGCAGGCTTATGGCGAGCTGATGGCGGTCTACGAGCGCGAGCTCGCGAACGCGTCGGGCGACGCTGCCGAGGCTGACATTCGCTCGAAGATCGCGCACCTCTGCGCCGATCGGCTCGGCGACGATCTGCGCGCGGTCGACACGTGGAAGATCGTTCTCGACCTGCGCGGCGAGGACACCGAAGCGCTCTCTGCGCTCTCTCGCCTGTACGAGCGGCAGGGGGCCTTTCGTGAGCTCGTCGAAATCCTCGAACGCGAGGGCGCCGCGACCATCGACGACGACGCTCGCGTGAGCATTCTCACGCGTCGCGCGCTCGTCTTCAGTCAGCATCTTCAGCGCGATGAAATGGCGCTTGAAGAGTACATGCGCGTTCTCGATATCGACGTGGCGAATCTGGCGTCGCTGCGTGCGATCGCGGCGATCCGGCGTCGCGCGGGTGACGCTTACGAGCTCGTCGGAGCGCTCCACCAGATCGTCGATCGGGCGGCCGCCTATCTCGATGAAGCGGAGCTCAAGGGTATTTTCCGCGAGCTCGCGAAGACGTACGGCGAGCAGCTTCAGCAGCCTTTCGACGCCGCGGACGCGTGGCGGAAGTTGCTCGAAGTGGGCGCTGACGCGGAGGCGATGGACGCTCTCGAGGCGCTCTACCGCGCCGAGGAACGCTGGCATGAGGTGATCGAAGTGAAGATGCGGCGCGCAGCTTCATTCGAAGGCGCGCCCGAGCAGCTCGCCGAATACCGCGAGATCGCCGCGCTGTGGGCTGACACGGTTCACGAGCCCGACGGCGCCACCGCGGCGTATCAAAAAATGCTCGAGATCGACGCTTCGAGCGACGAGGCGTTCGACGCCCTTGAGAAGCTCCATGCGGCCGCCGGCCGTTGGGAGCCGCTCGTCGAGCTGCTCCTCGGTCGACTCGAGAGTCGCGAGCTCGCCTCTCAGCGTGCCGAGCTGCTGCGCAAGATCGCGCGCGTGTTCGAGGAGCACCTCGACGATAAGGGCCAGGCCCTCGACGCGCTTATCAACGCGCTCTCGGAGGACTTCCACGATCGCGAGACGGCGCGCTATTTGGAGCGAATCGCGCAGGCGACGGGCCGCTGGAACGAGGTCATCAAGACCGCGAGCGAGTGGCTCCAGGAGCAGACCGATCCGAAGCAGAAAATCCGCCTCTGCCTGCACCTCGCCAAGTGGTACGGCGAAGACCTCGGGCGCCCCGAGTATGCCCAGCCGTACTACGCGCAGATCGTTCAGCTCGATCCGAACAACGTCGGCGCGCTGCGGCAAATGGCTCAGTTGCACCGCAAGAGCGCGAACTGGCAGCAGCTCGGCGCGACGCTCACCCGTGCCCTCGAAGTGGCCGTGGGTGACGAGGAACGCAAGGAGCTCCTCAACGAGCTCGGGGAGCTGCTCGACCAGCACATGGGGCAGACCGAGCAGGGCATGACCTATTTCGAGCGCGCGCTCGAGGTCGACCCGAACTTCGTGCCTGCTCTCGAGAACCTGGAGCGCATTTACACAGCGCGCGGTCAGACCCGCGAGCTCGTCGAAGTGCTCGTTCGCATGGCCGCGTCGCAGTCCGACCCCGCCGCCGCAGTCCAGAGCAAGCTCCGCGTCGGCTCGCTCTTCGAGACGACGCTCGCGGACACCGCGCGCGCGGCGCAGGTCTATCGCGAGGTCCTCGAAATCGATG
The DNA here is from genome assembly GCA_947473045.1 of Myxococcales bacterium. GTDB lineage: Bacteria > Myxococcota_A > Polyangia > Polyangiales > Polyangiaceae > JANYHY01. The sequence continues at coordinate 14,626 of CANJCO010000014.1, read as the reverse complement.
CGTCGAACGTCAACGCGATGCGTGGCCTCGTCCGTGCGTGTGAGGGCCTTCAGGAATGGCCCGAGCTCGTCAAGGTCCTCGAGGCTCAGCTCGACGTAGTGAACTCGGAGCGCGAGCGCGTCGACATTCTGATGCAGCTTGCCAACCTTCACGAGGAGCAGTTCCTCAAGTCGGAGCTCGCGGCGGCGCGTCTTGAGCAGGTGCTCGAGATCGATCCGAACCACGAAGACGCGTACTTCGCGCTCGAGCGTAACTACCGAAAATTGCGGCAGTGGCATGAGCTGGTCGCGACGTACGAGCGCCACGTGTCGATCGCGGCCGATCGTAAGACCAAGGTCGAGAACTACGGCTTCGTTGCTCAGATCTTTGCTGAAGAGATCGTCGACGTCGATCGCGCGATTGAGGCTTATCGCAACCTGCTCGATCTCGACGACAGCCACGTGCCGGCGCTCGAAGCGATCGCGAAACTGTACGAAAAGCAGGGCGACACCGCGCAGTCGATCGAGTTCACGATGCGCGTCGCCGACCTCACCAGCGACAGCAAGACGCGGGTCGAGGCCTACTACCGGATTGGCAAGATTCAGGACGAAAAGCTCGGCGATCGCATCTCGGCGCGCGACAGCTTCGACAAGGTTCTCGAGCTCGATCCCGCACACTTGCCGACGCTCGCTTCGCTCCGCCAAATCGCGCTCGACGACACCGACTACTACAAAGCTGTAGAGTACATGGATCTCGAGCAGAGCCACACGCAGTCTGCGCGTCAACGCGCGCGGCTGCTGGTCGAGATCGGCAAGCTCAGGAGCGAGAAGCTCGACGAAAAGGACGCAGCCATCGTTGCTTGGGAAGCCGCTTTTCAAGCTGACCCCGAGAACGAAGACGCGGCGATGCCGCTCGCGAGCGAGTACGTCGCGGCCGAGCGTTGGGAGGCTGCCGAGCCGCTGCTCGAGATGCTCGTTCGCAAGAGCGGCAAACGCGACCGCCACGAGCAGCACGAGTTGCAAAGCAAGCTCGGCACGGTCAGCATCAAGCTGGGCAAAGACGACAGGGCGTTGAAGGCGTTCACCGCGGCGCTGCAGCTTGACCAGACCTCGGCGGAGACGATTCGCGGCCTCGCGGACGTGAGCTTCCGACTGAAGGACTGGGCCGCAGCGCTGTCGAACTACCAAAAGGTTCTGACCTCGCTGAGCGAAGACGAGACCGAGGCGCGCGCCGAAGTCTACTACCGCCTCGGCTGCGTAAAGCGCGAGCAGGGCCAGGCCAAACAGGCGATCAACAACTTCGAGAAGGCGCTCGGCGCCGACAGCGCGCACGCGCAGACGCTCGAGGCGCTCGTGGCGCTCTACTCAGAGCTGCGCGACTGGAAGCAAGTGGTCGCCTACAAGCGGCAGCTGCTCGACAGCGTCGTCGAAGCCGACGCGCGCTTCAAGATGCTCGGCGAGATTGCCGAGCTCTGGCGCGATCAGGACAAGAACCCGGCGAAGGCGCTCGAGACCTACGAAGAAGCGCGCGATCTTCAGCCGAACAACATTCCGCTCCTGCACGCGATGCTCGCGCTCTACCAGCAGACCGAAAGCTGGGCGCGCATGATCGACACCATTCAGGCCATCAGCGATCTCGAGCGGGATCCCGTGCGCAAGAGCAAGTTCATCTACACGATGGCGCAGCTCTACCGCGACAAGGAGAGCGATCAGGATCGCGCCCTCGAGCTGTTCAATCAGGCGCTCGATCTGAATCCGACGTTTCTTGAGGCGTTCGAGCGCATCAACAAGATTCTCACGGCCCGGAAGGACTGGAAGGAGCTTGAGCGCGCGTTTCGCAGAATGCTCAAGCGGCTCGCGCCGACGACTGGCCAGAACGCCGATCTCGAGTTCAACCTCTGGCACACGCTCGGCATCATCTATCGCGATCGCCTCCACGATTCGAAGAGCGCGATCGAGGCCTTCAAGATGGCCACGCGCTACAAGCCCGAAGAGGCTGTTGAGCGGCAGATCCTCGCCGAGCTGTACGAGGCCGCCGATCAGATCGAGGCCGCCATCGGCGAGCACACGATCGTGTTGCAGCGCGATCCGTTGCGTATCGATCCGTACCGCAGCCTCTACAAGCTCTACACACGCACGCAGCAGCACGACCGTGCCTGGTGCATGGCGGCCGCGCTCGCGTTCCTGCGCAAGGCTGATCCGGATGAGCAGCGCTTCTTCGAGGACTACCGTCCGCGTGGGATGCTGCCCGTCAAGAGCCGCCTCGACAACGAACAGTGGGTGAAAAACCTCTTCCACAAGGACGAGAACATCTACATCGGCAAGATTTTCGAGATGATCACGCCGGCCGCGATCATCTCGAAGACGAACCAACTGCGTCAGGCGCGCCAGCTGCCCGTGCTCGACAAGCGCTTCAAGCAGGACCCCGCGACGAGCACCGTGACGTTCGCGAAGACGTTCGGTTGGGCGGCGCAGGTGCTGAGCGTTCAAGCTCCGGAGCTGTACATTCGCAACGACATCGCGGGCGCGCTCGCGGCCGTAGCGGCGGTGCCTCCGGCGAGCGTTGCGGGGCAGTCGGTGCTCACCGGATTTTCGCCGCAGGAGCTTACGTTCATCGTGAGCAAGCACCTGTCGACCTACCGGGGTGAGCACTACATCCGAAGTCTGTTCCCGACGATGAACGAGCTGAAAGTGCTGCTTTTTGCGGCAATCAAGCTCATCGTCAGCGACTTCGCCGTTCCGGCGGACATGGAACAGGCGGTCAACCTCACTGCGGTTGAACTCGTCAAACACATGCAGCCGATCGCGCGCGACAGTCTGCGGCTCGTCGTGCAGAAGTTCATGGAAGACGGCGCGCGCGCGGATCTCAAACGCTGGATGCAGACGGTTGAAATCACTGGCGCTCGCGCGGGCTTGTTGCTGTGCGCCGATCTTGAGATTGCCCGGAAGATCATCGGAGCCGAGCCGCAGCTCCCCGGCGATCTCAGCTCGGCCGAAAAGATGAAGGAGCTCCTGGTGTTCAGCGTCAGCGAGCAGTACTTCGCGCTCCGCACTGCGCTCGGCATCGCAGTCGGCGGCTGAAGCCAGAGGCGAAGTTACGCAACCTCCTGGGCGCCCGTGCGATGGGCGCTCCGGAGGGCAGCGTATGTCGGAGCCAAGGGCAGAGACGCAGACGATTCAGCGACACCCCGGGCGCAGCGCCCAGTGGATACTCGAAGTTCAGGACGACGCCGGCGGACGCGCGGTTCCGATCGGTGCGTCGCCGATCATCGTAGGAGGCGCTGCTTCGGCGGATGTGCCGCTTGACGATCCGACAGCGAGCGGGCGCCACGTCGAGCTGTCGGCGCTCGGATCCGGCGTGGCCGTTCGCGATCTCCGGTCGCGCAACGGCACCTACGTTGGCTCCGCCCGGGTTAGCGAGGCGTGGGCCGCTCCGGGCACGATGATCACGATCGGACGAAGCTCGCTCATCTGTCGCGCGCGCGCACTCGACGACGCGGACATGACCCAAAGTGCGCTCGAGGGAGTCGCAGGAGCGTCGAGCGAAATGCGGCGCATCGCGGCGCAGGTGCGGCGCCTCTCCCGCTACGCAGCGCCCGTGCTGGTGACAGGGGAGAGTGGATCGGGGAAAGAGCTTATTGCGCGCGCGCTTCACTTTGAGGGGCCCCGTCGCGAATATCCGTTTCTGCCCATCAATGTCGCAGCGGTCCCGCGCGAGCTGATGGAAAGCGAGTTGTTTGGGCATGAGCGCGGCGCCTTTACGGGCGCGCACCAACGTCGCGCGGGGGCTTTCGCCGAGGCGCGCGGTGGCACGCTGTTCCTCGACGAGATTGGCGAACTCCCCTTCGAACTTCAGCCGAAGTTGCTCCGCGCGCTCGATGGCTACGACTTGCGCCGCGTCGGGGCGAGCGGCGTCTCGAGCACCCAGGTGAGGGTTGTCGCAGCCACCAATGCCGCTCTCGAAAGTCTGATTGCTGAAGGAGAATTCAGGCGCGACCTTTACCACCGGCTGGAGGTATTCGTGATTCGGGTGCCGCCGCTGCGCGAGCGGCCCGGCGACATCGCTGCGATCGCGATCGAGTTGCTGTCGCGCATGCAGGGCGACCATGGCCGGCGAACGCTTACCAGCGCTGCGATCGCGCGGCTCGCGGCGCACCCGTGGCGCAGCGGCAACGTGCGTGAGCTGCGCAACGCTCTCGTGCGCGCGGCGGACCTCGCGGGGGATGAGGGCGTTCTCGACGTGCTTGATATCGAGCGGGGCCTCGGCGGAGTGGACGAAACCTGCGAGCGCCTGTCGTTGTCGCCGAACGCGGCGGAGGAGTTGGTGAAGCAGCACGGCGGCAACCTGAGCGCGGCGGCTCGTGCAGCGCGCTGCCCGCGCACGACTTTTCGGAAGTTGCTCGCCCGCACGAAGTGACTTCATATGGGCGATTGATGAATCGCGCACCGGCCAGGTTGATTGCTCGCGCGTCGCTCTTCGCCTGCCTGCTTGCAGCGGGTGGCTGCAAGGCGTGTTCGGAGTCGAGCGCGCCCGTCGTCGATGCGGCCGCCGTCGCGCCGCCTGTCCCGTCTTCGCGCGCGCTCGCGCCCAAACTCACGCTGCCGCTGTCGCGTCCGTTTTCAGCAGCGCTCGGGCCCGGCGGCGACGTGTACGTGGCTGGCCTCGTGGCCGCGCGAGGAGTCATCGGCGTGGCTCGCATGACCGCAGCGGGCGATATCGTTTGGGTTCGTGACGCGATCGCGGGGGTGTCGTGGTCGCTCGACGCCAGCGTGCACGTGCTTGCGAGCACGCGAGGCATCGCGGTGAGCTGGAGCGGGGCGCTAGGGCGCGACACCGTGCGAGTCGCTGCGATGTTCGACAAGGACGGCGCTGCCGTTGGGGCGCCTGCGCGCGTTGGGTCGGGCGCCTGCGCGACGGAGGATGGCGTTGTATCGACGCTCGAGGGCGACGGCGGCGTAGCGCCCGTGGTCAGGCGAGGCTTCGTCGACGCTACCGAGGTCACCCTGGGCGCAGCGACCCACGACCTCTCTCCAACGCTCGCGTGCGGCGATCGCCGCGTTTATCTGCTCGAACACGGCGATCAGGACGTTGGCCTCTCGGTGCTCGGTGCGGACGCCGGCCTTCGCTCCGCCCCCGTGTTTGTCGCGGGGAGTGGCGAGGACGAGGAGCGCGAGCATGGCGCGTTCACGCACGGCGACGGGCTCGGTTTTGTTCGCGTGACCGCGCGCGGATCGGTTCGCGTGCGCGACGCGTTGCCCGCGCTCACTCCGTGGCGGCGCGCCGACCTGCCGCCGCTACCGGAGGGCGACGACTGGCTCGCAGTCGACGGCGATGCTTCGTTCGCCTACGTCGTCGTGTCGCGCGACGCGGCTGAACGCTGCGACGCGGGTCTCGGCAGCACCGACATTCGCGTGGTGCGCGTTCGCCGCTCCAGCGCGCCGAAGGGCGCCACCGACTCCGACGAGCTGGCGGGATCGCTGCCGTGCGGCGTCGACATGGGATCGGTGTTTACGGGCTCGGTCGGCAAGGCGTTTGTTGTCGCGTGGACGGAGCTTGGCTCCCGCGAAGGAGCGGCCCCGCCCATTGCGAGCCTTGCGTATCGACAAATGGGCGCCGCCGGGACAAGCCGGATCGAGCAGGCTGCCGACGCTGTCACCCTCGCCGGATGCGACGCGATCCGATGCTACGCGGTGGCGTTGGTGCGCACCGAAGCCGATGCGATGGCGCCCGGCGCGGCCAGGATCATCGCGTTTCCGTAGCGGCTAAAATGAGCCGCTGACGTTGACGCCGGTTCCCGCTCCGAGCCACGGCATGATCAGCGGCTTGTAAGCCGAGGCCGTGGCACCCTCGCCGGGGCGCTTGCCCGGACCCAGGAAGTAGTAAAGCGCGCTGCCGACGATGCCGACGGGCGCGACGACAAAGCCGATCGCAGCGAGCGTGTTGTCGGTGCTGACGTTGTTCAAGCTGCTCGTGAGCTTCGCGCATGCGTCGGTGACCTGGCCCTGCACCGTTGCCGGGAATGCGCCGACGTTGTTGCAGGCGCCCGTGGTCGGGACCTTGTAGGCGCCAGCCGCAGCGCGGATTTGTGCGCTCGTGTTGTCGGCGCTCGACTGCGCGCTGCTGGCGGCGACCGCGAAGCCGATGCCGGTGGCGAGCCCTGCGACGCCAATGCCGCCCAGCGCGATCGCCGGCCACAGGGGCGTGGGCGGCGCGAGCCAGTTCTTGCTCGAGGCGCTCGACGTGTCGGCGGCCGCCGATGCGTCGGGTGTCGGCGTCCCGTCCGTCGCAGGCGCCGTCGTCGCGGCGTCGGCCACAGGAGCGGCGGGTGCGGTCGTCGCCGCGGGCGTCGGTGCCGGAGTCGGTGTCGGCGTCGCGGGAGTCGGCGCGGGAGCGGGCGTCGCCGCGGCCGCAACCGAGCCAAACCTCACGGGGACGAGCTGCCCGGCGACGACGAGAAACTTTTGTTCGCTCGTGCCATGGGCCCCCTTCGTCACGACGACGTGCGAACCGGGCTCCACGTCGAGCGTGTCGATCGGAGCAAACCCGATTTTTTCGCCGTCGAGATAGACCTCACTGCCGCTGGCGACTTGAACTTCGATGCGACCGATCTTGCCGCGCGCTTCAGTCTGACCGCTCTCGGCTTCTGCGCGTTTGTCGGGGGGCGTGCTCGAGTCTTTGAGTACAATCTGGAAGTACTTGGCGGCTTCGAGCGGGTGATTGCTCTTGAGGCAGCTCAGCGCAAGATTGAGCGCAATCGAGTAGTGCGCCTTCAGCGCATAGGCCTGCTTGAACGAGCTGCGTGCCTGTTCGAACTGACCTTTTCCGTACAGATCGACGCCCTCGAGGAAGCGCACGCGCGCGGCTTTGGTCGACGCATCGTCGGCAGCTTGCGCGTGGGCCTGCGGGGCAACAGCCACGCCCGCGCACACTGCGGAAAGGGAGAGCAGAGCGGCGGCGGTCAGCGAACGGGTCGTCCTCATCAAAATCATCCTCGATCGGCTCGGAGAGCCTCAGAATTGAACGTCGTTGACGATACCCGTTCCCTTGGGTTTTTGCGCGGGTTTCGCAACCGTCGCAGGCTTTTGAGCCGGCTTTGCGACGGGCGGCGGGGGCGGGGCAGGCTTGGCGACGACGGGCGGGGGCGGCGGCGGCGCAGGCTTCGCGACGACGGGCGGCGTCGGAGGGGCTGGCTTTGCGACGACGGGCGGCGGCGGTTCGGGCGCCGCAGCGGTGGGCACCACGGGAGCCTGCGTGGCGACTGGCGCCGCGGGCGCTTCCGTGGCCAATGCGGTGGCGGTGGCCGCGGGTTGGGGCTTGTCGGGTGCGGGCGTAGCGACGACAGGCGGGGGAGGCGCGGGCGCGGCCGTGGCGGCGAGGACCGTGGGCTGCGGCGCGGGCGCCTTTGGAGCGGGCGATCGCACGAACCACAGGCCGCCGGCGATTGCTGCTACGGCGACCAGACCGATTCCGACGAACATTCCCGGGCTCGATTTCTTCACCGGAGAATATGCGTCTGACGCGTCGGCCGGCGTCGGAACCGCGCGCACCGGGGCGGGCCTGGCCGCCGCTTTTGCGACGGACACCGGGGCCGGCTTTGGCGCGGGCGGCTTGCTCGCTTTCGCCTTCGTGGCGGGAGCTGCGGGCGCTGTGGGCCGCGGCGGGGGCGTGAGATCGGGCTCGATGAATCCGTCGTTCGCGAGCGCCGGGCTCTTCGCCTTCAGGTCGGGTGCCGCCAACTCGACGTCGAGGTCGATGCCCCCGGCGCCGAGCGCGTCAACCTCGGAAGCCGAGAGGCTCGCTCCCTGCGCGAACGGCGCGTCGTCGAGCTCCCACGCGGGGCGATAGGATGCGGCGAGCCGCTCGGCTTCGTCTGCCGTAAGCTTGCCGGCAACCAGGGGTACGCTTGTATTTGCCATCGGTTCGTGACCTCGGAGAAGAGCCGCGGGAGTGAGATTATGTGCCACGGCGCCCGAAAAATCAGGTTTCGCGCGGCCCCTGATAAAATTATGCGAGCGCTGCGAAATTCCGCCGTGACCGCGGGGCGGCGGGCGGGCGGGCTACGGAAATTCGGCAGCGAGGGCGTCGTCCCACTCGTCGGCGACCTTGCCAACGGTGGTCACGAGGTCTTCGAATTCTTCGTAGTCGAGACCGGAAAGCCGGCGCAGCGTTCGTACGTAGACTTCGCCTTTGCTCCTGTCGATGCTGAACGCCGCGTCGCTCGTGGCGATGAAGGACAGCTCGAGCAGACGTTGATAGAGCGCTTCGCGGCCGACTACCGGAACCTTCATGACCGGCGCGAGAATGAGCAAAACGCCGTGATCTTCGAGCACATTGATGGCGACCGACGCCGAACCGCTGCGCAGCTGCGTGTAGCCCGATGCGTCGAGGGGCTCGATGGCGCCGCCGCTGCGCTCGGCGAGCCGCGAAATGTAGGCGTCGACCATTGCGCGCGCGTCAGCGTAGACTTGACCGGACGCTCGGTCAGCGTAGATGGCGTTGGGCACGGCGGTTCTCCAGAGCGGGTCGGTTAAGAGGCAAGGCCTTTGCAGGATACATCGGCACAGGCGCAGCGCCCAACTAGCGGGCCGATTCTTCCTGCGGCGTCGGAGGCGCGGCGGGGCCTGATCGCGGCCGCAACCGCCTGCATGATGGCTTGCGGAAACGGCGCGAGGGTGGCGACGGACGCGGCGGCGCCTGAGAGCGATGACGCGGCCCGCGGACGCGCGCTCCTCAGCTTGGAAGCGTCGCTCCCGCCGCGCCCCGAGGCGCTGGCGCTTGGGCAAACCCTCGAGGCCCGAGCCTTGAAGGAGCCGTCACCGCAGCGCGCGGCGGAGATCCACCAGATCGCCGGTCGCTTGTTTGAGCGAACGTGGCGTCGCTACGGCGTTGACGAAGACGCGAAAGAGGCGCGCCGCGCGTACGAGTCCGCCGCGCGCGATTCGTCGTATGTGGGCGCGTGTGATTCGGCGCTCGCGTCGGCGCAGCTGGCGGGCGATCTCGCGCGGGACGCGGAGGTGACGTACGTCGAAATCTACCGCGCGATGAAGCGCATTCAGATTGGTGTCGATGCGGGCGCGCCGCCGGCCGCGTCAGAGTCGTCGTGCGCCGAGCGCGCGAGGTCGCAACTGCAGCTGCTCGCCGCGTTCAGGCCGTCGGAGCGGGTGCTGCGCGCCGTCGACGCCGCCACTGAGGCTCAGGGCGCCTTTGGATCCGGGCCACCGCCCGACGCGTCGGTGCCTCGCATGGGGCCGGCGAAGATTTCCGCGCTGGAGAGCTGGTCGGGGCGCGAGGCCGCGCGCGTGGTGATCACTTTGTCAGACAAGGCCTCATTTCGTGCTGGAGATGACGCGCTCGACGTTGATGCGCAGCACGGTCGTCGGGCGCTGCGCACGTTCGTCGACCTCGACGGTGTCGAGCTGGGCGACGTCGCGCGCGCTACGCCGTCGACCGGAATCGTGCGATCGGTGTCGGTTGAGCACACAACCACCGGCGCGCGCGTGCTGCTCGCGCTCGAAGGACAGGAGGCCTACCGCAAGGTGTTCTTCCTGATGGAGCCTTACCGCGTGGTCATTGACGTCGCTCGGCGCGCTCCCGGCGTCGGCACGCGGCGAAAGGTCGCGAGCGTGGCGCTCGATCCGGGCCAGGGCGGAAATGATGCGGGCGCGAGGGGGCCTGCCGGCATCAAGGAGAAGGACGTGACGCTGGCCATTGCGCGCCGCGCGCGGGCGCTGCTCGTGCGCGACGGCCTCGAGGTGTCGCTCACGCGCGACGACGATCGCTATGTGACGCTAGAGGAGCGCACGGCCCGCGCCAACCAGCAGGGGGCCGATCTGTTCGTGTCTATTCACTGCAACGCGGCCGAAAGTCACGCGCGCCACGGTGTCGAGACCTACGTGCTCGACACGACCAAAGACGACATCGCTGCGCGCGTTGCAGCGCGCGAGAATGCGACCAGCGTGGGCGCCAATGTGGAGCTCGGCTCGATTCTGGCGAACATGCGCCTCGCCGATCAGGCCACGCATTCGAACAAGCTCGCCGAGCTGCTCCAGAAGTCGGCGATGTCTTCGCTTCGCAGCAAATACGACGCGGTCAGCGATGGCGGCCTTCACTACGCGGGCTTTTACGTGCTCGTCGGCGCACGGATGCCGGCGGTGCTCTTCGAGACCAGCTACGTCTCGAACCCTACCGAGGAGGAGCGGCTGGCGAGCGACGACTATCAGCAGCGCCTGGCCGACGCGATCGCCAACGCGATCAAGGCGTATCGCGAAGGGCGCTGAGCGGGGCTATCGCGACGCGCCGGGACCGTGCTCCGGGCGCCAGTGGGCGCTGCGCAAGACGTAGCGCGAGCGGCCTTCGACGAGCGCTTCGGGTTCGTCATGCTCGGGATCGCCGGGGAGGGTCAGCGCGAGGGTCGACCCTTCGTCGCTCGGCGCGTGCACCAGCTTCGGGCAGATGGGAGCGAGCCGCGCGCGGGCGGCGATCGCGAGGATGGCGGCGACGCTGGTAGCGCCTGCGAGCACCTCGAGCGTGCGATGGGTCGGCGGCGCGAGCTGAACATCGCTGGCGTCGAAGCGAGCGAGCAGATCGGTCGGCCGCGCCCAGAAACTCGCCATGGTCTCCTGCATGTCATGTGCGCCGGCTTGTCCGGGCGGCGCCACCGCGACGAAAAACCGCGTGTCGTAGCGCCGCGTCTCGGCGCTCGGCGTTACCCAGCGCGCCAGCGGGTGGAGGCGCGCGGCGTCGAGCAACAGGCCGCGATCGCGCAGAAACGAAGGGAGCGCGGCGCTGTCGGTCAGCGCGCGCGCGCGCAGCGCGAGCACGTCCCCGCCGGTTACGTCTCCGCCGCACGCGATCAGCAGGGCGGCTTCTTCGAGTGTCTCGCGGAGCGCGGCGATCGCGAGCGCGCGCAGCGTGGCCGGATCGGGCGCGAACGATTCACGCGCGAACCCGGGCGCTGACGACAGGGCATCCCAGGCGCGGTCCCGGTCGGCCTCGTCGAGTTTGCCGCCGGGAAACACGATGGCGCCGCCCAAAAACCGACTCTTTTTGTTGCGCTCGACGCAGAAAATTTCGGGCCCCTCGGGAGCGTCGCGCGCCACGATGATGGTGGCCGCATCACGCGCGATCACCGGCGGAGCGCCGGGGTCGAACTCGAGCAGTCTGGAAGTCACAGGCCGGTCTCCTCACGTTGCATGGCAGCTCGTCGTGCGCGCTGAAGCTCGTCGCGCGACCGCGCACGCATCACCTTTTCGGCCTCGGGTGACTCGACCAGCCACCATGCATCGAAGTGCTCCTCGGGTTTGGCCTGCTCGAAGAGTAACTCGGTTGCTCGCGCGGGATCGATCGCGTCGTGCCCGCGGCCGGGCAGCTCGACGACGGCCCTGCGCACGTTGAGTCCCGCGAGCGCGCGAAGCAGGCGATCGACGGCCAACGCGAAGGAGCCTTCCCCGAACTCGGCGCGCGCTCCGAGCCCCATAATGAGCACTTTCTCGAATCGCACGCGTGGTCGGCCCGGAACGAGCAGCACTTCATCGGCGCGCCCTGAGATGAAACCCGAACGGGCGAGGATGCTGAGCTTGCCTCCGAGGCGCCAGTCCAGCAGTCCGGCGAGGCCGCGGAACGGACGCTCGTCCTGCCACACGCAGCACGCGATGAGCTCCGCGGAGAGCTCGTCGATGCGGCGAAGGTCGCGTGCGACGAACTCGAGCTGCATCTCAGCTGCGTTCGGCCCTGGGGGCCTCGTCTTTGCGGGCCTCGTCTTTGCGGGCGATGTCGTCGGCGATCCGCGCGAGCACGCCGTTGACGAACGAGCTCGACTCCTCGGAGCCGTACGTCTTGGCGAGCTCGACGGCTTCGTCGAGGATCACGGCGCGGGGCACGTCGGGTCGATACATCAGCTCGTAGGCGCCGAGGCGCATGACGTTGCGGTCGACCCGGGTCATGCGCTCGAGCCGCCAGTTGGCGGAGGCAGCGACGATGCGCGCGTCGACCTCGGCGCGCTTGTCGCTGATGCCGAGCACGAGCTCGTCGGCATACTGGCGTCCCTCGGGATCGGCCTCGAAATGCCGCCAAAACAGGGAGATCGCGAGCTCGGCGGTGGCCGTGGACGCCTCGACCTGAAAGAGCATTTGAAGCGCGGCCTCGCGACCGCTTCTGCGTGCGCCCATCGCCTAAAAGCCCGCCGTGTCGAGGGCGCGGCCAAGGGAGACCATCTCGATGGCGCTGGTCGCAGCGTCCCAGCCTTTGTTGCCGGCCTTGGTGCCTGCGCGCTCGATGGCCTGCTCGATGCTGTCGGTTGTGAGCACGCCGAAGGTCACGGGCACACCCGAGTCGAGCGACGCCTGTGCCGACCCCTTGCTCACCTCGGCGGCGACGTAGTCGAAGTGTGGCGTCGAACCGCGGATCACCGCGGCCAGGGCGATTACGGCGTCGACTTTTTTGCTCGCCGTCAGGCGCCCGACGATGAGCGGGACCTCCCATGCGCCGGGCACGCGCACGAGCGTGACCGCGGCCGGATCGCCGCCGTGTCGCGCGATCGCGTCGAGCGCGCCTTCGACGAGCCGGTCGACGATGAAGTGGTTGAAACGGCTGGCGACGATCGCGAAGCGCGCGCCTGCTGGGACGACGAGCTGGCCTTCGACGGTGCGATGTTGGGTCATGGAATGCTCTTCAGGGTAGTGCGAGAGGAACGCTCTCGACGATGTCGAGGCCGTAGCCGTGGATGCCGGCAATTTTTCGTGGATTGTTGGTGAGCAGGCGAAGTTGCCGCGCGCCGAGGTCGGCCAGCACCTGCGCGCCGAGGCCGAACTCGCGCAGCGTGCCCGCGGCCGCTTTGTCGCCGGTGTGCTCTTCGAGCTCCGCGCGCCAGCTCTCGTGGCCGGGGAGATAAACGACGACGCCGCTTCCGGCGGCTTCGATTCGCCGAATCGCCTCGCGCAGATTTTTGCCGCCGTCACGCCGCGTCGACGAAAACACGTCGGCGATCGTCGAGCTTGTGTGCATTCTGCACAGAACCGGCGCGCCTGGCGTGATGGTGCCCTTCACGAGCGCCATCATCTCGCGCTTGTCACTGGCGACCTCATAAACGTACGACCGCCACTCGGTACCGGTGGCGTCGAGGACGAGCGTGCCCTCGGCCACGCGCGTGACGAGTCGCTCGGTTTGCAGGCGGTACTGAATCAAGTCGGCGATCGTGACGATGCGAAGTCCGTGCTTCTTCGCGAACGTCTCGAGGTCGGGCATGCGCGCCATCAGGCCGTCGTCGTTCATGATCTCGCAAATGACGCCCGCGGGCGTGAGCCCCGCGAGGCGAGCGAGGTCGACGGAGCCTTCGGTCTGGCCGGTACGCACGAGCACGCCGCCGTTCTTGGCGCGCAGCGGAAACACGTGGCCGGGCGTGACGAGATCTTCGGCGCGGCAGACGGGGCTGGCGACCAGGCGCGTGGTGAAGGCGCGGTCGGGAGCGCTGATGCCGGTGGTGACTCCCGTGCGGGCCTCGACGCTGACCGTGAACGCCGTTCCGAGCGGCGGCCCGCTGCGACCGGGGCTGTGCATCATGGGCAGCCCGAGGCGATCGACCTGCTCCTCGGTGAGCGTCACGCAAATGAGGCCGCGACCGTGCGTCGCCATGAAATTGATGGCCTCGGCGCTGACGAAGTCGGCGGCCATGCAGAGATCGCCCTCGTTCTCGCGGTCCTCGTCGTCGACGAGAACGACCATCTTTCCGGCGCGAATGTCGGCGATGGCGGCGCTGATGCGTTCGAAGACGCCGGGGTCCAAATCGATGAGCGTAGGCATGTGTATTTTACATATATCCCCCGCGCTCGAGGCGCGAGAGCCAGGCATGGTCGGTGGAGGTGTCGGCGTGCGTGACGAGTCGCTCGAGGTAGCGCGCGATGAGATCGACCTCGAGGTTGACCATCCCCCCGAGGGTGAGGTCTTCGAGTGAGGTGTCGCGCTGGGTGCGCGGGATGATGACGACGTCGAAGTTCGCGTCGCTCACGCTGTTGACCGTGAGCGAAATGCCGGCCACGGTGATCGACCCCTTTTGCGCTACGTAACGCGAGAGGGCGCGCGGCATTGAAAAGCGCAGCGCGATCGCGTCGCCGGTGGCCTCCCGCGAAGTGAGGGCACCCACGCCGTCGACGTGGCCGCTCACCATGTGTCCGCCCATGCGTCCGCCCAGCGGCATCGCGCGCTCGAGATTGACGCGGGCGCCGAAGGCGAGGCTGCCGAGCGTTGTCTTGCTGAGCGTTTCGGCGGAAGCGTCGGCTTCGAAGCCGCTGGCGGTGATGGCGTCGACCGTCAGGCAGCAGCCGTCGACGGCGATCGATTCGCCGAGGACAAGCGGCGCGATCGTGGTCGAGACGGCGAGTCGCGCGCCGGGGCCGCGGCGGCTGCGCGACGCGAGCCTCCCGGTGGACTCGATCAAGCCCGTAAACATTCCCTTTTGGTAGTGCACGGGCGTGGAGGGGTAAAGGGGCCTTGCGTCTCGCGCGGGCGCGCTGCAGGCTCGGCTCATGCGTCGCTTCGCGGTCGGCCTGCTGCTTGCCGCAGGATGCGGGCCTGGGTTTCAGCTCATCTACGAGGCCGACGCGCGGTTCGAGCACTGCTACGCGCTCGACGAGACTTCGACGGCGTCGATGTC